>JAIQEX010000010.1 GCA_020073615.1 Terriglobia bacterium
TGCCCTGTTCTTCACGCGAACCTACGCGCGCCTGTTGCGTCCAAAACTCGCTCAAATCATGCCCGCTGGTCCACCCGGAGACTCTCCTCTCCGGGCCGCCTTCGATCGTCTCCAGACGGAGATTGACCGCTGCTGCAAGGAGGAAAAACTCGTCGCCTGAAAACTTGACTCATTTACATTACAATCTCTTGGGTAAGGACTCTAGAAGCGTGCGCTCGGGGAGATCACCCACCTTCGGATTGCTGGCAGGCCTGGCCGTAACCATCTCGGCGGTGGCGGTGTATTCCTTCTACACCATCGGCCAACTCAGCAGCCTGCGCCAGCGCCAGTCGCAGGTCATCGACCGCAACCGCGCGGATTCGCTGCTGCTGCTGCGCATCCAAAACGATCTCAACTCGGTCGCCCTGGCGATCCGCGACATGCTGGACGCCAGCGAGCCGTATCCGTTGACCGCCTGGCGGGGGCAGTTTCAGCGCCTTCGCGTGGACCTGGAAGACGCCGTAAAGCGCGAGGAGAATTTCTCGCCGGCCGATCGCACGGCCGATCAGCGGCAGTACCTGGCGCGCTCTTTCGCGCAGTTCTGGGACGCGCTGGATCGCATTTTCGCGCTGGCCGAAAGCGACGAGCGCGAGGCGCGCGCGCGCATCCGCCTGTCGCTCGAGGCGCGGCAGGAGGCCTTGAGCACGCTGGTGGCGCGCCTCCTGGTGCAGAACAACGAAAACGAGCGGCAGGTGGCCGCGCAAACGCAGGACATCTATGCCCGCGCGGAGCGGAATACCTATTTGTTTCTGGCGGCCATGTTGATCGTGGTGCTGGCCACCGGCCTGTACCTGGTGCAGTACAACCGGCGCATGTTCCAGCAGGTGGCGGCTCTTTCGGAGCGGCGCAGCGAGCTGGCGCGGCAACTGCTCTCCATTCAGGAGAACACCTTCCGCTACATCTCGCGGGAGCTGCACGACGAGTTCGGGCAGATCCTGACGGCCATCGGCGCCATGCTGCAACGGGCCGGCCGGCGCGGCGCCGCGCTCGAGGCCCCGTTGCGCGGCGAGCTCGAAGAGGTGCGCGAGATTGTCCAATCCACGCTCGATAAAGTCCGTGCCCTCTCGCAGGCGCTGCATCCCGTGATCCTGGAGGAGGCCGGCCTGGAGGCCGCGCTCAGCACCCACCTTCCCATTTTCGAGAAGCAGACGGGAATTGAAATCCGCTACCAGACCGACGGCACGGGCCAGGTGGATGGCAGCATCGCGATCCATGTCTACCGCGTGTTGCAGGAAGCGCTGAACAACGTGGCGCGCCATTCGAAATCCACCCATGCCGCGGTGCGCCTGCGCTATCTGCGCGATCGCGTGGTCCTGGAAGTGGAAGATGACGGTGTGGGATTCGGGGCGGGAAAGGAGACACACGGCATGGGGCTGGTCTCGATGCGCGAGCGCGCCGAGCTGGTCAACGGCCGGCTGGAGCTTCTGGAGCGGGGCGGCGGCGGCGCGCTGGTGCGATTCACCGCGCCGTTGAGCGCGGAGGAGGCGCATGCCGGAGTCTAAAATCTCGGTGCTGCTGGTGGACGATCACGGCCTGGTGCGCCGTGGCTTTCGCCGCATGCTGGAGGACGAGCCGGACATCTTCGTGGCGGGCGAGGCGGGCGATGGGCAGGAAGCCGTGGACAAGGCCCTGGAGCTTCATCCCGCGGTAGTGGTCATGGATTTCGCGCTGCCCAGCATGAACGGCGCGGTCGCCGCGCGGCGCATCCTGAAAGCGCTGCCCGCCACAGCCGTGCTGATCCTGAGCATGCACTCCGAGCCCAGCTATGTGCGCACCTGTCTCGATGCCGGCGCGCGCGGATATTTGTTGAAGAACGCCGTGGATCTGGAGCTGGTGGAGGCGGTCAGAAAGGTGGCGGCCGGCGGGCAGGTGCTGGATCCGCGCCTGGGGCGTCTGCCTTCCTCGCGCAAGGTTCCGGAGCTGACCACCCGGGAGCTGGAGGTCTTGCAGTTGATCGTGCACGGGAAGTCCAATCGGGAAATTGCCACCGTGCTGGGGGTGAGCGCCAACACCGTGGCCGTGCACCGCGCCAACCTGATGCAGACCCTCGGCATTCACAACACCGCGGAGCTGGTGGTGTATGCCATCCGCAACGGACTGGCGAGTATCACGTGACGCGCCGCGGCTTTCTGCTGGGCGCTGCCGCGCTGCCCGCGGCCGCCGCGGCCTCCGATCCGGGGTTTCGCCTGGTGGACGTCACCGGCCCCGCCGGCATCCGCTTCCAACACAACAGCGGCGCCTTCGGAGCGAAATATCTGCCCGAAACCATGGGCCCCGGCTGCGCCTTCCTCGATTACGACGCCGACGGCTGGCTCGATATTCTGCTGATCAACGGTATGGACTGGCCCGGCCACCGCAGGCGGCGCAGCACCCTCGAGCTGTACCGCAACAATCGCAACGGTTCCTTCACCGACGTGACCCGCGAGGCCGGCCTGGCCGTCGAGATGTACGGCATGGGCGCCGCCGTCGCGGACTATAACAACGACGGCTTCCCCGACATCCTGGTGACCGCGGTGGGCCAGAACCGCCTGTTCCAGAACACCGGCAAGGGCCATTTCCTCGATGTCACGGACCGCGCCGGCCTGGGCGGGCGGAGCTCCTTCAGCACCTCCGCGCTGTGGTTCGATTTCGATCGCGACGGCCATCTGGATCTCTTCGTCTGCAACTATGTGAAGTGGTCGCCCGAGCACGACATTTTCTGCAGCGTGGACGGCAGCCGCAAGTCGTACTGCACCCCGGAAGCCTATCGCGGCTCGACCTGCTGGCTGTTTCGCAACCGCGGCAACGGCACCTTCGAGGATGTGACCGCCACCAGCGGCGTATTCGACACCAGCTCGAAATCGCTGGGCGTGGCGCTGCTCGATTACGATCGCGACGGCTGGCCGGACCTGCTGGTGACTAACGACACGCAGCCCAACAAGCTCTACCGCAACCGCCGCAACGGCACCTTCGAGGACGTTGCCGTGCACGCCGGCGTGGCCTTCAGCGAGGACGGCAAGGCGCGGGCGGGCATGGGAATCGACGTGGCCGATTTCGATAACTCCGGCGCCCCGGGCATCGCCATCACCAATTTCGACAACGAAATGGTCGCCCTCTACCGCGCCGGCCGCGACGGCGTCTACTCCGATATCGCGCTCCAGACCGGGGTCGGGCAGGCGTCGCGCAACACGCTCGGCTTTGGCTGCATCTTCTTCGACGCCGATCTCGACGGGCGCCTCGACCTGCTGGCCGCCAACGGCCACATCGATGAGACCGTCCGCAACATCCACGGCAATGTGGGCTATGCCCAGCCGCCCCATCTGTTCCTCAACGACGGCCGCGGCGGCTTCCGCGATGTGGCCCGGGAAGCCGGCGCGGATTTTGCCGCCCCCCACGTGGCGCGCGGCGCCGCTTGCGGCGATTTCGATCGCGATGGCGACGTGGATCTGCTGATCACCGCCAATCAGGGCCCGGCCCGGCTCTATCGCAACGATGTGCGCAACGGGCGCCGGTCCGTCCGCCTGCGGCTGGTGGGCACCAGGTCCAACCGCGATGGCGTGGGCGCGGTGGTGCGGCTATGGACGCCCGACGGCGCGCAATCGAGAATGGTGAAGACCGGCTCCAGCTACCTCTCGCAATCGGAGCTGACCCTCACCTTCGGAATCGACGGGCGGGAGAAGGCCGACCGCGTGGTTATCGAATGGCCGAGCAGCCGCGTGGAAGAATACAAGAACGTAGCGGCGGGGCTCTACGATTGCGTGGAAGGGGAGGGGATCGGGAAGCCCGCCATCTGACCGGCTGCCTCTCACGCCAACTGCAACGCCTCCCGCAGGCCCGGGTCATGGCGCACGCGCCAGATCCGGCTGTCCAGGTAATAGTGCGTCAGGCCAAAGCCGCAGAAGAATCCGAACGCCAGGTCGGACGCCTTGCCCAGCTCGAACCCCGGAACGCGGTAGAGCGCGCTGAACAGCAGCGCCGCGCCCGCGTAGGCCAGCAGGCTCCGGCTCACCGCCCAGGGAATGCGGCCATGGCGCGCGCGGCCCTCCACGCCCGCGTAGCGGTTGCGATTATGGAACCAGACCAGCGCGTGGTATTGCAGGTTGTGCACGATGGTCACGGTGGGCACCGCCGCCTGCCAGCTCATATACGCGAATGTCAGCCAGTGCAGCGGGACCACCGCGGCCAGCAGGAGATACTTCGGCCAGTTGGCGGCTTCGCCGGCGCGGAACCGCACCGCCTGCCGCGCCAGATACAATGCCGCGATGCCGGCCATGAGCACCCACAGCGGCGCCTCCGCGCGTGCCAACGAAAAGCGCAGGCCCAGCTCCTCGGGGTGATGGAGGAAGAAGCGATGCAAGGGCGGGAATACCAGCATCGCGCCCAGAAACAGCCGGTCGAGTGCGTTGTCGAGCCGGCCGAGGTCGCGATTCTTCACCTTGTACAGCACCATGAACCCGTAGTGCTGGCGCATCACGTGGTAGTAAGCCCAGACGCCCACCAGCAGCGCCAGGTACCCTTTCGCGCCGGCCAGCACCATCGCCGGTCCGAGCGAAAAGAAGAACAGCAGGCTGCCGAACAGCAGGCGCGGGTTGCGCGCGCGCGATTCGCTATCGAAAAACGTGCGCGACGCGGTGGCGAAAATATGGGTGCCGTCGAAGCCCAGCGACCAGAACCACCACAGCAGCGAAATCGGCACGCCCGCGGCGGTGTAGAGCAGCAGGTAGGCGTAGCCGGCCAACGCGCTGCCGATGACCAGGGAAAGATCGACCGGGCGCGCGATGATCCAGCGGGAGGCGAACCGCCGGGCGGGGTACGCTTCGGGTATGGCGGCAGCGGCCATGGTCGGCTGGTGGCGCGGCTACGCGAAGTGGTACTTGTTGGCCGCTTCGTCCCAGACGACTTTCTTCTGGTTCTTGAACGAAAGCGTCGCCATGTGGCCGGAGATGGCCGCCTGTTGCCCCACCAGCGGCGGCGCAATCGGTTTCTCATTCCCCAGCACCGACTGCACGAAGTTGCGGAAGTGGTTGATGGCGCCGTCGCTTTCGTTGAAATCGTTTTTCCCGTTGAGATGAATCGGCTGGCGCGACTTGATGTTGTCCGGCGCCTTCCCGCGGAAGATCTCCGGGGTGAAGTACAGATCCTGCCGGTTCATCACCTCCAGGGTGCCTTCGTTGCCGCACAACTGCTCGCCGTAGCCGTAGTGGTCGTTGCCGAAGTAGCAGCTATAGTTGATGTGGAAGTTGCCCCCGTACTCGTAGATGGCGCTGAAGGTGTCGGGCACGTCGCGGTCGTCGGTCTTGTCGGTCCAGCGGTAGATGCCGCCCGAGGCCACACAACTCCTGGGCACCGTCTTGTTCAGCATGTAATTGACAATGTCGGTCTGGTGCACCAAAAGATCGGTCGAAATCCCGCCCGAATAGTCCCAGTAGAGGCGCCACTGGAAATAGCGTTCCGCGCTCCACGGCCGCTTGGGCGCGGGGCCCAGGAAGCGGCCCCAGTCGGTATTCTGGGGCGTCGCTTCGGGTGGAATCACGTAGCGCCACGCCGGGTCGTTGGGCAGCGAATTGCGATACCAGAACGCGCGTACGAAGTGCACTTCGCCGATCTGCCCCTTCTCCACCAGCTCCTTGGCCTTCTTGTAGAGCGTGGAGCTGCGGTTCTGCGTTCCCACCTGCACCACTTTGCCCGATTTTTCCGCGGCATGCACGATATCGAAGCCCTCTTCGATGGTGTGGGCCAGCGGCTTCTCGATGTAGACGTGCTTGCCGGCCTTGAGCGCCGCAATGGTCATATCGTGGTGCAGGTGCTCCGGCGTCATGATGAAGACGGCATCGACGTTCTTGTCGGCCAGCAGGTCGTGATAGTCCAGATAGGTGGCCGGCGTGTTCCCCCAGACGGTCTGCATGCGGTCCTTGGCGCGCGCGATGTATCCCTGATAGGTATCGCAGATCGCTGTGATCCGCACGTCGTCGGGCGACGCGGTATGCAGCCAGTCGATTCCCGCGTAACCGCGCGTGCCCACGCCGATCCAGCCGATGTTGATCTTCTCGTTGGCGCCGCGGGCGGCGATCACCGCCGGCCCCGCCGCTATCGCCGCCGCCTTCAGAAAATCGCGTCTGTTGATGCCATCCGCCATAAGCGCCTCCACGTCCGATAATACCGAATTCGGGAGGCTTTCACCGCCGAGGCGCCGAGCCGCCGAGAACCAGGGGTTTCCCCGTCGATCCCTGTTACCTCGCGAACCGCGCCTTTCCGATTCCTTCGGGTCTGCGCGCCGAGCCAGCCGAGCACGCGGAAAACCATTGGACTTGGATTTCCTCGGCGCCTCGGCGTCTCGGCGGTGACATCTCTTCAACGGATCATGGGTCAGTACGCCGCGGCCCTTGTCGGTTCCAAAATGGTACCATCTGGGTGGATGGCTAACCTGACGATCAAGAACGTGCCGGAGCCCCTCCACCAGGCGCTCAAGAAGCTGGCGCAGGAGGAAGGGCGCAGCTTGAACGCGCACATCATCCGCCAGTTGGAATCGGGCCTTGCCGAACGGAACCGCCGCCGCACCATGCAGCGGCAGAGAGAGGAGTTCCGCGCGTTTGTGGCTTCTCTGCCCAAGATGCGGTCGAGCGCCGCCTTGATCCGTGAAGACCGCGACCGCGGGCATCGATGAAACGGCCGGTGGCAGTGGTCGACGCCAGCGTGGCCATCAAGTGGCTCTTGCCCGAAGAAGACCAGGAGATCGCGTACCGTCTGCAGGACCAATATCAGGACGGCGCCATCGACCTGATAGCCCCGGAGCTCCTGCTTTCGGAGGTCGGAAACGCCCTGTGGAAGCGGGTGCGCCGCCGGGAGTTGACGCCATCGGCCGCCGGGATTCTCTTCGACGGCCTGCTGCGCGATGTTCCGATCCTGGTGAACTCCGTGGCCATCCACCGCCGCGCACTGAGTTTGTCGCTCGAAAGCGACCGCCCCATCTACGATTGTGAATACCTGGCGCTCGCGCTCGACCATCGCTGTGACTTGGTCACGGCGGATGCGCGTTTCTACCAGGCGGTGCGACAGGCGTGGCCGCGCGTCAAGCTGCTGCGCGATATGGGGTGACGCCGGGCACACACCGGTCAGTTGTAGCCAACGATCTTGGAGAACAGCGAGCTGTAATTGAACAGCCCGAAATCGAGGCTCCCGCCGGCGGCCAAGGGCGCGGTGAAAGTGTTGGCCGCGCCCAGCACGTTGACCAGCGTCAGCGCACCGATAGCGGCGGCGTTGGGGTCGTTGGAACTGGGCGGCATCTGGCTCAGGATGCTTACCGGCACGGTCAACGTCCCGTCGCTGGCACGCGCCGCGCAGGAGAAGGCCACGGCGATGCTTTGCGTGGGATCTGCCGTCGAGGGCGCCATCGACGTGCCCCCGATATGCACCGAATCCTGGCTGCCCCCGCCGCCGGTCCAGTTGATGGTCAGCGGTTTGGTCCGGTCGATGGTGGCGATGGCTCCGCAGTTGGTGCAGTCGAGCGGCGCGGGCACCGTGATGTTGGCCGTGAAGGAACCAATGTCGGTCCCCCCGGGCGCTTTCATGGACCATGCGCCGGCCTCGATGAACGCGGCCGTGCTGAGGGGTGTGGACGTCGCCAGGGTAGCGGAATACCCCTTGATGGCATCGTACGGCAGGCTCGCCGTCTTGCCGTTCGGTCCGGCCAGCGTGAGCGGCGATCCCGCGTTCGGTTGCTTCAACCCTGGCGAGATGGTGGAGGTGAGCACGAAGGAGACATCGGCGGTGCCCATTACGCAGGTTCCCGGCGGGTGGACGGCGCCCGCGGCGCCGGCAGTCTGCGCCAGCTCGAACAGTCCGCTGGCATCGAGGGAAGTGAACGAGACGAACGCCCTTTCGGTAGACGTATCCACAGCTAGTCCGGCCGCGCTAGCCTCCGCGGTGAACTTAGTAAGCGTGATTATGCCGCCAGTGAGTGTGCCGCCCTGGTCCAGTCTGGCCAACATACTCGCAGTCAGGCCCAGCGGGGCCGGACATGTGGAACTGCCGGTAGCTTTGGCGAAGGTCCCATAGTTACTCGATACGCCGTTCACCACCACGGCGAGCGGCACGAAGCAGCCATCGGGAACGCTGTCGTCGGAAGGCAGTTGGAACACGATCTGGTCGAGTCCGGGGAACTGCGGCTGGCGGCCCGCGTAGATCGGCGTGATGGCCTTGTTACCCGCCAGTACCTGGACGCTGATTTCGACGGGGACTACCTGCCCCGGGGCGTCGCTGTCGGAGGTGCTCACCGGCCCCAGGCCGGTGCCATAGAGCACCAGGAACTGGCCCGGCGCGGCGGCGTTGGTCAGCGCGTTCAAAGGCGCGGACTTTCCGTCGGAGCTGACGTTCTGAAGCAAAGCCGGACCCGAACCGCCCTGATTCAAGGTATACATACCGAAGGCGGACTTGACCACGGTCATCTTAGCCGGCGGGCTGGCAACCCCGTTGTAAGTCACGGTCACGGTAGCGGGGCCCACGGGGGTGTTAGACGGCAGGATTCCAGCCACCTGTACATCCAGCGCATAGTACATAAACGCCTGGACGGGCGAGCCGCCGGAGGGTGTAACCGTGATGCTGGTGCCGTTCGCGCCACCCACGCTGGTGGTGAACGGAGGCGCCGCCAGCACGATGCTCGCCGGCCCCAGGCCCGACCCTTTTACCACGAAGTAAGACCCCTGTGCGATTCCCGACCCCGGAGCGCCCTGCGGAAAGTAAGTTCCCGCGCTCAACACGCCATCCGGGCCGGGGCGGATCAACGGGCCGGGTGCCCCGGCGACCGGTAGGATGGTTCCCGACTGACTTGAAACTCCGCCGATCGAGAGGGTGATCGCCTGGTTGCCGCCGGGAATTCCCTTAGGAACGGTGAGATTGACCTGGTAAATCCCGATGGCGCCGGGCTCCAGCCCGGAGAAGGATACGGTGGCGGGTTGCCCGGCCACCGTTACCGTCGCTTGCGCCGGATCAGTCGGGAAGATGCTCTGCGGCGTTGCTGTGCCCGTGGGCACCTGGGGTTTGGTGGCGCCCAGTCCGATCGCGACAACGGTAATCGCTTCGCCCGGTTGCGCAGGGCTGGCCGCGGTCACGAGAGTTCCATCCGAGTGCGACGCGGCGAGTCCGGCGGCGAGGCCGGCGGTGGTAACGAGCACCGGAGCATATTGGCTCAGAGTAATGCTCATCGGTGCCGAGGCGCCTATCGTGATTGTTGTCGGGCCCACAGGGGCATCCACGGGGATCTGAATGTTGAATTGCCCATCCGAGGCAAAGAAGACGTAGGCCTTCTTGCCGGCCACGGTCACTGCGACCGACTTGTCGGTGCCGAGGCTGGTCCCGAAAACAGTCGCCAGACTGCCCGGCGCCAGCCTGGTGCCGGCAGAGATGGCATCCACCACCGCGGTGATAGTGGGTGTCTGGGCCGATGCGAGTCCCGATAGAGTCAGTGACAGCAGGCAAACCCAGAGAACCGCGGCCTTCATTTCTTTTCCTCCGAAGGATCAATGTACCATAGGCAACGGTATAACAGGTATGATACTCTCTAATAAACGGTTCAGTGGGGTAGGGCTAGTCCGGAAAACTAGTCATCCCGCCTGGTTCGGGCCTATAATCTCAGTCAGGAGTAAAAGGTGCGAAATGCCTCTACTGTTGGCGTGCTTGCAGTGCTTTCCATTGCAACCGGGGCGGCGCAGCCTGTGATTCGGGCGGACGCGACCGGTGTCGTCAGCAACGCCACGTATGCGGCCCGCGGCCTGCCGAATTCGGGCATCGCCCAGGGATCGATTTTTGCGATTTTTGGCACTAACCTGGGACCGGCCGCCCTGACCCAGCAGCCGGGTTACCCGCTGAATACTACCCTCGGCGGAACTTCGGTGCAGGTCACCGTGGGTGGTGTGAGCAAGGACGCGATACCGGCCTACGTGGTGGAGACCCAGATCGGCGCCATCCTGCCCTCGGACACGCCGGTGGGGGAAGGCACGGTCACGGTCACATTCAACGGACAGACGAGCGCTCCCCATGCCATCACGGTCGTCCCCAGCAACTTCGGGACATTCACGCTGAATCAGCAGGGCAGCGGACCGGCGGCCGTCATGGATGCCAGTACGTTCCAGCCCTTCAGCCTGACCAGTCCGGGCAAGCCGGGACAGATCATCACGATTTGGGGCACGGGCCTGGGCGCGATTGCGGGCGACGACAAGCAGACTCCGCCGGTGGGCAGACTGCCGGGCGTTCCCGTGGAGGTCTTCATCGGCGGGAAGCCGGCCAGGATCGTCTACAGCGGACGAGCGCCGTGCTGCTCGGGCATCGACCAGGTGAACGTGATCGTGCCCGACGGTCCCAGCGGCTGCTACAATTCGATCCTCGTCAAGATCGACAATTCGATCGGAAACGTGACCACGATGCCGATCTCGGCGGGCGGCGCATGCTCGGACACGTTCGGCATCAGCCCGGCGGACCTGACCCCGCTGCTGAACAGGCCGAGTTTCAGCACGGGAAGGATCAGCCTGGACTGCACCACATCGCTCTCCTCGAACCCGATGGGTCCTGGAGCCAACAGGCTGGAGTCCGTCGAGGCCGACTTCAACCGTTACACGCCGGTTCAGTATGCGGCGGCGCAGGGCCCAGTCCAGCAGGTTTCCAGTGGTAGCTGCGGCGTGTTGAGCTTCCTGTCGTTTCCACAACAGCGGCCGCCAGGTGCGGATACCGATCCGGTGGTGCCTCCCGGTTTGGACGCGGGCCCGGCCCTCACGGTGACTGGACCGAACGGTAGCATGTCGCTCCCTTGGAGCTCCTACTCAGGCAACTATTGGACAGTTCTGAGCGGGGACGGAACCGACCCGCTTCCCTGGTTCATTCCCGATACCGGCGGCAGCTTCACCTTTACCGGTCTCGGCGGCCCCGATGTAGGCGCCTTCAATGTGTCGTTCTTACTGGCGGCGCCGCTAGCATGGGCCAACGTAGAGCAGATCACCGACATCCAGCGCACGCAGGGCGTGACCGTCAACTGGACGGGCGGCGACCCGACCAGCTACGTGATCATTCAGGGGACTGTTGTCACCAACCCGAACGGCCCTGGAGTGTTCGCCCTGTTCTCGTGCACCGCCCCGACCAGCGCGGGCACCTTCACCGTACCAGCGGCGGTGTTGCTGGCGATGCCGGTCGGCGCGGGCGGGTTAGAGGTGTTCAACCACACCATACCGAAGAAGGTCACTATACCGAATATCGACTTGGCCTACGCCGAATCGTACTTCGACACGCAAAAGGGCGTGAACTACAAGTAAGGCCGGGCCACGCCGTTGGGGCGGCACCGGCCCCCTGCCGCGCCGGGTGACCGGCCCGGGCCGCGGTACAGAGGTCCCGGTGCGTACCGGCACAGGCCCCCCCGGCAGGGCACTAGTACCGGATAACTAGCGATCCCGCCTGGTCCGGGCCTATAATCCGGTGAGGAGCAAAAGGTGCGAAATTTCATAATTGTTGGCATGCTTGCAGTGCTTTCCGTGACAATTGGGACCGCGCAGACGCCCGCGATCCGGACGGACGCGACCGGTGTCGTCAGCAACGCGACCTACGCGGCTCGTGGCCTTCCGAACTCGGGCATCGCCCAGGGATCGATCTTCGCGATTTTCGGAACGAATCTGGGACCAGCCGCCCTGACCCAGCAGCCGAGTTACCCGCTGAATACTACCCTCGGCGGAACTTCCGTGAAGGTCACCGTGGGCGGTGTGAGCAAGGACGCGATACCGGCCTACGTGCTGGCGACCCAGATCGGCGCCATCCTGCCGTCCGACACGCCGGTGGGGGAAGGCACGGTTACGGTGACGTTTAACGGCCAGACGAGCGCTTCCCATGCCATCACGGTCGTCCCGAACAATTTCGGGACATTCACGCTGAACCAGCAGGGCAGCGGACCGGCGGCCGTCATGGATGCCGCTACCTTCCAGGCCTTCAGCCTGACCAGTCCGGGCAAGCCCGGACAGATCATCACGATCTGGGGCACGGGCTTGGGCGCGATTTCCGGCGACGACAAGCAGACTCCGCCGGTGGGCAGCCTGCCGGGCGTTCCCGTGGAGGTCTTCATCGGCGGGAAGCCGGCCAAAATCGTCTACAGCGGACGCGCGCCGTGCTGCTCGGGCATTGACCAGGTGAACGTGATCGTGCCCGACGGCCTCAGCGGCTGCTACAATTCGATCCTCGTCAAGATCAACAATTCGGTCGGCAACGTGAGCACGATGCCGGTCTCTACGGGCGGCGCGTGTTCGGACACCTTCGGCATCAGTTCGGGGGACATCAGCACGCTGCTGGGGAAGGGAACCTTCAGCATCGGTTCGGTGACGCTGGGCCGGGCCACGTCGCCGTCGTCCAATCCTTTAGTCCCCGGCACCATCAAAACCGAGATCGCCGGCGGCGGGTTTACGAAGTACACGCCGCAGCAGTTTACGGCGTCGCAGGGCGCATTCCAGCAGGTATCGATCGGCAGTTGCAGCATCTTCAGCTTCCTGGGGACGGCTTCAGCGGATACCGACCCGGTGCAGCCTGTCGTCCTCAATGCCGGCCCGGCGCTCAGCGTCAGCGGACCGAACGGCACCAAGCCGATCCCGCGCGATGCCAATTCCGGCGAATACTCAGCCACGGTGGGCGGCGGCGCCACCAATCCGCTGCCGCTGTTCATTCCGGATGCCGGCGGCACGTTCACCTTCACCGGCCCGGGCGGTCCGGACGTAGATGCCTTCAGCACGAGTCTGGCGGTGCCGCCGCCCCTGACCTGGAGCAACGCGGACCAGATCACGGACATCCAGCGGTCCCAGGGCGTGACGATTAACTGGACCGGCGGCGACCCGGCCAGCTACGTGATCATCACGGGAACATCCGTGGCTGTGGACCTTACGAATTCCAGCTTGTCGGCGATCGTGGAATTCACCTGTACCGCCCCGGTGGGTCCGAAGACGTTCACGGTGCCGGCTGCGGTATTGCTGGCGATGCCGCCCAGCACAATCATCAGCGCCGGAGGTTTCAGCATTGGGACGGGCTCGCTGATCGTGTTCAACTTTACTCAGCCGAAGACGTTCACCGTGCCCAAGGTCGACATTGCCTTCGCGACTGCGTACTTCGCCACGTCGAAGACCGTGAACTACAAGTAGGGCGCGGCGAACCCCGATCTTTCGCAACCGCCTGGCGCCGGTCGCCGGCGCCAGCACGCCCGCGCCACTCACTATACTGGAGATTAGACTGACTGACAGGCGCGAGCCATGGAGCGGAAGGGCTGGAAGAGTACGGCGTGGTACGTCGGGCTGCTGGCGGCGGCGTTTGTCGCCGCCGTGGCGGGGAGCTGGAAGTTCGGCGCGCAGCTTAACAACGACGCTTACGATTTTATGTTCCGGCTGTACCGCCCCCACCCGTGGCCGGTGCGGGCGGCGATTCTGGATATCGACGAGGCTACCCTGGCGGCGGTGCGCGGCGGCATGCGCGGCATCCGCAAACCGCTCGCCGATGGGTTGCTCCTGGTGGCCGCCGCCCGGCCGCGGGCCGTGGTGATCGACGTCACGCTCACCGATGAGGGCGAACCGGCCGAGGACGCGGCCCTGGCCCAGGCGCTGTGCGCCAACCCCAACCTGGTGCTCTCGTCGCTGTTCATGGATAATCCCGTCCGCTGGGAAGATCCCAAGCCGCAATTTGCGCGCTGCGCCGCCGCCATCGGCCATGTGTACGCCCAGCCCGACGACAACGACTCGGTCACGCGCTCCATCCCCCTGATGAAACTGGCGGGCCGCGACCGCCGCTGGGCCCTCGCGTTGGCCGCATTCGCGCTCAGCCGCGGCGCGCCCATCGAGGAGCTGCGCCCCGGAACGGATCTGCGCGTGGCGGGCACGGTGATTCCCAGCCGTGCCGGCGACGAATCGCGGCTCATGCGCGTGCGCTATCTTCCGCCCGGCATGAGCATCCCCAGCGTCCCCCTCAAGCGCCTGCTCGACCGTCCTTCGCTCGCCGCGCAGTTTGCGGGCAAAGTAGTCTTCGTGGGAGTTACCGCGCCCACCGAAGTGCGCGACCGCCTGTTCACGCCCGCCGCCCAAGGGCAGACCACCACCGGGATCGAGATCAACGCCCATGCCTTCGAGACCATGGCCCAGGGCCTGTTCATCACCGACGTTTCCGACCTCTGGGTGTTGCTCTTCAGCCTCGCACTGGTAGTGGGCGCGGGTCTTTCCTTCCGCTATCTGCCGGGGTGGTGGGCCTATGCCGGCGGCTTGCTGGTGCTGGCGGCGGCGCAGGTGGCGCCTTACCTGTTCTTCACCCGCCAGCGCGTCTTTTCCTTCGCCACTCCGGCCTCGGCGGCGTGGTTCGGCACCCTCACGGCGGCGGCCTATTACACCCTGGTGGTGCGCCGCAACTGGCGCATCGAGCAGTCCGCGCGCGAGCGCTACCAGCAGGCCATGCACTTCGTCACCCACGAAATGCGCACGCCCCTTTCCTCCATACAGGGATCGAGCGAATTGATCTCCAGGTACGCGCTCACCGAGGAGAAGCGCAAGCAGATCGCGCAGCTCATCAACTCGGAATCGAAGCGGCTGGCCAAGATGGTGGAGATTTTCCTGAGCGTGGAGCGTCTCTCGGCCGGGCAGATGGAATTGAAGCAGGAGGTTATGGCGGTGAAGCCGCTGGTGGAGGTCTGCGTGGACCGCATACGCCTCCTCGCTGAGCGCAAGCACATCGCAATCAGACTCGAGCCCATTCCCGAAGAGCTCGCGCTTACCGGCGACCGGGAATTGATGGAGTACGCTTGCTACAATCTGCTTACCAACGCGGTGAAGTACTCGCCCCGTGAGACTGAAGTCGCGGTCTCCGCCTGGCAGGACGACGGCCGGATCCGGATCGCCGTGAAGGATCAGGGCATCGGAATGGACCAGAAGGAAGTCAAACACATTTTCCAGAAGTTCTATCGCACGAAGAAAGCGGAAGAATCGGGCGAGGCGGGCAGCGGAATCGGACTCTCCATCGTCCAACAGATCGTGGAACAGCATGGGGGACAGATCGAGGTGACCAGCCAGCCGGGCGCGGGCTCGTGTTTCACGCTGGTGATGCCCGCCGCGTCCGGGCGCCCGGCGAGTCCGCCCGTGCCCACCGCGGTGCAACGAAATTGATGCCCAGACTACTGTTGGTGGAAGACGATCCCGCGCTGCAGTTCACCATTCTGACGGCCCTCGAAGAGAAGGGATACGGCGTGGACGCGGTATCGACCACGGGCGAAGCCATCGACCGCCTGCGGGATAACGCGTACCCCATCGTGATCTCCGACATCTACATCGACGAGCGCACCGGCCTCGACATCCTGGACGCCGCCCGGCGCAAGGACCCGCTCTGCTCGGTGATCCTGATGACCGGACGCGGCACCATGGAAACCGTCATGGCGGCCACGCGCGGCGGCGCCTTCGATTACATCGCCAAGCCGTTCGACCTGGATGTGCTGACCGGCGCCATCGAGCGCGCCGAAGCGGTGCGCGGTGCCGGGGAAAACGAAGCCCAGGAGGAGGAGCTTCCCGAGACCGAGATGATCGGCATCTCGCCGGGGATGGTGGACGTTTATAAGAAGGTCTCGCGCGTCGCGCCCACTGACGCCACGGTGGTGCTGGAGGGCGAGACCGGCACGGGCAAGGAACTGGTGGCGCGCATGATTCACCGCTTCAGCCGGCGCGCGAGCCAGCCGTTCGTGGCCGTGGATTGCGCCTCCATCGCACCTTCGCTGCTCGAGAGCGAGTTGTTCGGCGCCATGCGCGGGGCCTTCACCGGCGCCGACCGCGACCGCATCGGGGTGTTCGAATCGGCCAACCGCGGCACCGTGTTTCTGGACGAAATCGGCGACATCGAAATGAACTTCCAGGCCAACCTGCTGCGCTTTCTGCAGGAGCGGGAGATCCGGCCGCTGGGCGCCGGCAGGCCCCGCGAAGTGGACGTGCGGGTGATTGCCGCCACCAACCGCGATCTGCAGCGGCTGGTCGACGAAAGCAAGTTCCGCGAGGACCTGTGGTACCGCCTGAACACCGTGCGCATCACCATGCCGCCCCTGCGCGAGCGGCGCGGCGATATCCCCCTGCTGGCGCGCTTCTACGTCAACAAGTACACCGGCCTGTACAATCGCAACGTCAAGCTGATGGATTCCGGCGTGAAGGCGCTGCAGGATTACACCTGGCCCGGCAATGTGCGCCAGTTGCAGCATGTCATCGAGCGCCTGACCATTCTGGCCGACCAGATCGACGGCGAAACCGTGCTCGACGCGCTCACCGCCATGGATTCGCGCGAGAAGCCCATGGAGACCCTGGCCGACGCCGAAGAGGAGCAGATCCGCCGCGTGCTGGCGGCCACCGGCGGCAACAAGAGCAAGGCCGCCCAGATTCTCGGAATCGAACGTAAAACGCTCTACCGGAAGCTGGAACGAATGAAATTCTAACCGCCGGCCACTCCTCCGATGATCGACATTCACAGCCACATTCTGTTCGGCGTCGACGACGGTCCCGAAACCCTGGAGGAATCCCTGGCCATGGTGCGCATGGCCGCCGCCTGCGGCACCACCGACATGGTGGCCACTGCCCACGCCAACCTCAAATACGAGTTCGATGCGCAGGCGGTGGAGCGCAAGGTGGCCCAGTTGCAGGAGGCGGTGGGTCCGTCTCCGCGCATTCACTATGGCTGCGAATTGCATCTGACGCTGGAGAACGTGGAAGACGCCGTGCGGTCGCCGGGAAAATACTCCATCGGCCATCGCGGCTACGTGCTGGTGGAGTTTTCCGATTTCCTGGTTCCCAAAACCACGCCGCAGGTCTTCGCGCGGATGATGGAGGCCGGCCTGCGCCCCATTGTGGCGCACCCCGAGCGCAATCCGATCATGCAGAAGCGGCTGTCGGAATTGGAGGGGTGGGTCCGGCAAGGCGCCCTCCTGCAAGTGACCGCGCAATCGTTTTTCGGCCGCTTCGGCCGCTCGGCTAAGGCCTCCGCGCACGACCTGATGGGCCGCGGCCTGGTCCACTTCCTGGCCAGCGACGCGCACCATGCCGAGCACCGGCCTCCAGGTCTCGACGAGGCACGCGAGTACGTCGCGCGCAATTTCGGAGCCCCGGCGGCGCGGCGCGTGCTCGAAGAGAATCCGCGTGCCGTCCTGGCCGGCGAACCTCTCCCGCCCGTCCCGATTGCCATCAAGCGGCGGAAGCGGTTTCTGCTCTGGTAGGCGCGAGCGTTCGGGACGGCACAGAACCGCGGCCTGCGCCGAAGCGCGCGCCCGGCAATTGTTCGATCATAGAGCAAAGGATGCTGTGATGATCGAAACCCAAACCCCCGTATCCACCACCGCGCCGGGGCCGCTCACGGCCGAGGAATTGCGCCGCATGGACGCTTACTGGCGCGCGGCGAACTATCTGTCGGTTGGGCAGATCTACCTGTACGACAACCCCCTGCTGAAGACGCCGCTCAAGCTGGAGCACATCAAGCCGCGCCTGTTGGGCCACTGGGGCACCACTCCCGGCCTCAACCTGATCTACGTGCACTGCAACCGGCTGATCCGGAAATACGACCTCGACATGATCTATATCGCCGGCCCCGGTCACGGCGGCCCGGGCCTGGTGGCGAACACCTACCTGGAGGGCAGCTACAGCGAATTCTGGCCCCACGTGCAGGAGAACGAGGCGGGCATGAAGCGGCTGTTCCACCAGTTTTCGTTTCCCGGCGGCATTCCCAGCCACGTGGCGCCCGAGACGCCGGGCTCCATTCACGAGGGCGGGGAACTGGGCTACGCCCTGCTGCACGCCTATGGCGCCGTCTTCGATAACCCCGGCCTGTTCGTCTGTTGCGTGATCGGCGACGGCGAGGCGGAAACGGGTGCGCTGGCCGCAAGCTGGCACTCCAACAAGTTCCACAACCCGGCGCGCGACGGCGCCGTGATTCCCATTCTCCACCTCAACGGCTACAAGATCGCCGGTCCGACCGTCCTGGCCCGCGTGAGCCGCGAGGAGCTGACGGACCTGTTCAAAGGCTACGGATACAGCCCGCACTTCGTCGAGGGCGACGATCCCGCGGCCGTGCACCAGTTACTGGCCGGCACGCTCGACGCCATCGTGGCCGAGATCCACGACATCCAGCGGGACGCCCGCGCCGAGGGCGCGCGCGAGCGCCGTCCGTGGCCGATGGTGGTCTTGCGCACTCCGAAAGGCTGGACCGGCCCGAAGGTCGTTGACGGAGTGCAGATCGAAGGCACGTTCCGCGCCCACCAGGTGCCGGTGACGGAGATGGCCGCCAAGCCGAAGCACATCAAAATCCTCGAAGACTGGATGAAGAGCTATCGTCCCGAGGAGCTGTTCGATGGCCACGGAAAGCTGATTCCCGAGCTGGCCGCGCTGGCTCCCCAGGGCGCGCGGAGAATGGGCGCCAACCCCAACGCCAACGGCGGCCTGCTTCTGAAGGAGCTCAACCTGCCGGACTTCCGCGATTACGCCGTGAAGGTCCCCAAGCCCGGCACGGTAACGGCCGAGGCGACGCGCGTCATGGGCCGCATGCTGCGCGACGTCATGAAGCTCAACATGGAGGCGCGCAACTTCCGCGTGATGGGTCCGGACGAGACCGCCTCCAATCGCCTGGACGCGCTGTTCGAAGTGACGGACCGCGTCTCCACCGCCGAAATACTGGCCAATGACGACCACGTCGGCCGCGATGGCCGCGTCATGGAGGTGCTCAGCGAACACATGTGCGAGGGCTGGCTGGAAGGGTACCTGCTCACCGGCCGGCACGGATTCTTCTCGTGCTACGAAGCCTTCATCCACATCATCGACTCCATGTTCAACCAGCACGCCAAGTGGCTCAAGGTCACGCGCCACATTCCCTGGCGGCGTTCCATTGCGTCCCTGAACTACCTGCTGACCTCGCACGTCTGGCGGCAGGACCACAACGGCTTCAGCCACCAGGACCCCGGCTTTCTCGATCACGTGGTGAACAAGAAGGCGGACGTGGTGCGCGTGTACCTGCCGCCCGACGCCAACACGCTGCTTTCCGTGACGGACCACTGTTTGCGCAGCCGGCACTACGTGAACGTGATTGTGGCGGGCAAGCAGCCCTCGCTGCAATGGCTGGATATGGACCAAGCGGTCACGCACTGCACGGCGGGAATCGGCATCTGGGGCTGGGCCTCGAACGACCAGGGCAAGGAGCCCGACCTGGTGATGGCCTGCTGCGGCGATGTTCCCACGCTGGAGACGCTGGCCGCGGTGGACCTGCTGCGCAAGAACCTGCCGGACCTCAAGATCCGCGTGGTGAACGTGGTGGACCTCATGACCCTGCAGCCTGCCTCGGAGCATCCCCACGGCCTCTCGGACCGCGAATTCGATTCCATGTTCACCGCCGGCAAGCCCGTCGTCTTCGCCTTCCACGGATATCCGTGGCTGATCCACCGCCTCACCTATCGCCGCACCAACCACGACAACATCCACGTGCGCGGCTACAAAGAGGAGGGCACCACCACAACGCCCTTCGATATGACCGTGCTCAACGATCTCGACCGCTTCCACTTGGCGGGCGACGCGGTGGACCGCGTGCCGCGCCTGCGCGACGTAGCGGCGCATTTCAAACAGCACCTGCGCGACAAGCTGATCGAGCACAAACAGTACATCGTCAAACACGGCGACGATCTGCCCGAAGTGCGCGATTGGAAATGGCCGTATTAAGTGGGGTAGGCCCCCTGGCCTGCCCCCATGGCCGGAAGGGCCACCGAAAAGGCGGCGAGAAGGCGGGTTACCAACCCGCCGCGGGATTCCATCCCGCCCCACATGGGCTGGCGCTGCCCACACGGCGAGGCTTTCAACCGTATTTCATTTCGCGCCGGCGCGCAACGATGCCATTGAAAAGCCCGCGCGTCGGGATTTTCAACCGTGCCCCGGTAACGAAATGCCCGCTTCGCGCCGGGCAGGCCAGGAGGCCTACCCCACCATGAAAATCCTCGCCCTGAACGGAGGGTCCAGCAGCTTCAAAGCGAGCCTGTTCGAGCTGGCCGGCTCCCCTCCGGCCGCCGCGCCGCCTCCGCTGTGGGATGCGCGCGTCGATTTCAAACACCACGAGGGCTCGGCCGAGATCCGCATCGCCGCCGCCGACGGCGCGCCGCTCCACCAGACCATCGCCGTGGCATCCCCGCTGGCCGCGCTCGAGCCGCTCCTGGCCATGCTGTGGAGCGGCGCCGCGCGCGCCGTTGCGGACCGCGCGGAGATCGCCGCTATCGGCCACAGGATCGTCCACGGCGGCAAAGCCTTCCGCCAGAGCACGCGCATCTCGCCCGATGTAATGGCCGCCATCGCGCGGCTGGCCAGTTTCGCGCCGGAACATAACCGCCTGGAGGTGGAGGCCATCGAGGAAGCGGAACGGATCTTCGGGCCCGCCACGCCGCAGGTGGCGGTGTTCGATACCGCGTTCCATGCCACCCTGCCGCCCGCGGCCTACGTCTATCCGGGGCCTTATGACTGGCTCGCCGAGGGCACGCGCCGCTACGGCTTCCACGGCATCAGCCATCAGTACGTATCGCGCCGCGCTGCCGAAATTCTGGGACGCGATTTGCACTCGCTGCGCATGATCGCCTGCCACCTGGGCAGCGGCTGCTCGCTGGCGGCGATCTCCGGCGGAGAGAGCGTCGATACCACCATGGGCTTCACGCCGCTCGAAGGCCTCATGATGGGGACGCGCTCGGGCTCCATCGATCCCGGCATCCTGATCCATCTGGTGCGCCACTGCGGGTACCGCGCCGAGGACCTGGACCGCGTCCTGAACCAGGAATCCGGCTTGAAGGGCCTCTCCGGGATCTCCGGAGACATGCGCGACATCCTGTCGGCGATGGCCGCGGGCCACGAGCGCGCGCGCCTGGCTTTCGACGTCTACGTGCACCGCTTGTGCGCCTCCATAGGCGCCATGACGGCCAGCCTCCGCGGCCTCGACGCGCTGGTGTTCACCGCCGGCGTGGGCGAGAACTGCGCGCCGCTGCGGGCGGCGGCCTGCGAGACGCTCGCGTTTCTAGGGATGAAAATCGACCCCGTGAAGAATGATCACGCCGCGGAGGGAGATGCGGACATCGCGGCGGCCGATTCGGCCATACGCATCGTGGTGGTGCGTACCCAGGAGGAGTGGGAAATTGCCAAAGAGTGCGCCCGGGTCCTGACCGGCGGGTGACAATACGGAATAGAGGGCGCCTCGCCGGTCTACTTCGCCGGTGAGACGCTCTTGATCTTCAAGGCAACCTGTCCGCTTTCGGTGGAATAACCCAGGTACTCAAACTGAACGTGATAGGCATCGCGGAATTCCGTGAAAGCCTTGTACTCGCCGTTTAACTTCCATCCGGGATACAAGAAAAACTCATCGAACTGGATGATCGTGCCCGGAACCATTCTATCGGCCAGCCCCTCCAGCACGGTCTTTGTGGACGAATAAAGATCGGCATCCATATGAACGAACGCGAGAGGACCGCTGAATCGCCCCTTCCACCCGGGCAGCACCTGATCGAACCAGCCCTTGTGCAGCACCACATTCGGCCGCACGCGCGGCAGATCCATCCTGGCAAACGTTCCCTTCGGCATGCCTTCCCGCCAGTTTTCGGGCAAGCCTTCAAAAGAATCGAAACCATGGATCGGCTTCTGCGGAATCAGGGATGCAATGTAGTTAATCGTGCCGCCGGTGGCTACCCCGAATTCGCAGTACAGACCATCGGCGACGGTGACGGCTTCAATCGATTTCTTCAGTAGTTCACGCCTGGTCCCGCATGCCTGCAAAGCCGGCATGTACTCATCGATGAAGCGGGCCGAGTCCTCGCTGGCCATGCGAAGCCGGAGGTCGTACATTGTATTCGGATAGCCGGCATCGTGAATCTCAGCCTTCACGGATCGGGCCATAGGTAACACTACGAGAAAGGTGTAGGCGCTGAACACCAGAACCGAACCAATCACTACAAGGGTCCAGTCGCGTTTCACGGGTTGCTGCTCCAGGGAGGACATAATCCTCTCTTGAGCGTAGCCAGCTATGGCGGGCATCACCAGTCCTCTTCGGTTAATTAATCAGCCGAGGACGCAGAATCCCAGAGCGCCCGATTCACGCTACGGCGCGATCGCATCGCCATGGGAGGTGATCTTTCAGGACTTGGGGTTCAGGCTTTCGCCCTTATCCGCCTCTCCCTACACCTTCTCCTGTTCTTTGCGCCGCGCCGCCCAGTATTTCTTCATGCGGGCGGAAACATCCTGACGTTCCTTCAGGTCCATCGACTTTCGGCCTCGACGCTTGGTATCGTCCGACGCCGCCGATGGAGGTGCCGCCTTGTGCTGCAACCCCTCAAGCAGGGAGATGGCCTGCTCCAGGGTCGCCTTCTGCGCATATAGCTCGCGAATGACGTTTTCTAGATCCATGGCATTCAAAATTTAAAGACTGGCCCAAGATTCAAACGATCTTTTCCGTGCCGGGGAGCCCGGTATCAGTCCCAATTTCGTTCCGTAGCAACTAAGTTCGCTTCGTTCGTGATAGAAAGCGCAAGTCTAACATGCCGCGATGACGCAGTGAGCCAAAATTCGCCCAGAGTAAGGGGAAAACCTGAGTTTACGTTAGTTTACGTACAAACAGCTTCCGGGACGGCGACTTGATTAATGCAGTTAAGCAAGATAGCTGAATCAAACGGCCCGCCGCCCTTCAACGGCGCAAGCGGCGCGAACCCTTCTGTCCCACGACCACCTCCAGCCTGGTTCCCTGGCCCGGTACGGAATCGACCGTCAGGCACGCCGCCATCTGCCGGGCGCGCTCGCTCATTCCCGCCAGGCCCCAATGGTTGTTCTTGGCGGCCGCCGCCTGCGGATCGAAACCCACGCCGTCGTCCTGCACCGCGAGACGGACCTCGTGCGCGGCATACACCAGCTCGAGCGTAATCCGCTGCGGCTTCCCGTGATTCATGGCGTTGGTCATCGCCTCCCGGGCGATGATGAACAGGTTGGCCTGCACATCGTAAGGAAGCTCGCGGGCTTTTCCGGTCACTGCCATGTCGAAGCGGATGGGGGTGCCCTCCACGATCTGCCGGGACGCCGTCCGCAGCGCTTCCGGCAGCGTGCTGTTCTCCAGCGCGGAAATGCGCATCGCCGAGAGCGCCTGGCGGGCCTCCCGCAAGGAACGGTCGGCTTGCTCCAGCGCCAGATCCATCCTGCGCTTGCCGGCTTCGGGCGAGTTGGCCATCTGGCGCGAGGCCGCCTCCAGTTGGAATACCACCCCCGCGAATCCCTGCAGGATGGTGTCGTGCATCTCGCGGGTGACCCTCGTGCGCTCCTGGAGGACCAGCCGGAATCCGGATCGGAGCTGGCGCAGGCGGAGCCGGTGCCCGCCATAGCCGGCCAGCCCGGCCGCGCTCGCGCACAACGCCAGAAACAGCCACGTCTGGTAAAAGTACGGCTCCGCGCGAAATGCCAGCGCCGCTCCCGTTCGGTTCCAGACGCCATCGTTGTTGCAGGCGATCACACGGAAGCGATAGTGCCTGGGCGGCAGATTGGCGTAGACGATCTGGCGCCTGGTTCCGGCCTCCACCCAATCCTTATCGAAGCCCTCCAGTTTGTAGCGGAAGCGAATCGATTCCGGCTGCGTCAGGCTGAGGGCGGTGTACTCGAATTGGACGGCGCGGCCGCGCAGACCGATCTCGCGTGCGCGGAGTTCGAGCGGCTTGCCGTCGACCAGCAAATGCTCGATGGCGACCGGCGGAGGCAGCGTGTTGGTGCGAATCGTTCCAGGATCGATACTGGCGACGCCGTCTTGCGTATCGATCCAAAGCCGTCCATCGCGCGACCTGGCGATGCGCGGACCGGACATTCCGAATTTGGCCGGACGGATGCCGTCGCCAGGGCCGTAGGTGGCGAACGCCAGGCGCTGGGGCGCGCCGTCGGCGATTCTCTCCAGGCCGGAAAGTTCGAGCGCCAGCAGGCCCGCGGCAGTTACCAGCCACAGGTGGCCGTGCGTGTCCTCGCCGATCGCCTGGATGCCGCCTTCCGGCAGGCCTTGCGCGGTAGTCCATGTTGTCCAGTGTCCCTTGCGAAACCGGCTCAGCCCCTGGCCGGTTCCCACCCAGGCGTTATCGAGACTGTCTTCGTAAATCGCCTGCACCGGGCCGGCCGCCAGCCCGTTCGGCGGGTCGTAGGAATGAACCGATCCGCCGCTCACGACCGCGATGCCGCCTTCGTGATAGCCGATCCATAGATCTCCGCCGCGGCTGGTGTGGAGCTGGTAGATGCTCTTCCCCGGCGGCAGGCCATCCGGTTTGGCCGGCGCGGGCAGGCCATGCTGCAATTGCCACAGGCCCCGTTGCGCGTCGGCCAGCCAGAGCCCTCCACTGCGGCCGGCGGTGATGGCGAAGACACGAGTGAGGCGCGTCCCCGCGGTCCCCCGGATCTCCACAAAACGGTTGTGGGACAAGTAGCCCAGCCCGCCGGTCGTGCCCGCCCAGAGGGTCCCGCGCGCATCCTCGTAGAGAGACAGGACCGTGGCCGGCGGCAGCCCCGCTTCTCGCGCATACGTCGTCACGCGATTGCCGCGCACGCGGCTGAGTCCGCCGCCAACGGCGGCCACCCAAACGTCTCCGTCCCGAGTGGCGCAAACCGCGGTAATGGAGTTTCCCGCCAGGCCGTCCTGTGTGGACCAACGCGCCACCTTCGGCTGCCGGAAGCGGTCCAGGCCATTCGCTGTCCCCACCCACAGATTCCCCTCGCGATCCTCGAACATGGCCGTTATCTCATCGCTCGATAGCCCGTCCCGGCGGGTGAAGTGCTCCGTCCCGCCGTTCCGCAGGCACAGCAGACCCCGGTTCATGGTTCCGATCCACAGGTTGCCATCGTGTTCCCGCAACAGAGCCTTAAAATCATTTCTGAGAGGACCGCTGGCCGGCTCGATTCTGCCGTTGGCAAAGCGGAGGATGCCACTCGTCACGCCGGCGAGGAACAGGTTCCCGGCGGCATCTCCGGTGATTGAGTCGATCCTGTCGCCCGGGCTGGTGAGGCGGCACTGTTCCGCTCGGCTGCCATTCCAGCGGCAGAAGCCCGCCGACGTTCCCACCCAGATCGTGCCGCCGCGGTCCTGAAACAAAGACGGAACTTGAAGGCCTGGCAGCCCGGACTCCCATCCAAACGTCTTGACCGTGCCCTTTTCGATCAACACGAGTCCGGCGGCGGTCTCTTGCGCGCTACCCGCCCAAAGGCGTCCGGCGCGATCTTCGAGCATGGCCGCAATCGTCTGGCTGGTCAAGACATTGCCTCCGGCGCAGGGGACCAGGTGCCCATCGCGCAGCTTGGCGATGCCGCTTTCCGTGCCGATCCATAGACCTCCGTCAGCCGATGCAGCCAGCGATTTGATCGCCTCGCCCGGCAGCTTTTCTCCCTGCGGCGGCTTCCAGGCGGCGAAGCGCAGGCCGTCAAACCGGAGCAGCCCCTGGGCTGTTCCCAGCCACAGGTAACCGTCGCTGGTCTGGGCCAGAGCCTCCACGCCAGGCACCACGGCGCCCTCCATCTGGGTCCAGCTCGTGTGCAGGTACTGCGTGAGAGACAGTCCGGGAGTCAGAGCAGAAGCGCAATTGGCGAGCGCGATCAGAGCGGCCGCAGCGGCCGGGAATTGGAGGCATGCCTTCCCTCCGGGTACCGCGCAGGTTTTCACCCCGGTCATCTCCTGTCGTGAGTGCAGGCACTATTATCGCCCAACAAATCGGGATCGCGATTTCCCATCGGGTATAATTTAAGGAATTCCCGCAACGTTACAAGGAAATGAGTGCCAAGGGTCCTATCACGGTCCTGGTGGTCGACGATCATCCTGTGGTGCGGGATGGCCTGAAGGCCATCATTTCTTCCGAGCCCGGCATGGAAGTGGTGGGCGACGTGGGCACCGCTGGCGAGGCAGTCGCGGCCTACCTCGTGTTGCGCCCCGCCATAGTGCTGATGGATCTGCTGCTGCCCGATTTCAGCGGCTCGGAAGCCATCCAACGCATCTGCCAGAGGTCGCCGAATGCCCAGATCATTGTCCTGACGACGGCCGATGGCGATGCCGAAATCTACCGCGCGCTCGAGGCCGGCGCCCGCGGATATCTGCTGAAGGACATGGTGAGGCGCGAGCTCATCCAGGCCATCCGCCAGGTCTGTGCCGGGCAGCGGTACATCCCCGCGCAAGTGGGAGCGCGCATCGCCGAGAACCTTCCCCGGCCGGATATCACCGCGCGCGAGATCGAAGTGCTGCAACTGATCGCTTCCGGTTTTCGGAATAAAGAAATAGCGCACCGGCTAGGGGTCACCGAAGCCACCGTCAACGCCCACATCAAGCATTGCCTGGCGAAGCTCAGCGCCACCGACCGCACTCACGCCGTTATGGTGGCGCTGCGCCGCGGCATCATTCATCTGTAGCCGATCACTGAACGCCGATAGCCGGCCGCTCCCGCTTAGCCCCCGCTATTACCAGATTTGGTAACAACCGTTCTAGCAGATTGGGCGATTCGCTGCGGCTCCACACTGCCGCAGACTGGATTCCATGTTGAGACATACCCGCCTCAACAGGGGGCCGGAGGCGTTGCTATGGGCTCCACTGCCGTTTGCCGCCGCGCGATCGGGGCCGCCCCCGAGGACCAGCGGCGTACTGCCCCACATACAACTCGATCAGTGGCCGCCCCCTGCCATCGTTGCGCGCCTTATTGATCGCAGTCTCCAGTTTCCCCACGTGCGCGCGCGGCAGAGCCGGATGGCCTCCCCCGAGACGCAGGCCCTGTGGGTGTCCGACGAGCGCGCTCTCGGCCCCGCCGAGGCGTTCATCGACGGCCTCGAATTCTGCCATCTTCACGCGGCGCCGGAGGGCAGCCTCCATTTGACGCTGCCGCGGGAGGTTCGCCCGCAAGTTCTGAAATTGGGCTGGGCCGAACTGCATCTGCTGGTCCGCGCCGGGTTCCTGCCGGAGTCGCTGGTGCTGGTCTATGCCCCACGGAACGACTCCGAGTTGGAGATCGCGCTGCGGCTGGTCCAGATTTCGTGCCAGTTCGCGCAGGGTGTCTATGACCGGTTGCGCTCGCCGCGGCGTGAGGCGATCCATGGGTAAATTGGCGGGCATTTTTTACTTCGATTTGCGGCCGGTCTCCCCGGAAGATCGCGATCGGGTTGGGCGGAGCCTCGATGGTCCGGAGCCCGCCGCTCTGGAGATCTACGGCGCTCCCGGACTTTTGATGGCATACGCCGCATCGCCCGATTCCCGGCGCGACCGCGGCGCCGGCTGTTGCTCGGCGGGCCACCGCGCGTGCACCTTTGACGGCCGGCTGGACAACCGCGCCGAGCTGCTTGCCAGGCTTGACGAAAACCGATCGCGGGCGCCCGCCAGCGCCGTTGCCCTCGCCATCCATGAGGCCGATGGCCCTGCGGGATTGGGCCGGCTCGTGGGCGACTGGAGCCTGGCCATTTGGAACGCGCGGAATCGGACCGTATCGCTCGCCAGCGACTACGCCGGCACCCGTCCGCTTTATTTCCATCGGACGGCCAGCCGCCTCATCTGGTCCTCGTCGCTCAAAGATATCGCCGAGTGGGCCCGCGCCGGAGACCTCGACGAAGACTACGCAGCCGCCTTCCTCAGCCGCGGCCTCGCTGCACATCGAACGCCGTATCGCGGCGTTCTCCCGGTCCCCGCGGGTTCCATCGTCAGCGTATCGCCCCAGCGGTTGGAGACGACCAAGTATTGGAGCCTTCCGGTCAGCCGGACCATCCACTATCGAGACGAGTCGCAATATGAAGAGCAACTGCGGGTGTTGTTTCAGGAAGCGGTTGCCGCCCGCCTCGACACCGCCGCGCCGGTCTGCGCCGAACTGAGCGGCGGCCTGGACTCGTCGTCGGTGGTCTCCATGGCCCACCGCTTGATTCAGGGCGGCAAGGTCCGAGCGCCCGGACTGGTCAGCTTCAGCTATCGCTCCGCCGGGTCTACCGACGAACAGTTTTACCGCGCGGTGGAGCAGAGCTGTAACCTTCCGGCGGTCCATCTGGAAACCGGCGAATACCCCGCCACCTCCCCGGACTTCGCCGCCGCCGCGCCCCTGTTGTGGGGGCCGCGCCTGACCGAGGTGGCGCGCCGCATGGCGGCGGGCGGATCGCGTGTGTTCCTCACCGGCCAGCTTGGCGACCTGATGATGGGAAACTGGCTCGACGATTCCGAACAGGCCGGCGACTACCTGCGGCAGGGCCGGTTTTCGCAAGCCGTGCGCGAGGCTTTTGCCTGGAGCCATTCCCTGCGGGTCCCCGTCTATTCCATTCTCGGGCGCGCGCTCGGAGTGGCCTCTTCGGTCAACGCGGATATGGCGCGAAACGCGGCCGGCCACGCTGCTTATGGCGACTCCCTCAGCCCCGGCCTGAGCAGAATCGCCGCCCTTCACGAGCGCGGCCTCTCCGCACAGGACTGGCTGCGGCACGCGTTGCCGGCTCGCCGAAAACGGCTCAAGGCGCTCCATGAGGTTCTGCAATGCCGGGCCTTGCAATGTCCCGAACCCATGCAAGGCGTCGAGTACTGCCATCCGTTTCTCCACCGCCCGCTGGTGGAATTCATGCTGGCCATTCCGCCCGCGGCCGTCTGCCGGCCGGGCGAGCCCCGGCGCCTGATGCGCCGCGCCTTCGCCGGCATCGTTCCCGATCTGGTGCTTCGCCGCCGCTCCAAGGGAGGCTACGACGCCATGTTCCTGAACGCTCTCCGGCCGTGCGCCTCCGAGCTTCTGCGCCGTCCCGGAGAGATAGGTCTGGTGCAGCTTGGTTACGTGGACCGCCGCAGCGTTGAATTCCGCCTGCGCAGGCTGGTGGCGGGTCTGGAGTGCAATGAATCGCAGTTGCGCCACCTGATTCTGTTCGAATTCTGGCTGCGCAATCGAGAGCAGGCCGGCAGCGCCGCCGATGGGCGCGCCACGGCGCCGGCGGCGGCGTAGCGGTGGCGGTAGAACCCGGCGATGGCGGCATCACCTGAAATGGGTACGAAACGATAAGAGAATTCGGGATTGTGGGGGATCGGAACATAACGTAGCCTCAGGGGGAGTTCAGCCCTGCAAATTCGGAGGGTCATGTTCACGTCATTTCGCCGGGCCATCCGGCACTTCCGCTACCGGCGCGCGGCGCAATCCGTGGCGCAGCCGAAACCGCCCGGGGAGGGTGTACCGATTGTCCCCGCGGAAGTCCGGGCGTCGACCGGCGGCGGCGCTCTATTGCTGCTCGACACCGGGCAGGGCCTTCTCTTCAAGTCCAACTCTACGGGCGCCCGTATCTGGCAGGGTCTGGTGGAGGGCAAATCCATGACGGCCGTTGCCCAACAATTGAGCGAGGAATATGGCATCGCGCCGGAGCGCACAGCAGGAGACATCGAACGCTTCCTGGCGGATCTCCGGGCCAACGGTCTGCTGACGGTTGCTCAGGGGAGCCGATGATCGCGCGCCTCTCCCGCAGCCTGTTGATCGCGCAAGCCCTCTGGCAACTGCTTCGCTATGACGTGGTGCTCAGAGCAGGGGGCTTCCGCCGCATTCATCGCGACCTGGGCCGGCGGCGCCCCAAGCCGGCGGGCGGCGCTCCCAGCCGGGAAGCGCGCATCTGCGAGGCCATGCGGTGGGCCCTTTCGTTGTACTGCAAGCCGGCCCTGTGTTTGCAGCGTGCGGTTGCCACTGCTCGTCTGTTGCGGCGGCACGGCATGGAAGCGCACGTCGTGATCGGATACCGGCCCGAGCCGTTCTTCGGGCACGCCTGGGTCGAGATTGAGGGCCGGGTAGTGGACGATTCGCCGGCCTGGCAGCGCCTGCATGTTTTGGAGCGAATTTAGAAAGTGAAAAGGAGAAACATGATTCCGTACCAAGCGCCCGTGCTCGACAAAATCGGCAAAGCCGAGGAAGTGATCCGTGGCATCCTGTCCACCGGAACGGATATCGACGGACAGTCGTTCACCAACGATTTTGAGTTCCTGGACGACCGCGACGATGCATCCGGCCGCTAGCGCGAAGGGAAAACCATGCCCCGCACCTCCCGAAAGCAAAAGCGTTCCGTGGGCCGCCCGCGGCGCCACGTTGAGCCCGACCAGATCAACAACCTCCGCGGCCAGGGTTTGAGTTTCCGGGAGATCGCGCAACAAACGGGGCTCGGCTACGGCACGGTGCGCAGAGTCCTCCTGAGAAGCGGTTCGTCTTCCCCGGAGACCGGCCCATCCGGTAACGCAGAATCATAGAAGCGCCGCGCCAACCCCTCGGCGGGCTTCCCGAGCCGCCATAATAGTTGACGGGAGGTGGTCCGTTGCAGGTTGCGCCCAACGAATTGCGCCAGTATTACTCGTCCCTCTCCGACGAGATGCTTCTGGAGATCGATCCGGCCGATCTCACGGATGCTGCGCGGCAATGCTACCAGAGCGAGTTTGCGAAAAGGGGTCTGTCGCCGGACGCCGCGCCCCCACCGGCGGCGGATGAGCATGCAGAGGCAGGCTTGGAGGTGGAACCCGATTGGCTGGAGCATGCCGCCTGCCCGTGCTCCTTCACGTCAGTCCCGGGCTCAAACCACGCACCCGATGCGGAGCGCGCGCGAGAGGTTTTGCTGGCTGCCGGAATTCCCTGCCATCTCTCCGCGATTTCGCCCGACCCGCGGAATGAAGACTCTCCACGCTTCGAGGAATACCGCGTGCTGGTTCCGGCCTCGCTCAACCTCAAAGCCATAAGCGTGCTCGACCAGGAGATCTTCAACGCGGATCTCGAGGCCGATTGGCGAACGCATTTTGCGGACCTGCCGGATGAGGACCTCCGCGCGCTCCATCCGGAAGTCATCTGCGCCGGTCTGTTGGACCGCGTGGAGCGCCTGACCCGGGCCTATAACGACGAGATCGCGCGGCGAAGGGCGGAACGGGCGTAAGGCTCCGCCGCGCTTTGCGATGTGCGGCAGTTTGCCGTACAATCATATGAGAGTCAGGGAGCAGTGCCCACGATGCCAAAGCTGGAGCGATTAGAGGCCCGCGTTACGAACCGGCAAAAACGCCTGATCGAACGCGCCGCGAACCTGGAAGGGCGCTCCATTACCGATTTTGTGGTGGCTGTGACGCAAGCTGCAGCCAGGCAGGTGGTTGAGGAGCATGAGATCTTAAAGCTCACGGCCAAGGACCGCGAGGTGTTCGTGGATGCGTTGCTGCACCCGGCCGAGCCTAACGCCAGGCTCCGCGAAGCCGTCCGGCGAAACCACCGCCGCCTCAGGTAGCAGGTCGACGTGGAAGCGTTCCAACGAGCCATAGAGCCATTCCAAAAGCATCGCCACTCCAGAGACGACTTTTCCTGTGAAGTAGAATCGTTGGAGCGGTATTTTAAGACCCAGGCGGCTCAAGAGGTCGCGAAAAAGGTTGCCGCGGTCTTCGTACTCGCTGAAGGCCGCACGGTCATCGGCTATTACACGCTCTCGAGTTACACCATCGATGGCGGCGAATTGCCGGATGAAGTTGCGAAACACCTGCCGAACTATCCGAAGTTGCCGGCCATTCTGATTGGCCGGCTGGCCCGCGACAAGAAGTATGCCCGTCAAGGAGTGGGCGAAACACTGCTGGTGGACGCGTTGCGGCGAAGCCTGGAAAACACCGCAAGAGTCGGCGCCGTCGCGGTGGTTGTGGAAGCAGAAAACGAAAAAGCTCGCAAGTTCTACCTCGACTACGGGTTCATCCCGTTCCCCGGCCATCGGGACAAGCTGTTCATGCCGATGGGGACCATACAGAAGACTTTTTCGCCGGTCTGAGCTGGCTCATCCGCCAAGACGCATGGTGGGCGGTCGCGGGCTCGAACCGCGGACCTTCTGGGTGTAAACCAGACGCTCTAACCAACTGAGCTAACCGCCCGGACGATGGGTCTCTTCCATTCTAGCCATCCTCGCCCGCGCCGCGCCAGACCGTTGTGGCACAATCTACCCATGATGCCCCGTGCCCTTCTCGCCGGCTTCGGCCTCCTTCTCGTGGCCGCTGCGGCTTTCGGCCAGGCTCCCGCCAGCGGGAAGCGCGTGCACCGCCTGCTGATCCACAATGCCACCGTGGTGGACGGCAACGGCACACCCGCCAGCGGGCCCAAGGACATCCTTATCGAGAACAACACCATCGCCGACGTCATCCCGCTCGATGCGGTCTCGCTCTCGCGCGGCGGGCGTGGGTCGACGCAGGCCGACGCCGTCATCGACGCCACCGGCAAGTACGTGCTGCCCGGCCTCATCAACGCGCACGCCCATCTGCAGGAGGAGCGCGGCGGAAAACCGCAGCCCATCGAGTACGAGCTGAGTATCTGGCTGGCCTGCGGGATCACCACCGTGCGCGACGTCGGCAGCGATACCAAGCGGGCCATCGAGCTGCGCCGCCAGAGCGCGGAAGGCGAAATCGCCGCGCCGCGCATTTTCATCTATCCCATGTTCGGCCGCCCGCGCAACGCCGCCGAAGCCCGCGCCCGCGTCCGCGAGCTCAAAGGCATGGGCGCCGACGGCATCAAGATCCTGGGCATCGACCGCGACACCATGGAGGCCATGGAGGACGAGGCCCACGCGCTGGGCCTGCGCGTGGCGCACCACGCCGGCGTCGAAGAGACCAATGCCTGGGACGATATCCGCTTCGGCACCACGAGCATCGAGCACTGGTACGGCATCCCCGATGCGGCCATCGACAGCGGCGTCCAGAACTTCCCGTCCACCTATAACTACAACAACGAGACCGACCGCTTCCGCTACGCCGGCCGCCTGTGGCGCGAAGCCAATCCGGAGCGGCTCACCAAAGTGCTGCAGGCCATGGTGGATGGGCACGTCGCCTGGGACCCCACGCTGGATATTTACGAAGCCAGCCGCGACCTCGCGCGCGCGCAGACGCAGCCGTGGTTCGCCCAATACCTGCACCCCACGCTCGAGGAATACTTTCGCCCCAACCCCGCCAACCACGGCTCGTACTTCATCGGCTGGAGCTCGACCGACGAAGTATTCTGGAAAGAAAACTATCGCCTGTGGATGGCCGCCCTCCGCCAGTTCGACCGCCTGGGCGGCCTCATCGGCATGGGCGACGACGCCGGTTTCATCTATCAGATGTACGGCTTCGGCCTGATCCGCGGCATGGAGCTGCACCAGGAGGCGGGCTTTCACCCGCTGAAGATCATCCAGCAGGCGACCGGCAACAATGCGAAAATCCTGGGACAGGAAAACCGTCTGGGCCGCGTGCGCGCCGGCTTTGCCGCCGACCTTATCGTGGTCAACGGCAATCCGCTCGAGAACCTGAAAGTCCTCTACCCCACCGGCGTGGAGGAGATCCGCGACGGCAAGGCGGTGCGCGGCGGCGGCATCGAATGGACCATCAAGGACGGCATCCCGTATCACGCCCCCACGCTGCTGGCGCGGGTAAGAGAAATCGTAGCGGAAGCTCGCAAGCACCAATAAAAGCGCGGCGCGCAGGGCCGGCCTTCCCCCGGTTCCCGGCCCCCGAACGCCAGCCCCGGGAGCGAAGCGGGCCCCCTACCGCAAATTCTCGTTGAACCACGCGATCATCCGCACCAGGACGTCGCGCTGGTGCTCCGCCGTGTGGAACACGTGTCCTTCGTCGGGATACACGACCATCTGCGTCTTCACTCCGAGGGTCTTGAGGGCATGCCAAAACTCGTAGGATTGGGGCGGCGGGCACTCGCCGTCGCGGTCGCCCACGACGACGAGCGTCGGGGTCTTCACGCGCTTGATGAAGTTGATGGCGGAGCTCTTGGCGTAGACCGCGGGGTCGTCGTAGACTGACGCGCCGAAGTACGGGATCATCCACTGGTCGATGGCGTTCTCGCCGTAATAACTCTGCCAGTTGGCGATGCCCGCCCCGGCCATGGCCGCGCGGAAGCGGCCGGTCTGCGTCACCGCCCACATGGTCATGAAGCCGCCGTAGCTCCAACCCGTGAGACCGACGCGATTGGCGTCCACCGGTGCGGTGCGGATGGCTTCCTCGACGCCCGCCAGGATGTCGCGCAGATCGCCGCCGCCAAAATCGGCCACGTTGGCGAGGGCAAACTTTTCGCCTTGCCCATAGCTGCCGCGCGGGTTCGGCAGCAGCACGAAGTATCCCTGCTGCGAAAGCAGCGTGGGGTTGAACCCGGGCCGCGGCCACGCCGGCTTCAGCGAGGAGGCCGGCCCGCCGTGCACCGCCACCACCATGGGGTACTTGCGGTCCGGCGCGAAATCGCTGGGATAGAGCAGCCACCCCTGCACGCGAAAGCCGTCGCTCGTCCAGTGCAGGCTCTTGGCGTCTCCCCACAACGGCCGGCGCGCGCTGTTTTCGTGGGTCGCCTGTTTCCATTCGCCGATCGCCCCCGCCCAGATCTCCGGCGGCTGGCGCCACGAGTTGCGGATCACCGCGCTGGCCTTCGCGTCCGCGGTCATCGAGATGCCGCTATCGTCGAAGGCCGGGTTGATGCTCTCCTCGCCTTGCCACAGCCGCTCGGCCTGGCCGGTGGCCGGGTCCAGGCGCGAAATGGCGCTGCCGCCGTCGTAGTGTTCAGTGAAGTAGAGTTGCTTCGCCTGCCGCGGCCAGGCGATATTGCTCGCCGAAGACGCCATCCCCGGAGTGAGATTGCGCGCTTCGCCGCCGCCCGCGGGCACCGCAAAGATGTCGCCTCCGGTCGATCCTTCGTCGCTCATCAGGCCGCCGATGAAGACGATCGACCGGCCATCGGGGGACCAGCGCGGCGCCGCGATCTGCTGCTGGACGCCGGGCTTGTAGATGGCCTTCATCTCGCCGGCCGCGGCGGAAAGGGTGTACAGTTGCGCGATCCACCAGTTATCGTCGCCCGCGCCCGCCGCGGCCGTGGCGGCGAAGGTCCGCCCGTCGGGCGACCACTCGTACTCGTACACGTACATGTCCCGGGGCGAAAGTTGACGCACCGCGCCGGTGGCCGCGTCCACCACCGTCAGGCGCTGTTCGTAGATCTTCGATTCCAGGACGCCCGCATCCGGCGGCACCGGATCGAGCGGTCCCGCGCGGCGGGGCAGATCCTCAGTAAACAGGATGGCCACCTGCTTTCCATCCGGCGACCAGCGCGGGTCGTCCAGCAGGCCCTTGAGATGGGTGAGTTGGCGCGCGGGTCCGCCCTCGGCCGCGGCGATATAAAGCTGGAGCTGCTCCTTCTTCTCCCGGTCGGAAAGGAAGGCGATCTGCTTCCCGTCGGGCGACCAGGCCACGCCGTGCTCGTCATAGGAGGCCTTGCCATCGCCCGCCGAAATCCGCCGCCGCGGGGCGAGGTAAATGGCGGACTTGCCCTCCGCCAGCGCCTCCACGTACGCCACGTGCGCGCCCTCGGGAGAGATCCTGGCTTCGAGGAACTGCCGCGTGGCGGCGATTTCCGCGAGCGCGGGCTCGACCGGCGTTGCGGGTTGCGCGTGAAGCCCCCAGACCGCAATTAGTGCCGTGCAAAGGAAACGAACGTTCATGGCAAACCGAGCTTATCAGATCCGCACCGCGCGCGGCCGGACCCACGGGAAGATTGGCGCCAGGTGGTAGCGCGGCGGCAAGCAAGCGGCGCCGCGCGAAGCGAGGCGCGCATTGCGCCCGATGCGCTCCGGGTGGTCAGGCGTGCCGTGGAACGGCAAGGGGCCGAAGGCGCGATAGAACTACCGCGACCGGAGACACTGCGGCTGTAAGAAGGGGGTGAAACGGGTGAGGATGTCGTCGCGGCGGCCGGGGCTTGCGGACTTATCGCCGGGCGTTTCCGGCCGCCAATGGTTTGAGCCGCGTCTTCGATGATCTAGGCCCGCTGGATGGCGGACATATCGTTGCCGATTCGACGCGTTGGCTCTCTGATACCCGATGGGACGGCAATCACTGCTCTCCGCTCTCCACAGGATGTGCTGGGACCGCGATCCCAAGATCTCCCCGTCGACACCATCCATATAGGTGCATGCCGCGTGGCTTTAAAGGCCGCCGGGGAGTTCAGTACCACCTGAGTTGCGACGTTTGCTGGCCAGCAAAGAAACCTGTCGGGGCCGTGCGGTGGTGCGCAAGGCCTCTTTCACGATTTCACGGTAGCATGGCGGCTGCGGGCGGGTGGCGCGATTGGCGGGCAAGGCGATGGAAATGAAGGCGAAAAAACTTGTGAACGGCTTCGCGCGCGGGGGAGAGGACGTCCGGATTCACCGGAGGCGGCGGCGTATTCCGGCATGCCGGCGTTGGGTTGAAGTGGAGCGGATCAAGGGCCGCGAGGATATATTACTGGATATAGGGAGGAATCCTCCGTGCGCACCACGCCGCAGAAACGAGCGCTGAAGCGATACCGGAAGCGCCTCAAGCAGCGGGGGGTGGTCCGGTTCGAGGTTCTTGGGCTGGACGCCGATCGCGAACTGATCCGGTCGCTCGCAAGGCGGCTCGCCAGCGACGGCGCTGAGTCGGCTCGTATTCGCGCCAGTGTCCGCCGGGCCATTGCCGGGGAACAGCCGGAAAAGGGCGGCATTCTCAAAGCACTACGCCGATCCCCTCTGGCCGGCGCCGAGCTGGATCTGAGCCGCCCGCGGACTTCGGGCCGCAGAGTCGATCTGTGAGCCGGAGCCTCCTCGACACCAACATCATCGGCAATGTCACCAAACCCGTGCCATCGGAAGCGCTGGTCAAGTGGATGGCCGAGCAAGCCGACGCGGATCTGTTTATTTCTTCGCTGACAGTGGCTGAAATCCGGCGCGGCATACTGGAGAAGCCCGCCGGAAAGAAGCGCCGGGAACTGGAGCGTTGGTTTACCGGCCGCAAAGGCCCGCAGGCGCTATTCGCCGGCCGAGTGCTCCCGTTCGACGAAAGGGCCGCCCTGGTCCGGGCGCGGCTGATGGCCGGCGGCACGGCGAAAGGGCAGCCCCGGAGCCCCCTCGACATGATCATTGCCGCCGTGGCGGAAGCGAATGGCTGCGTGGTTGTGACCGAGAACGAAAGAGACTTCGCGGGCCTGAAGATCGTGAACCCCTTGCGCGCGAGTTGAAGCTGGGAAAGGTGCGGGTGTTGGCGGAGTAGGGTAGGCCTCCTGGCATGCCATCGCTCCGAAGGCGCGCAATCGGCCGTGGTTCACGCGGCACCCTGCAGTGCCTTTGCAACCGTGTCCGGAAAGCGATCGATCACGGTCAGGTAGGCCCGTACCGGGCTCGGCGGTTGCGCCCCACTGCTTTCCCAATCCTGCAACGTGTGTACATTGAAGCCGTACCGCCTGGCGAATTCGGCCTGAGACAATCCCGATCTGCTGCGGATCGCTTTCACGTCCACCGGGCCCGGAAACGGCTGGAAGTTTTTTCCGCGAACCGCGCCGGCCGGGAGTTCCAGCGTTTCAGGGATGTCGGATGTATCGATATCCTCATCCCGCGCGTTCTGGAGCGCGAGCAATTCCTTCTTCTGTTTCCCGGAAAGCGGTTTGCCGAGAAGCTCCTCTTCACGGAATCGTTTCAGCATAGAGTTTTCTTTCCTGACGTGTGGCGCGGCGGGCTGAAATGATCCGTACCGCCGCCTCGGCTAGTTCCTCGGTATAGGTGTGCACGACGGTAAGAAACAACAACGGGCCTCTCACCGACCCGATCGCGTGCCACCTTTCCTCACCGTCCTCGATACGCTCGATAAACAGCAGGCGATTCGGGTCCTCGAACACAAGGGCCGCGGTTTCGAACGAAATCCCGTGCTTCGCGCGGTTGGCCTCATTTCTTGTTTTCGTCCCACTCGAATCTCACACATCTGCTACGATACGGAATTTCCGCATAGAAGCCAAGGCGGTCCTGGGATGCAGCGAACTTTATGATGCCCTGGCGCGGATATCCCGGCCCCCAACTGTCCTCCTAACAGCCTTTCCGGGACATGAAGAAGAAGAGCTACTTTGACCAGTGATCCGGTCGATTCGGGCACAACCGGCCCACTCCTTGCGAAATTCCCGCCCGGCGCAGCTTCATAGCACGACGCCGGCCGAGCCGCTATACGTGGCTGGGCAGAATGAACCGGCTTGCGCGACAATTGAAACTACAGGTCATGCCGACGCTAAGCGATTTTGAGAAACTGCTGCCTACGCTATCGCCCGGCGAGAAGGCCCAGATCCTGAAGTGGGTGGTCCAGGAACTGGGGGACGCTTTTCCGGGGATTGACTCACGTTCCGATGTCTGCGGCGGCGAACCATGCATTGTCCGGACGCGGATTCCCGTTTGGCTGCTGGAACAGGCGCGACGCCTGGGCGCGAGCGAGCAGGAGTTGCTGGCGGCGTATCCCTCTCTACGCGCAGAGGACCTTGTGAACGCCTGGGCCTACGCGCGTTCCCATTCCGGAGAAATTGAAGCGCAGATTCGCGGCAACGAGGCCGCTTAGTCGGTGGCCCGGTACTATGCAAACGAGAACATTGCGGCACAGGCCGCGGCTGGAGCAGCGCTTGCGGGCTAGGATTGGAGGGGACTTGCGCCCGTTCCAGTTCACCGTGAGTCAACGGCTACGAACCACGGTATTCGAGCATGGGACTCACCGACATCGGTAAGCTTGCCTTGCCAAAATGCGCGCGATGCGCTGAGATAGATCCATGGCAGATTGGGTACAGAGACTATCGGACGTGGAGATGCAGTTAGATGCAGGACGGCGCGCCGTGGAGAGCAAAGCCGAAGAGCTCTTTGAGCAAATTATCGCCGAGATTGAGGCTTGCCTGACGTCTTTCAACGAACGTCATCCTATAGGTCCTGATCTGGAGACTCTCGACATCGAAGATCGATTCAAAAACACCGCCTATGTTAAAAGGCAGAAGGGCGCTCTCGTTGCCACAGTTTCTCGCAGAGCCCCCGATGCGCACTCACTTACGCTTGAACTTATTCCTGCGATGAAGGTGCTCCGCCGACGGCGAGACGGCCAGCAGGAGAGCGACATCTCGATCAAAGCGGAGCGCTTGGACAACGCTCCGGCGACACCTGTTTGGCAGTTTCATTTCGTGGTGGATCGGAAGCTCTTCACAATCCCCGAACTGGCCCAGGCTCTCTTGGCTACAACCCTCTTCCGACGGGAAGTGCTCGATTCCGCTCAGAGCCAGTGAGAGCATCCCAAACTAATCCGAGGGGACCGCTAGTAAGGCGGTCCGTGTTCCGTGTGTTGTTGACCGCCTCCCCGAGTCTGCATTACAGACGATTCGCTGCCCACGTAGTACATTTGGCTGATGCCGCGCGCTTGTAGGCCCTATTTGGGTGGGCGTCACAAGCGGCCGTTTCCGAGTCCAGCGCATTCGGCTCGGGAGGCGTTATGCTCGGGATCCTGCTGGGTGTGGTGTTCAGCGGTCACATCGTTCCGTTAAAACTCAACCTTGCTCAGGCGTGCCCGTGCCGCCTCAGTGTAAAAGCTGGGCTGTCCTCTTCCCGATTCGATGATCTTGTTAAGCCACTCCCTCGTGGAGGCCCAGTCTTTGCGGCTCCAATAACCCTGGGCGATCTGATACCTGAATGCCTGCAGATATGGGCTGGCCGGAAAAGCGACCTCAAACTCTGCAAATGTCTTTAGCACCATTGGCATGTATTTGGCAAAGTTTGACTTCAGTCCGTAGCTGGATCCGTATTGACTCAGATCTTTCCAGCCTAGCAGCGCAAACAGTTTTCGCTGGTAGGCTAGCTCCGCAGCGTCTGAACCTGAAAATTCTGCAATTACCTTGTCATACCATCCAAGAGCCACTTCCACCATAGGCATCCAGGATGAGTCTATTGTGAATTTCCGATCGCTTTCAGACCAAAAGTCCCCGTTTCGGATATAAGATTGTGCCACCGCCGAGGATACCGAGGAATCTGACGCCTTCGCGAACACCTCTCGTAACTGCGTCAACCTGTCCTTCAGTTCGGTTGCACGCTTTGACGTCGGATGATCCTTCACAAGCCGGGCCCAATCGTCAACTGCCGTCGAATAGTTGCCCTCGTCAAATGCAATCTGCCCCATATAGTAGAGTGCCTCGGCCTTCGTCGTAGGCACAGTCTTTGGATCGTGATAGAGTGCAATGAACACTTCCATTGCCTTCGGCTTGAGACCGTGCAGGTAATAGTCCTTCGCAAGTTCGAGCTCTTGCGCAGTTCCAGGGCGGGAGCAGGAGACAGTCAGCAAGCTAACAGCTGAAATATAGAAAAGGATATTCTTTTTCATCCGCGCACATCCAATGAAGTTTATAGCATGTGTCATGATCCGAGTCTAGGGGAGCGCGGGGAGGTGTCGAGGAGGAGAGCGTTGGGTGCGGCCGCACCGGCGGCTACTCAACGCCGTGGGTTTTTCTTGTAGGGTCGAATGGTCGCCCCCTCCTCCACAAACTGGCTCCGCTCTTGCGGAGGGCAGTTCAAGCCACCTTGGGATGAGTGGGCCGCAATGCCGACGAAGGACAGCGAGACGTCAGCACGGGTGACAATTACGGGATGCCGACGGCAGGCTTAGAGCCAGATCATTTCGGCGTAGGCAGTGAGCGATCCGATTTCGAAATGTATGTGATCCCGCGACTCGATGAGAGCGGCCTCTTCGGGAGACGGCGGCACCCAGAGAAAACGATGCTCCTGCTGATAACTGAACCGAAAGTGTTTAAACAGCTGCACGGCCATTTGGTGCGGGCGAGCGAAGAACGGATCGAAATAGACCACCGGCGCAGCGATGAACGTCCAGCCGGGTAGCTGGGTGTTGACTGCGTTTTGTACCTGCGAGGTAAACTCTTCTGGGCGTGTGATGACCACGCATGTTTCATCGAAGTCCTCGAACATTCGTGCCTCGCACGCTTCTGCCAGACAGTAAACGTAGAAGTCCGTTGTGGCCTGAAGTTCGACGAGTGTGTTGCCGAGGTATGGAACGTTCAAGTCAACGGCGCTGGTCCCGTTGGCGTCCTGCCGAACTCCCATGAACCGATGGGCATCGATCGGATGTACATACGCCGCGACCCGTGCTTCATTGTCGGCTCTGGCGCGTCCCAGGCTCGGATCGCAGTAGAAGCTTGCTCGCGATATCCGGCCTCTTCCCTCAAGCAGGAGCGCCGCCATATGCTTCCGTTTTCCGAATTTCACCAGAATCGGTCCGGGCCAAGAGCGGTCAGCCAGTGCTCGAAGAGCCCGCCTGACTCTTGGGGGCTTCGGAAGGTTAAGAGCGTCCAGCACGCCAGCTTGCCGGTGGTGAAATCCACGTATGGCCATCTCCTCAAGAACGTGCGCGAAATGTTCCATTTGGGAAGGGTCTTCGTCGAAGGGCTTAAGTCCGACTTTGCCGTCCGGCGTGTAAACCAACATGGCTGACGCCAGATCGCCAACCCGCGTGAAAAGGTCAGCGTTCGGCAGGTCGCGCATATAAGGGTCGCCACGATACTGAAGTCGCCAAGCCTCGTCCCGCCTCATCAGCGTCATTTCTTCAGGTTAAAGCACGCACGCACCGGTAAGACAGCGCCTGCGACCCTGCGCGTCCCTCAGACGTACTCCGCACCGCCCGCATCGAGAGGGATTAGTACCGGTAAGCCGGCTCCTGTCCTCCGATGCGCCAAGCCCGGGCGACCGCGGCCTTACGGCTTGTCGGAAAGCGGTGACAGGCAACGCTGTCCACGCACCGAAGAAGGCGCGGTTTGGGACTGCGCAGCCAGCCACGGCTTTGCTCCTACCCCTCCAACCCCATCTGCGCCAGCCTATACCGCAGCGCATTTCTCGTCAACCCCAGCATCCGCGCGGCCTGGCTCTTGTTGCCGTCGGCGCGGCGGAGCGCTTCGCGGATGATGTCCTGCTCGTATTGGTCCAGCGTCAGTCCTTCCGGTAGGAAATGCTGGTCGCTCTGCGCGCGCGGGCGCGGCGCGCTTTCCAGTTGGATGCCGGCGGCGTCCAGTTGCGTGCCCGTGCACATCACCAGGCTGCGCTCGATCACGTTTTCCAGCTCGCGCACGTTGCCCGGCCAGTGGTAGGCCATCAGCTTCTCGATGGCCGCGTCGGTGATCGAGGTCACGCGGCTGCCGGCGTCGGGCGCCAGCTTGCGGAGGAAGTGCGCGGCCAGGGAGGGAATGTCCACCTTGCGCTCGCGCAGCGGCGGGATGTTCATCGGGACTACGTTGAGGCGGTAATAAAGATCCTCGCGGAAGGTGCCCTGCTCCAGGGCGGCGCGCAGGTCCTGGTTGGTGGCGGCGATCACGCGCACGTCGATGTGGCGGGTCACGTTGCTGCCCAGGCGCTCGAATTCGCGCTCCTGCAGGACGCGCAGGAGCTTCACCTGGATGGCGCCGGGCACGTCGCCGATTTCGTCGAGGAAGACGGTGCCGGTGTCGGCCTGCTCGAATTTGCCGGGCTTGGTGGCGTTGGCGCCGGTGAAGGCGCCCTTCTCGTAGCCGAACAGCTCGCTCTCCATGAGGTTTTCGGGCAGGGCGGAACAGTTGATTTTCACCAGCGGGCGGTCGCGGCGCGGGGAGTGAAAGTGGATGGCGCGGGCGATGAGGTCCTTGCCCACGCCGCTCTCGCCGGCCAGCAGGACGGTGGCGCGGGTGGGGGCCACGCGCTCGATGGTGGCGAAGACCTCCTGCATGGGCTGGCTGCGGCCAATGATGTTGTCGAACTCGTAGCGGCGGCCGAGCTCCTGCTTGAGCAGGCGGTTCTCGTCGCGCAGATCGCGGACCTCGATCGCCTTGTGGACCACCTGCATGAGGTGATCGAGCGAGAACGGCTTGAGCAGAAAATCGGTGGCGCCGGCCTTCATGGATTCGACCGCGGTCTCGACGCTGCCGTAGGCGGTCATCACGATCACCGGCACCTGCGCGTTCTGGCGGCGGATGAGGGCGAGAAGCTGCAGGCCGTCCATGTTGGGCAATTTGAGATCGGTGAGGACGAGGTCGGCGCGGTCGGCGAGCTTGACGCCCTCCTCGGCGCTGGCGGCTTTATCGACGTCGAAGCCCGCGGAGGCGAGCTGGAGCTCGAGCACGCGGCGGAGCTTGTCTTCGTCCTCGACCACCAGGATGCGTTTTTTCATGCGGCGGATTGGGGATTAACGGAATACATGGGCAGGAGCACGCGGAAGACGCTGCCCTTGCCGAGCTCGCTCTCCACCGCTATCTTACCGCCGTGTCCGTCCACGATCTTGGAGACGATGGAGAGCCCGAGACCCACGCCCTCGGGCTTGGTGGTGAAGAAGGGGTTGAAGATGGTGTCGGCCTGGCGGGGGTCGATGCCCGCGCCGCGGTCGATGACGGCGATTTCGGCGGCGCCAGCGGAGGCGCGGGTTTTCACGGTGACGGCGCCGCCGGGGGCGGTGGCCTGCGCGGCGTTGAGCACCAGGTTGTAGAAGACGCGCTCCATGAGCTCGGCATCGAAGGGGAAGGGGGGAATCTCGGGAGCGTAGTTCTTGTAGATGGCGATGCCGGGGGCTTCGCGTTCCACGGCGGCGATGGCGCGGTCGAGGGTGGCGGTGAGGTCGGCCGCATCGAGGCGCGGCTGGAGCGGGCGGGCGAATTGCAGGAAGCGGGTGATGAGCGAGTTGGCGCGGTCGGCTTCGGCGGTGATGAAGCCGGCCACTTCGCGCGCCACGTCGTTTTCGGCGGCGACGGTGCGGGCGAGCATCTCCGAGGAGGCGCGTATGGTGCCGAGGGGGTTGCGGATTTCGTGTGCCAGGCCGGCGGAGAGCTGGCCGAGCGCGGCCAGGCGGTCGGAGCGGCGCGCGGCTTCTTCCACCTGCTGGATGTGGCGGTTGGCTTCGGCCAGTTGTTCGGCGGTGCGGCGATGCCGGGCGGACTGGATGCGGAGGTCCTCGGCCAGGGTGTTGGCGAGGTTCCCCACCATGACCAGGAAGACGATGCGGAAGGTGAGGTCGGTAATGTATTGCGACCAGTTGGCCCACGCCAGGAAGGAGAGGTAGGCGGTGGCGGCCAGCAGGGTAAACAGCAAGGTGCCGACCACGCCGAACGCGTTGGCGGCGGAGACCACGGGGAGCAACAGGAGGGGCCAGTAGCGGCTGGTGACGCTGCCCGAGTAGCCGATCAACAGGTAGACCAGGGCCAGCTTGAGGACCAGCCAGAAGATGCGGCCGCGGGTGGTAGACAGGGCGGGGATCTTGGGTTCGAGCACCTGGACCACGAACAAGGCCACCAGGGGGACGACCTCGAAGACGTCGCCGATCTCGGTGGTGGCGAGGAGCACGGCAAACAGCAGGAGCCAGACGAAGTCCTGAGGGCGGACGAGCCGTATCCAGCGGAGCAGCGGGTGGAGCACGGGTGATGATATCCCAGTGGGATTATGGCACAATAGGAGGGTAACGTCTCATGTCAAACCCACGCGCGGCGGATCAGGACCGGACTGCCAGTCCGGACCCGCAACCCTCCAACGACTCCCACGAGTCTTTCGGCGACATTCTGTCGCAGTACGAACAGTCGCATTCCCATAGAGCCGAAGAAGGCGGCAAGGGGCTGGAAGGCACGGTCATCGCGGTCACCGGTGAATCGGTGTTCCTGGATATCGGCTTCAAGACGGAAGGGATCATTCCGCTGGCGGAGTTTCAAAGCGCCGGCGAAGCGGTCAAAGCGGGCGACAGAATCCCGGTATCGGTCAAGGGGCGCGATCCGGAGGGCTACTACGAGCTGTCGCGGCTGAAGGTGGAGCGGCCCAGGGACTGGTCGGCGCTGGAGAAGGCGTTTGCCGAGAAGACGGCCATTGCGGGCGTGATCACGGCGGTGGTGAAGGGGGGGGTGAGCGTGGACGTGGGGGTGCGGGCGTTTATGCCGGCCTCGCGTTCGGGCGCCAAGGATGCGGCCGACATGGAGAAGCTGATCGGCCAGGAGATCCGCTGCCGCATCATCAAACTCGACGTGGCCGATGAAGACGTGGTGGTGGACCGGCGCGCGGTGCTGGAGGAAGAGGAGCGCGGCATCAAGGAGCGCCGCTACGCGGAGGTCAAAGAAGGGGAGACGGTGCAGGCCACGGTGCGCAGCCTGACCGACTACGGCGCTTTCGTGGACATCGGCGGCGTGGATGCGCTGCTGCACGTGGCGGATATCTCCTGGGGCCGCGTGAACAAGCCCGCCGACGTGCTGGCGGTGGGGCAGCAGATCGAAGCGCGCGTGCTCAAGGTGGATGCCGCCAAGCGGCGCATTTCGGTGGGCATGAAACAGCTTCAGCCGCATCCCTGGGACTTGGTGAGCGAGAAGTACAAGGCCGGCGAGCGGGTCACGGGCACGGTCACGCGGGTGGCCGATTTCGGCGCTTTCGTGGAGCTGGAAAAGGGCATCGAGGGGTTGATTCACCTGTCCGAGATGTCGTGGTCGAAGAAGGCGCGCAAGCCCTCCGACGTGGTGAAACCGGGCGAGAAGGTGGAGGCGGTGATTCTGGGCGTCAACCAGGCCGACCGGCGCATTTCCCTCGGCCTGAAACAGGCGCTGGGCGACCCCTGGGCGGACGCGGCGCAGAAATTTCCGGTGGGCTCGGTGGTGACCGGCGCGGTCACGAGCATGCAGAAGTTCGGCGCCTTCGTGCAGCTTGCCGAGGGCGTGGAGGGCATGATTCACGTGGGCGACATCAGCGCCGAGAAGCGCATCAACCATCCGCAGGACGTGCTCAAGACCGGGCAGCTGGTGCAGGCGCAGGTGCTGGAGCTGGACGGGGAAAAGCGGCGGCTGCGCCTGGGCATGAAGCAGCTTGTGCCCACGGGCCTGGACGAATACATCGCCGAGCACAAGGAAGGCGACCTGGTGACGGGCCGCATGACGGACGTGGGCAGCGGACGCGCGCGGGTGGAGTTGGGCGAAGGCATCCAGGGCACCTGCCGGCTGGCCGGGGAAGGGCCGGAGGCACAGGAGCAGACCAGCGAGCGGGCCGCCGACCTGTCGTCGCTGACCTCCATGCTGCAATCCAAGTGGAAGGGCGGGCAGGGAGGCAGCGTGGCACGGCGGGAGCCGGCGCGCGCCGGGCAGATTCGCAGCTTCCGCATCGTGAAGCTGGACGCGGCGGTGAAGCGGATCGAGCTGGAACTGGCGTGAGAAAAACGGGGGCTGGGGGCTAGGGGCTGGGGAAAGGCGGCTCGCTGCGCTCGCGGCTTCGTGAGATGACCGCGAGCGAAGCGAGCTTTCCTTCCCCCGGCCCCTGGCCCCTGGCCCCTGTTCTTCTGGCCCACCTCGTGCACGGTTACTCGCCGTAAGATGCGGATCTGCTTTCAGGACAAGGCCGGGCGGCAAGACGATCGTGCCTTTTTCGCACACAGGTGTGACCATCCGGCACCAGAGGCAGGGACGTTAACCCTTGGTATAATTGTGAGTTCATTCGATTGAAAGGCTCCTTCAAGAATCGCCCATGAAGTGTATCCCGGTTTTCTACGCATGCACCGCGGTTATGTTCGCTCAGACTGCCGGCGTTCCGGTGGGCTTTACCACGGGACAGGCCGCGCGGCTGGTGATCGGGCAGACCACGTTCACGAGCGCGGATTCGAATTCGAGCGACACCATTGTGGGCGGAGTCAGCGGGCTGGCGTATGCCGCCGACACGCTGTTTGTCGCCGACGCGAACCGCGTGGGCGCGAATCCCTCGAACCACCGCGTCCTGCTGTTTCAGAATCTTTCGACTATGCTGCCCGGCGCAGACGCGGAGCTGATTGACAATCGCAAGTGCCCGGTGTGCCTGGGACAGGCGACGCTGGTGCTGGGGCAGCCGGACTTCACCACCACCACCGAGCCCATCCCCGCCACGCGCAGCGACATGCGGCAGCCCACGTCGGTGGCCTCCGACGGCATACACGTAGTGGTGGCCGACACCAACCATAACCGGGTGTTGATCTGGAATCGCATTCCGACCACCAACGACGCGCCGGCCGACGTTGTGGTGGGACAGCCCGACTTCACCAGCGTGTCGGTTCCGGGCAACACGCCCAACGCGAAGTCGATGCGCGGGCCGCAGGGCGTCTGGATTCTGAACGGGAAGCTGTACGTGGCGGACACGCAGAACAACCGCGTGCTGATCTACAACAGCATCCCCACGGCCAACGGCGCGGCCGCCGACGTGGTGCTGGGGCAGCCGAATTTCACCACCTTCGTGGAGCCGGACCTCACCCAGCAGAGGAACGGGGCGCTGGCCAACAACATGCTGAATCCGGTGTCGGTGACCTCGGACGGCACGCATCTTTTTGTGACCGACCTGGGGTTCAATCGCGTACTGATCTGGAACAGCATTCCCACCGCCAACACCGCGCCGGCGGATGTGGCCATAGGGCAGCCGGACCTGGTGAGTGCGATTCCCAACAACGCGTTCAGCGGCACTGCGGCCACCACGGCCACCGACACCAACAAGGAGACGCCGGTGCTGTGCACGACCCCCACGGGCACGCTGGACAGCGCCAACAACCCGGAGTTTCCGTCCAGTTGCAACGCCACGCTGGATTTTCCGCGGTACGCGCTGGCGGGGGGAGGCCGGCTGTTCATCGCCGATGGCGGCAACGACCGCGTGCTGATCTTCAACCAAATCCCGACGGCGAGCGGCGCTTCGGCCGACACCGTGATCGGGCAGTTGGGCGGAGGGGTGAACCAGGCCTCTGACGCCTCCGATTCGCTGAGCACGCCGCTCGGGCTGGCGTGGGACGGAAGCAACCTGTACGTGAGCGACGCGTTCCACCGCCGCATCACGGTGTATACCATCGGCGCCAATGCGGTTCCCTACCAGGGAGTGCGCAACGCGGCGAGCTTCGCCATCTCCGCGAGCGGGAACGTGACCATCAGCGGCACCATCAACGCCGGCGAGAAGGTGACCATCACCGTCAACTCGACCGACTACACCTATACCGTGGTGACCGGGGACACGCTGAACACAGTAGTGACGGCGCTGGTGACCAAGATCAATGCCAGCAACAACAACGCGGGCGACCCCAATGTGCTGGCCACCGCCGACCTCTCCACGAACCAGGTGGTGTTGACGGCCAAGCAGCCGGGAACCGCGGGGAACAGCATCACATACGCGGCCACCACCACGGCGGCTGCCGGCTCGGGCACCACGCAGATCGTAGCCAGCGCGGCCAGTTCCAGCCTGCTCGGGGGCGGAGATGCGGCCTCGATCGCGCCGGGCACGATCGTATCCATCGTGGGGACGAATCTTTCGGCCGGAACGGCGGCCGCCGACCTGAGCCAGACGCAGTTGCCGACCAACCTGGGTGGGACGGAAGTTTATTTCAACGGCATTCCAGCGCCGCTGTACTTCGTTTCGCCGGCGCAGGTGAACGCGCAGATCCCGTGGGAAGTGCTGGACACGACGAGCATCAACGCCTTTGTGCGGTCGGTGATGAGCGACGGGACGGTGATGACCACGACCCCGGTGGCGGTGACCATCGTGGCGGCGAATCCCGGCATTTTCGCGCAGGCCGGGAGTCAGCCCGCGGGCACGCCGCAAACCGCGGTGGCGTTCCACGGCTCGAGCTTCGCCAACGGCATCGTGGACGTGGAGGGCGCCATCCAGGCGGGTGACATTGCGGTGGTCGGGGTGGCGGACCGCACGTACACGTACACCGTGCTGGCCACCGATACCCTGCTGAGCATCCGCGACGCCCTGGTGGCGCTGATCAATCAGGATCCGCAAGTGACCGCGGCGCCCTCGGGCGTGTTTCCCCGGATCGTGATCCAGGCGCGCATCCAGGGTCCGGAGGGCAACGGCATTGCGCTCACCGCCACGCAGCAAGGCACCGGCCCGGCGCTGGTGATGACGGCCTTCACCCCCTCACTATGCTGCGCCAACGTGGGCGGATCGCTGGTGACGGCGGACAACCCGGCGGTGCCCGGCGAATTCATCATTCTGTATGCCACCGGGCTCGGGGTGCCGAACCTGACGAGCGACCTGCAGCCCCTGATCCAGACCGGAGTGCAGTTCCCGGTTGGCGGACCGGTGACCACGCCGGGGAGTTCGGTTTCTTCGCTGGCCGGCGGACTGACCGCCGACGTGATCTCGGCGACGCTGCTGCCGGGCACGGTGGGAACCTTCCAGGTGGTGCTGCACCTGAACCCGGATGTGACCCCCGTGAACGGGTTCGTGAACCTGAACATCTCGCAAGATCTCTTCACCAGCAACACGGTGGCCGTGCCGGTGGCGGCGGGGCAGTAGATATTCACCGCCGAGACCCCGAGGCGCCGAGAAGCACAAAACCAAACGAGTAAGAGCCTGAGAGAGCGGCGGCTCGGAGTTACGTGCGCTGGCGGTAGATTTCCCTTGCCAGTTCGCGCACGGCGGGCGGGACGAGGTGTTCCCAGGGCTGGCCGCGGGCGATGCGCTCGCGGACTTCGGTGGCGGAGACGTGATCGTACTCGCCGGTGAGCTCGAGGCGGCGGATGGCGGACCGCAGCCGCTCGGGCGGTTGGTATTCGCCTTCGCGGGCGGCCACCAGCAGGTCGAAGTGGCGCAGCATTTCGTCCCAGGCGCCGGGGCGGCCGTAGTCCCAGCCGGCGGCGCGTTCGGCGGCATCGCGGCCGCACAGAAACGCGAGCTGCACATCCGCGCCGTAGCAGTCCCGGCATTCGCGGGCGATTTCTACGAACAGCCCTCGCTGGGAGGCCGCCAGGGAGAAGGCCGGATGGCCGCCCAGGGCCGCGCGGAGCATGGCGGCGCGATCCTCAAACGAAGCGCCGGAATACTCCTTGTGCGGGAAGGCTCGGGGAAGGACGAAGAGCACCTCCTCGACGCGGGCGAGCGCGGCCTGGGCGAGCGCGAGATGGGCGACCGTCACGGGGTTGAAGGTGCCGGGCAGAACGGCCAGGAGGCGGGGATGGCCTGCGGCGCGGTGGAGGAGTTGCATTTCGCTCGCGGGTTGCGCGAAAAGCCCCAATCTGCTCAGAAACACCAAGGGCGCGAGATTCCTCCCGCGCCCTGGGGTGGTCCAAAACTCTAGGCGGCGTTGGCGAGCAGTTCGCCGAGCGTCTCGCCGGCGTCGGATTCGAATTCGTGCCGGTCGGCGGCCTCCTGGCACTTGATGCAGTACTTGGTCCACGGTACAGCATCCAGGCGCTTGGGCTTGATATCTTCTTCGCAATGCAGGCAAATGCCGTAACTGCCATCGGCCATGCGGGCTAGCGCGCCCTTGACACTGCGCAGCAGGTTGGATTCGCGGTCGAGGTTGCGGATGGCCAGCTCGCGCTCGCCGGCGAGCTGCACTTCATCCAGAGCGTCCGGAGTTTTTTCGATGGCAATGTCTTCCCGGTTCCGAAGCCCCAGGGACAATTCCGCCTGCTTGGCTTCCAGCATTGCTTTGTATTTGTTGAGTTCGGTCTGGTTCATGGGTCCATCTCCCTAAAAGCGTTTTTTGTTTTTATTTGTTCTCTTTAGCGCGCTTCCCGCTGTAAAAATATAGACGAAAATTCAAGCCAAAGGTTTCACCGCTTCAGATCCCTCAAAAGAGCTAGCGGGCCGCCCGATTTTCACCCAGCGGCCCCGGATGAATACACCTCATAGCAATCTGCATGCCAAAGTTCTGGCGCACTCAAAACGGGCGGCTTCACGGCCGAAACTGTCGTCCTACCTCTCATCGGCCAAATGCTACCATTTCTAGTTCGCTCGTCAAAAAAAAATCGGTGAAGCCACATACCCATAGACGACAAAGCAGGGTCTGCGCGTTGATCGCGTGTAGTTTTTTCTTTTTCTCGGGCTTGGCTTTTCTGCCACACCTGGGTGTTCAAAACGACGAAGCGATCTTCGGCATGGCGTTCCTCAAACCCCTGGCCGGCGCCTGCACGATTCGGATCGGGCACTCCCGATTTCCGCTTATGCTGATGAGTTACCTGGGGACGCTGAAGGCCTGGCTGTACCGCCCGGTTTTCCGCGCATTCGGCACCGGGGTATGGACGTTGCGGCTTCCCGTCCTGTTTGCCGGCGTGGCCAGCGTATGGTTGTTCTACCTGCTGTTGCGCCGGATTGCCGGGGAGCGTGCCGCTTTAATTGGATGCAGTTTGCTGGCGGTGGATGCAACCTATTTGCTGACCGTTTGCTTCGACTGGGGGCCGGTGGCGCTGCAACATCTGCTGCTGGTGGCGGGACTGCTGGCGTTGGTGAAGTTCTACCAGGAGCGCCGCGAGGTGGCGCTGGCCGGCGGCTTCTTCCTGCTGGGGCTGGCCATGTGGGACAAGGCGCTGGCGGTATGGATGTTGTCGGGAATCGCGCTGGCCGCGCTGGCCCTCTTTCCGCGGCGGGTGTTAGCGGTGGTCACCGGCCGCCGCGTGGCCATTGCGGTGCTGGCGTTCGCCTTGGGCGCGCTTCCCCTGCTGGTGTACAACGCGCAGAACGACTGGCCCACGCTGCGCGGCACCTTCACTCGCGAGCCGCGGCCAATTTCCGGCAAGGCGATGATGCTGGTGGCGACGGCGCGCGGCGAGGGACTGTTCGGGTGGATGTTCTTCGAGAACTGGCAGACGCCAGCGCCCCACGAGCCGTACGGTGGTTTCGAGAAAGCCTCAGCCTGGGTTGGCGAACTGGCCGGACACCCGCGCCGGCACCTGCTGTTCTACGCGTTTCTGCTGGCGCTGTTGCTGGCGCCGCTGGCGCGCGGCGATGCGCTACGCGCCATCCTGTTCGCGGTGGCCGCCATGGCGGTGGCATGGTACCAGATGGCCATCACCGCCAACGCCGGAGGCACGGTGCACCACACCATTCTGCTCTGGCCGTTCCCGCAACTGGCGATCGCGGTTTCGTTTGCCGCGGCGTCGCGGCAGCTGGGGCGTTTCGGAATTCCGGTTGTCGCCGTGGTCACGGCAGTGATGGCGGTCTCGGGTGCACTGGTGGTGAATGAACACCACCTGGTGATGCTCCGTTACGGGGGCAGCCAGAACTGGACGGACGCCATCTTCAAGCTGGACCGCTATGTGGAAGGCATCCCGGCGCAAAACCTGTACTGTCTCGACTGGGGCATCGCCGACGGCCTGCGCGTGCTGGGCCACGGCACTCTGCCGGTCCAGGTGGACACCGACCCGATCTCCAAACCGGAGCTCAGCGAGGACGACCGTGCCGTGGTGCGGCGCATGATCGCCGACCCGGACGGCCTGTTTCTGGCTCATACCAAGGATTACGAGTTCTTCCCCGGCGTCAACCAGAAGCTGGTGAAATTCGCGGCGGAGGCGGGTTATGAGCGGCGGATGCTGGCCACGATCTCCGACAGCTACGGCAGGCCGGCGTACGAAGTGTACCGTTTCGCGGGGCGGTGACCGTTTTGGGACAGGGCCGAAAACCCGCGGCTGCGGGGGGCTGTTCTATCGCACCTCGAACACTCCGATGGCCAAGCCCAGGTCGCGCGCGTCGCCGGGGGCGCGGATGGTGCGGCTCACCTCCACGGTAACGTGCAGTTCGGGCTTGCCCACGGCCGAGGCGGGCAGGGGGAAGGCCAGCTCAAAATCGTTGCGGCCGGGCGGCAGGGCGGCGGATTGGGTCGAACCCTCGACCGTCACGGTCACCGTCAGGGGGCCGCCGCGGGTCAGCTCGTCCGGGCAGTATCCACTGAGATAGAGCTTCTGGCCGGCAGCGGACGCACCGGCGATGCGCAGGGTGGCGCGCTTCGGTATCCAGCGGTGATTGCCATCAACGGGGTACCACTCGGGCCCCAACAAATAGGAGGTGAGCGGGCTGGCGACGTCGATGCGCGCCGGCAGCCCGATTTCGCGGGGCACGGCCGCATAGGCCGTGGTGATGTTGCGGAGGCGCGGGCCGCGGACATCATAGACCGCCAGTTCGTCGCGGGCGAGGGCATTGGCAGCGACGTCCGCCGGGAGGAGAAATTCGCCGATGTTGCCCAGGTTGGGCTGGGCGTCGATGTGCCGTTCGCTGCCCGAGGCCAGGTAGACCGGGCCGGCTCCGATGAGGCGGAAGGGGTGGTCGGGAAAGCTGTTCCAAAAGAGCTCGCTATCCACGCCCACCAGCAGGATGGACTGGCGCGGGTGCAGTTCGTGGGCGCGCGCCACACCTTCCACGAGGTTGCGCACGCGAACCGTGAGCGCGCGATTCTCGGCCGCGTCGTGCACGGTTCGGGGCAGAACCAGGACCACGTAGAGTGCGGCCAGCGCCACGGCGGCGACCCGGGCGCGCGCGGTGGCACGCCACGCTTCGGCAAACGCCCAGCCGCCCAGCCAGCAGGCGCCGATCAGGGGCAGATACAGGTAGTATTCCATGAGATGGTCACGGAGCGGCAGCACGGGCGCGATGGTGGCCGCGTACCACACCACGCAGAAGAGCGCCGCCGCGGTCCCGCCGCGCAGCTTGCGCGCGAGGAACCACAGCAAGCCTAGGGTGACCACCGCCACACCCGCCAGCAGCGCCGCTTTGGGCAGGCCGAGCGGCGTCCAGAGTAAGACCGGGCCGGCCGACCACGTCCAATAGGTGGCCAGCGTGCGGAGCATGGAACCGGTGAAGTGCAGGGCGTAGTCGCCGGTGCCGGGAAGGGGGACAAGGGCGCGGTGCGCGACTACATAAAGGATGGACGGGAGGAACAGCGGCAGGGTCCGGCGGAAGTTTTTGCGGGCGCAGAGAAAGGTGTAGGACGCGGCCAGGGCGGGATAGACCAGGTTCACCTCCAGTGCGCCGAAGCCGAGCAGAAAGGCGATCCACTGGCCGAGGTTGTAACGCGCGCGGCCGGTTTCCACGTAGCGCAGCAGAAAGTAGAACGCCAGCAGCAGGAAGAAGCCGCAGAGCACCTGGTTGTAGACGCAGACCCAGCCCAGCGGCTCGACCAGGGCGCTGTTGACCACCCAGAACACGGCCGCGCAGACGCCCGCGGCGCGCAGGCCGGTGAGACGGGCGCCGATCCACGCGACCAGGGCCAGGTTGGCGAACTGGGTGGCGAAGACGACGATGCGAAAGGGCATCGCGTCCAGGCCGAAGAGGCCGAAGCCGGCCATGAAGAAGGCGCGCTCGCTGAGGGGGCGAATGGTGCCCTGGGCAAAGGGCGCGAACAGCGCATGCACAACGTCGCGGCCCACGCCCACGGCCAGCCACGCAAAGTCGTCGGCGCGGAACCAGGCAGAGAGGCTCGCCCAGTGGACCAGGAGGCAGAGCAGCAGGGGCAGCAGGAAGAGGCCCCTTTTCATTTGAGGCCCACGCTCAGCACCACCACGCCCAGCTCTCGCTGGTCCGCGCCGCTGGGCGGCAGGGCTTTATCCAGCTCGCAATCCACGCGCACGGAACTGCCCGTAAGGAGAGCGGGCGGCACAGGGCGCAGGTAGGTGTAATTGCCCGGCTGCCGCCAGGTTTCGGGGGGAAGCGTGGTGCCGTTGATGGCGACGGAAAGAGAAATCGCGTGCAGCCGCTCGATGGTCGCCGGCGCCACGGACAGCTTCACCTCGAGCGTGGCGCCCTTCTGCGCCGCTCCGAAAGGTGTGCTCAGCACGACGGCAAATTTCCGCTCCGTCCAGCGCCAGGCGTTCTCCTCGATGGAATGGAAGCCCGCGACGAGCTGCGCGGCGGATTTGGGATCGCCCGTGTGCACGGTCGAAGCCAGGGGCGCGGCGGTCTCCTCTTCGGTTTGCTGGACATGCACCTTGGGATGCTGGCAACCGAGCAGCGCCAACAGCAGAATCGCGGCGAGCGCCTTCATCAGTCCCCGGCCCTCTCCACCTGGACGAGGCAACTGTAGAAGGTGGGGCCGCCGCCCGCGTCGGTAAGGCGATCGGAAGTGAGGGCGTTCACGTTGCGGCGGCCGGGGGCGCGCTTGCCCCAGCGCACGGAGGGTGCCGCCACCACGCCCGGCCGCACGGTGCCGTCCACCCGCGCCTCCAGGATCGCCGAGCCGCGGTCGTTATAGATGCGCACCGCGTCGGAGGTGCGGATCCCCAATCGGGCGGCATCGGCGGCAGCGAGGTGCAGGACGGCGGTTTGCGAATCCACCGCATCGCGATGGCCGAAAGTGGAGTTCATGCTGTCGTCGTTTTTGGCGGCGACCAGCTCGAAGGGATATTTGCGGCGTAGCGCCTGGTCGCCGTGGCGCGATTCGACGGGCGGCGTGTAGTCCAGCGTTTCGGCGTGGAAATGGCATTTGCCGTTGGCGGTGCCGAAGCCTCCGGCGGCGAAGGGCAGGAACGGCTCGGGGATGTTCAGCCGCACGGAATGCTCGCGGTCGAGCCGCTCCAGCGTGATGCCGCGCACGAAGGGATGCGGTGAATCGAGCAGGCCGCGGATCATATCGTCTTCCGACTCCGCGAAGCAGGGATCGCCGAAGCCCATGCGGGCGGCCAGCCGGCGGAAGATCTCGACGTTCGACTTGGTTTCGCCCGGCGGCGCCAGAGCGGGCCGCGCAAGCTGCAGGTAGTGATGGCCGTAGGCGAGGTAGAGGTCGGTGTGTTCCAGGAAGGTGGTGACCGGCAGCAGGATATCGGCGTAATCGGCGGTATCGTTCTGGAACTGTTCGAGCACCACGGTGAACAGATCCTCGCGGCGCAAGCCGGCGAGCACGGCGTTCTGATTGGGCGCGATGGCGGCGGGATTGGAGTTGTAGACGACCAGCGCTTGGACAGGCGGAGCCTCGAGAGTGCGGAGCGCGGCGCCCAGCGACGACATGTTGACGATGCGCGCCTCGCGGCCCAGCGCCTTCTGCTGGAGGCCGGCGCGCTCGAGCGGGGCGCGGTTGAGCTGGAACGCCTGCGCGGTGGAAAGCTGGAAGCCGCCGCCGATTTCTTTCCAGCTCCCGATGAGCGCGGGCAGCAGCGCGACGGCGCGCACCGCCATGGCCCCGCGGTCGCTGCGCTGTACGCCGTAGTTGAGGCGGATGACGGCGGGCCGCGTGGTGGCGTACTCGCGGGCGAGGGCGGCGATCTCCTCGGCGGGAATGCCGGTCAGCTCCGCGGCGCGGCCGGGCGTCCAGGCGCGCACGCGCTCGCGCAGGACATCGAAGCCCTCGGTGTAGCGCGCCACGTAATCGGCGTCGTGCAGGTCCTCCGCAATGATGACGTGCATCATGGCCAGGGCGAGCGCGGTATCGCTGCCCGGGTTGATGAAGAAGTGCCGGTCGGAAACGGCGCCGGTGCGGGTGAGCCGCGGATCGATGGTGTAGAGGCGCGCGCCCTGGCGCCGCGCCTCCATGATGAACGGCCACAGGTGCACGTTGGTGCCGAGAATGTTGGCGCCCCAGGCCAGGATGAGCCGCGAATGGCGGAACTGCTCGGGCTCGGTGTTGTAGCGCAGGCCCAGCGCCTCGGTATGCCCGGCGACGCCCGCCGAAGAGCAGATGGTGCGGTCGAGCCGGGAGGCGCCCAGGCGGTGGAAGAAGCGGCGGTCCATGCCGGCGCCGTTGAGCAGCCCCATGGTGCCGGCATAGCTATAAGGAAGGATGGCCTCGGGGCCAAAGCGGGCGGCGATTTCGGTGAGACGCCCGGCGATGGTATCGAGCGCCTCATCCCAGGAGATGCGCGCGAAGCGTCCCTCGCCTTTGGCCCCGGTGCGGCGCTGCGGGTAGAGCAGGCGGCCGGGCGAGTATTCGCGCTCCAGGTACTGCGCCACCTTGCCGCAGAGGAAGCCGCGGGTGACGGGGTGCGCCGGGTCGCCGCGCAGCTTGGTGCCGCGGCCATCTTCGACCGTGACCAGCAGGGAGCAGCAGTCGGGGCAATCGAGCGCGCAAACGGAGTGGTGGATTTCGGGCATTGCGAGATTACATATATGATACACAGAGGAACCAACCATGCGTCTATTCCCGTCTCATCACCGCCGCATATGGGCGATGCTGGCCGCCGGCTGCCTGGGCATGGCCGGCTTGATCTGGGCACAGGGGAGGGGCGCCAGCCCGCCGCCAACGCCGCCGCCCAATGCTTCCACCGATCCGCTGCTGCGCGGATTCGAGTTCCGCTCCATCGGGCCGGCCACCATGATGGGCCGGGTGGACGACATCGCGGGCGCGGAAAAGGACCCGATGATCGTCTACGTCGGGTTCGCCACCGGCGGATTGTGGAAGTCCACCGACGGCGGCAACCACTGGCATTCGCAGTTCGACAACATGGCCAACGAATCGGTGGGCGCCATTGCCATCGCGCCTTCGGACCCCAACGTGGTCTACGTGGGCATGGGCGAGGCGAACAACCGGCAGAGCTCGTCGATCGGCGACGGAGTGTGGGGCACCATCGATGGCGGCAAGACCTGGAACCATCTCGGCCTGGAGGACACGCAGTCCATCGGGCGGATCGTGGTGGACCCGGTGAACCCGAACATCGTGTACGTGGCGGCGGGCGGCCATCTGTTCGGGCCCAATGCCGAGCGCGGCCTCTATAAGTCGGTGGACGGCGGCAAGAACTGGAAGAAGGCGAAGTACATCGATGCCGACACCGGTTTCACGGATGTGGCCATTGATCCGGTGAATCCGAAGATTCTCTATGCGGCGTCGTTTCAGCGGCGGCGCACCTGGTGGGGCTACAACGGCGGCGGCCCTGGTTGCGCGCTGTGGAAGACGACCGACGGCGGCGAGAGCTGGAGCAAGCTCGAGGGGCCGGGCTGGCCGAAACCGAAGGATGGGATCTACGGGCGCATTGCGATCTCCGTGTTCCGGGCGAAGCCCTCGACGATTTACGCGCAGGTGGAGACGGGCGCCAGCGCCGGCACAGGTGGAGGCACTACGGCCGAAGGCGGACCGGCGCGCGGCGGACGCGGCGCGGCGGCCACCGAATCGACCGCGGAAGCACCGGCGGCTGGCGCGGCGGCAACGGCTGGTCAGCCAGCGGCGGGCGCGGCTCCGGGCGCAGCTCCGGCTGCGGGCCGCGGCGGTGGTGGCGGTGGCGGCGGCCAGGGTGGCCGGGGCGCGCCCGGTCCACCCGATCCCAATCGCAGCGGCGTATTCCGCTCCGACGATGGCGGCAAGACCTGGACCTTCATGAGCAATCAGGACCAGCGTCCCACCTACTTCAGCCAGATTCGCGTGGACCCGGTGGACGATAAGAAAGTCTTCGTGGGCGGCAACCCTGGGCAGGTGTCGCACGATGGCGGCAAGACCTGGCAGCCGCTCACCGGTTCGCACACCGATTACCACGCCATCTGGATCAATACCAAGGACCCGCGCATCGTCGCCGTGGGCCACGACGGCGGCCTCGACATCAGCAACGATGGCGGCGTCACCTGGGACTACCACAACGATATTGCCGTGGGCCAGTTCTACCAGGTCTCGGCCGACATGCGGCGCCCGTATTACGTGTGCGGCGGCTTGCAGGACAACAACGCGTGGTGCGGGCCAAGCGCGCTGCGCTCCGCAACCGGACCGGTGAACACCGACTGGTACACGGTGGCGGGCGGCGACGGCTTCTACACGCGCCAGGATCCCACCGACTGGGCCATCGTCTACGGCGAGTCGCAGGACGGCAACATGAGCCGGCACGATCTGCGCAACGGAACGCAAAAGCCCATCCGGCCGACGCTTCCGGGTCGCGGCGGAGCGGCGGCCCCGCCCGCGGGCGAACCGCCGGCGGGAGCGGCGGCCGCACCGCCGGGGAGCACGGCCGCGCCCGGCGGCGGCGTTACTTCCCCCGGCGCACCGGCGGGACGCGGCGGAGGCCGCGGCGGTGTCCCCAACGTGATCAACGCGCCGGCCGGGGTCGAGCCGTTCCGCTTCTACTGGAACGCGCCGTTTGAGATATCGCCCCACAATCCGGCCGTGCTGTACATGGCTTCGCAGTACTTCTTCAAGTCCACCGACCGCGGCGATTCGTGGTGGATGAATCCCACCGATCTCAGCAAGAACGTGAACCGCTGGGCGCCGGACATGGCGATCATGAACGTGGCCGGCGACAAGCCCATGGCCGAGAAGCACGACGGCTACTCGGCGAGCTCGATGGCCACGCAGGTGCGCGAATCGCCGGTGCGGGCGGGAGTCATCTGGATCGGCACCGACGACGGCAACCTGCAGGTGAGCCAGAACGGCGGCGAGAGCTTCACCAGCCTGTACCAGAACATCGCGGGCGCGCCCAAAGGGTACGTGCACATCGCGCGCATCGAGCCCTCGCACTTCGACGCGGCCACCGCCTACGTGGCCATCGACGCCCATCGCAACGACGATTGGAAGCCGTACGTTTTCAAGACCACCGACTATGGCAAAACGTGGGTGAGCATTGCCGGCAACCTGCCCGAAAAAGGCAATGTCAACGCGCTGCGCGAGGATGTGGAGAATCCGCGCCTGCTGTTCGCGGGCACCGAGTTCGGCTTGTATGTCAGCCTGGCCGGCGGCGAGGATTGGAAGAAATTCATGACCGGCCTGCCCAGCGTGCGCGTGGACGATATACTGATCCATCCGCGCGATCGCGACGTGATTGTGGCGACGCACGGGCGCTCCATCTGGATTGCCGACGACATCACCCCGCTCGAGCAGATGAAGGCGGCGGGCACGCCGGATGTGGTGCTGTTCGAGCCGCGGCCGGGGATCGAGTGGAAGAACGATCTGCAGGCAATGCGGCGCGTGACCAATCGCGATTTCCGCGGGCAGAACCCGCAGGGCGGCACGGCGATCCACGTCTGGGCCAAGAGCGACCTGGGCGCGGCGAAGCTCGAGTTTCTGCGTCACGGCGAGGTGGCGAGCGTCATGGAGGTGGCGATCAAGGCGGGCATGAACCGTTTCCAGTGGAACATGCAGAAGCCGGCGCCGCCGGGGGCCGCGGCGGCCGGAGGCGGCGGCCGCCAGGGACGCGGCGGCGAAGCTGCGCCGGGCGGTGCGGCCAACGCACCGGAAGCGGCGGGTGGTGCGGCGGGTGGTGCGGGCGGACGGGGACGCGGCGGCCCGGCGGGAGTTCCGTTTGTGGCCGGCGGCGGACGCGGCGGCTTCGGCGGCGGCGCCTTAGGGGGCGGCCCGGTGGAACCCGGAGCGTACCTGGTGCGGCTCACCGTGGGCAGCCAGACCTGGACCTCGCTGGTGGAAGTCTTCGAAGATATCTGGATGCGCCCGCAGTAGGACAGCGTCCTGGCCCATGGGCGCTCACTGAATTCGCGAGCGAGCAAAGCTTGATGGCAACGTTTCCCACAACGGCGTTTTGGGACCAGTCTCCGAGTGGCCATTCGCCCAAAGCATCTATCGGCGCTTCCGAAAAGAACTTCGGCCTCAGGGCTGATCATTGGTCGTAAGGCGTTATCGCCAGGAATCGGCTTCGACTCAGCTGTGCCGTGACTCCTCCAATCATGCATGATGACTCCGCAGCCGTCGATCACGCATTATCGGATGACTTCCAAGCTCGGCACCAGCCGACTGGCCGAAGTCCGCCGCGCCATGGATATTAAACTCGGGCTCGACTGTGCCATGAAGATTCTCCGCACATCCTGCGTGGGCCGTCCGGTTCCGGGATTGGGTTTGCTGACCGTGCTCATTGTCGCTTTCGCCTGAGGGTTGCACTATCGGAACTCACACGTGAGGCAGTTGTAAAGTGCTATTCTGAAACTGCTATGCACCCGGCACGAGGAGTTGCGCAGGCCGCAGAGTTGCAGAAAAGGCTTAACGGTATCATGCCCCAGCCGAGCCCTGGCATTGTGAAATGGCGTTACACCTTCGGCAACGACTGGACCGGCGATCCGGCAATCTTCTTTTGGGTGACGCTTACCGATGAGGCGAGCAAGAAAGATGATTTGTCAAAAGCCACCGAGGCGTTCAGGAAGGTGCTCTGCGAGCGCATCGATTTTCAAAACGATTGGGATCTCATCCCCTATTTCAATTTCCGTAGCGAATCAGAGCAGGCAATCCTAAACGACGAGGTCTACGCGTAGTGGAATGGGCCTGGTTGATGATTTCTTTAGCCATGCAGTGAAGCTTGCCGCTCCCATAGAACCCAGCGATACGGAGCAGATTGATTTTCGCCGAGCGGTGTCCGCTGCCTATTATGCCGTCTTCCATCTCTTGACAATGACGGCAGCGGAGTGTTGGGTGGTCCGCAGGGAAAGGCATCGATTCGCTCGACTGTTTGAGCACGGCAGAATAAGGACTGCCTCGCTAGCTAGCACTGCCCAGTAAACTCAAAGAACGTTTGGGAGACAATGCGTCACCAGGCGATCAGAAGACCGCCGATACACTCAGCGCTATTGCAAGAGACTTTGTAGCACTCCAGCAGGATCGGAACAGTGCAGATTACGACAATTCTCGGGTATGGTCATACACGGAGGTTGAGAACGTCATCCTGCGGGCGCACGATCTTTACATCCGCTGGTACGCTGTTTCCAAGACTCCGTTCGCAGAATCCTACCTCCTCGACATGCTTGGAGGAAAGTGATCTGCCTCGAGCGAGAGGCGCTTGCCAACCTCAAGGAAGGGATTGAACTGCACTTCGAACCGTGGCAAGCTACGCGGCAGGCCGGCGGGCGTTCCGTTTGTGGTCGGCGGCGGGCGCGGCGGCTTCGGCGACGGCGGCTTAGGGGGCGGGCCGTGGAACCCGGCGCGTACATGGTGCGGCTCACGGTGGGCAGCCAGACCTGGACCTCGCTGGTGGAAGTCTTCGAAGACAGCTGGATGCGCCCGCAGTGGGATAGGCGTCCCGGCCCATGAGCGCTACCTGAACGGCGCCGCGGGCAATAGCTTGATGGCAACGTCTCCCACAACGGCTTCTTATTGTTTCGTGCGCTTCAGCAGTATGTAAGTGTGGTCCGTGTATTTCTCGGTGCGGAACGTTGTGGGACGATCGCCATCCATGCCGGTGCAGAGCTTGAGCGTGTCGCCCTTCAATTCGTAGATCCCCACCTGATGGCGGCTGTTCAGAAAATCGATATGGGCGGGCTGGAAACTGGTATCGATTTTGAAGCCAGTTGGTGCCTTTCCCATTATGGAAACTTTCTCGCCCGCGAAGACCAGGGTCAACTTTTCCAGCATTCCGGCCGGTGGCGGATCGCCGTTAGACGTTGCCTCGATCGCTCGCCAGGTTCCCTGCAGCGCGGCGCGATCTTGCGCGTCCGTCTGGCCGGGCAGAGTCAAACAGACCGTGAGCGCCAGCGCCGGCAATCGCAGTAAAACCTTCATGCTGCTATAGATTCTCTCACATCGACTTAGTTCTGAAGTAAAATCGCGTACCGGCGCAGCTTAATGCGGCGGTTTCGCCACTGAGTCGGCGAGCGCGTAGGCCAATACCGCGGCCACCGCGGCATTTTCGTTCAGTTCCCGGGGAACCACCTTGTCGAAAGTGTCGGCGGCGCTATGGTGGTAATCGAAGTAGCGGCGGCTATCGACGGTCGGCGTGAAGCCGGGTACGCCTTTTGCGGTGAGCGCGAGAATGTCCGCGCCCGCCTCGGTTCCTGGGGTCAGCATGACGGCGCCGATTGGCTCCAGCACCGGTATCAGCGGACCCAGCCAGTCGCCGAGTTCCGGTTTTCCCACGTAAGTAATGCCGCCCGGATGCCCGCTGCCCAGGTCGGATTCCAGCGCGGCGACGTGGTTCGCGAAATCCGGCTGATGCGCGGTAGCGTAGGCCCGCGATCCGTCCAGCCCCATTTCTTCGTTCATCCAGGCGACGAAGCGGATCGTCCTTCGGGGATGGATGGCCAGCCGCTGAAGAAGATGGATGACTTGCATCGAGACCGCCACCCCCACCCCGTCATCGAGGGCGCCCGTGCCCAGGTCCCAGGAATCGAGGTGCCCGGAAACGACGACGATCTCCTCCGGATGCTCGCTGCCTTTCCAATCGGCGACCACGTTGTAGCTCTCTGTGCGGGCCAGCGAATGAGGAGTCAAGGTGAGGTGGATGCGTGCCGGCCCCTGGCGGGCGAGGTTGGCGAGCAGGTCCGCATCTTCGGCGGTGATGGCCGCCGCGGGGATGCGCGGAATCTCCGGTGAGTAGTAGGTAGCCCCGGTGTGCGGCAAGCGGTAATCGGCGCTGCCGACGGAACGAATGAGCACGGCCGACGCACCGAGCGATCCCGCCACAATGGGAGCAGCGGAGCGGTACAGCACGGCTCGTTCGTATGCCGCGAGGGCATTTCCCTGCACCGCAAGTTGTTTGTCGAACGGCTGGTTGAAGAGCACGATCCGCCCCTTGGCCGCGCCATCGGCGAGTTGTTTCAGATCGGCGAATGCGTTCACCACGAGCAGGTCGGCGGTCAGCCCGTCGGGCGGCGTACCTACGCTTCCACCGAGTGCCGTGAGGACAATCCGCTGGGTCGTGCCCGGCGCCTGCCCAGCCCATTGAACGAGCTCGCCCAATTCGACACCACGCACCCAATGCGGCACGTCGACTTTCTCGAGACGGACATCTGCCCCGGCGGCTCGCATTTGATCGGCCGCGAATTCGACGGCGCCCTGTGCCTGAGCCGACCCCGCGATTCGCGGCCCGATGTTGTCGGTCAGGTGCCGCACCATGTCGAGGGCATACGGATCGGCCAGGGCGGCCTCGCGCAACCGCCCCATGGTAGCGATCTGCGCGGCGTTCCAGGCTCCCGTAGGCGGATCGATCAGCCTCGCGACCCGTTCGTGGATGGAGGGCTCCGCACCTGGTGTTTGGGCGACGCAGGTACAGGACAGAATCATGGTATGGAAGAGCGTCAGAGTGTATCGGGAGTGAGCCACACGCGGATGCTAGCACATCGAGGAAACGTGAGCGGCGCCAACGGAATCGCGCCGCGGGCAAAGCTGGAAGTCGAGGTTTCCCACAACGCCATGTCTCCGCCCGATCTCTCTCCTTGACAGCTTAGGAAAGCTCATGATAGACTCCTTAGCAGTTTAGGAGGGCACATGTCCGGCCAGGCCCAGCTTCTTCCGGGAACTCTCGATCTTTTGATTCTCAAGGCCGTCTCTCTTGGGCCTCTTCATGGCTACGGGGTTCTGTTGCGCATCGGGCAAATCTCCGGGCAAGCGCTGTTAATCGAGCAGGGCGCGCTCTATCCCGCATTATTCCGTCTGGTGCGTCAGGGTCTTCTGAAAGCAACGTGGGGCACATCGGAGAACAATCGCCGGGCGAAGTTCTACGAACTCACGTCTCTCGGGCGCAAACGCCTGCGCGAGGAAGCTGCCGGATGGAACCGGCTGGTTACCGCCATGGCTTCCGCGCTCGGCGCCCAAGCGGAGGAAGTGTGAGAATCCTGGCCTATTTTCGTTCGCTCGCCGCCCGGTTTTTCCATCGCTCCCAGATCGAGGACGACCTGGACGAGGAGCTCCACTCACACCTCGAGCACCGTGCCGACGATCTGGAACGCTCCGGCCTCCGCCGTAGCGAGGCGGAGCGGCGTGCGCGCATCGAGTTTGGCGGCCGGGAGGGATTCAAGGAAGAAGTCCGCGAAACGCTCGGCGGTAATTTTGCCGAGACCCTGGTACGGGATGTGCGCTACAGCCTGCGTGGGTTGCGCAAGTCTCGCGGATTCACAATCGTTGCCGTGATCACGCTGGCGCTGGCGATTGGCGCCAACGCCGTGGTTTTCGGTGTGCTGAACGCGCTGATCCTGCGCCCGTTGAATGTGCCCCGGCCGGAGAGCCTCTACACCATCGAGCACGGGAGCGATAAATCGCTCGAGCTATCGTATCCCGACTATCTCGACCTCCGCGACCGCAACCGCAGCTTCGAGGGTCTGGCGGCATACAACAACGGTGAGGCGGGACTGGACACGGACGGAAATCCGTCCCGTGCCTTTGTGGATGAAGTAAGCGGGAACTACTTCGACGTATTCGGCATTCGGCCGTATCTTGGCCGGTTTTTTCACGCATCCGATGAGCATGGCGCGAACAGCGCTCCGTTTATCGTGCTCACTTACGCGTATTGGCACAGCCATTTTCGGGATGATCGCAGCGTGGTGGGCCGCACCGTCCACTTGAACAAACGTCCTTTCACCATCATCGGTGTAGCGCCGCCTCGTTTCCATGGGCCGGTACTGTTTTTCTCGCAGGATTTCTTCGTGCCCATTGTGAGCCGGGAGCAGGAGCAGGGGCAGAATGGCCTGAACGATCGCGGGAGCCCGTCGCTCTTGATGGCCATCGGACATCTGAAGCCGGGAATCACTCCGGCCCAGGCAATGGGCGATCTGAACTCGATCGGCTCCTGGCTGGAAAAGAGCTACCCGAAAAGCGATCGCGAAATGCGGTTTGTCCTGGCGCGTCCCAGCCTCTTTGGCGACGCCGCCGGCCCTGGAACGCGCGCATTCCTTACCGGGTTGATGCTGCTGGCGAGTATGATTCTGTTGGCCGCGTGTGCCAACCTCGGCAGCCTGTTTGCCGCGCGCGCGGCCGACCGTTCGCGGGAAGTCGCTCTACGCCTAGCCCTGGGAGCGACCCGCGCACGCATTCTGCGGGGGCTCTTCACCGAAGCTCTGCTGATTTCGCTCATGGGGGGCGCGGCCGGACTATGGGGCAGCGTAGCTCTGTTAGGCGGATTGAGCATGTGGCAGCCGGTACCCAAATATCCCGTCCATTTAGCGGTGAACCCGGATGCCAGGGTTTACGCGGTTGCGTTGCTGTTGACTTTGGCGAGCGGTTTTCTGTTGGGCGCGGTCCCGGTGCGGCAGGTGCTTCGCACGGACCCCTATCAGATCGTCAAGTCGGGATCCGGAGCTACTGGCGGGCGGCGGATTACCGTCCGGGACGGGTTGCTGGCCGTGCAGATTGCAATCTGCGCCGTGCTGGTCACTTCTTCCATGGTGGCGGTCCGTGGGCTGATGCGTTCGCTCGACAGCGGCTTCGGCTTCGAGCCACGGCATGCGATGTTGCTGGATACCGATCTGACGATGGCCGGCTATCGTGGCGACGCGGTGCCCGCGATGCAAAAGCGGATGATCGGCGCCATGGAGACGATCCCTGGTGTGACGTCCGTGGGATTGATCGATCTGCCGCCATTGGCGTCTGCCGGGGACACGAACCCGTCCCCTGTCTTTACCGGTGAGACAACGGATCTGAGCCCGGCGAATGCCGCGGCCATATCCGCAACGTACAGCGTCTCTCCCGAATACTTCCGCGCGGCGGGGACCTCAATACTGGCCGGCAGGAGTTTCACCTGGCACGATGATAAGAATGCGCCCCGCGTGGCGGTGATCAACCAGGAGTTCGCGCGCAAAATCCTTGGCTCGGTCACAAACGCAACCGGCAGGTATTACAAACTGCAGGATGGAACGCGAGTACAAGTCGCCGGCATGGTGGAGAACGGAAAATATGGCGCCATCACCGAAGATCCACTCCCCGCGATGTTCTTCCCCATGTTGCAATCGCCATCGCGAGGGACGACGCTGGTGGTGCGCTCGAACCACGATCCCCGGCAACTGGCGGCAGCCATGAGAGCGAAACTGCGGGAGCTGGATGGAGAACTGCCTCCGTACATCGAAACGTGGAGCCAGGGAATGGCCCCGGTTCTGTTTGCTTCGCGGATGGCCACGATATCGCTCGGCGTGCTGGGCGCTATGGGCGCGCTGTTGGCGGTAACGGGAATCTTCGGCATGTCGGCGTACTCCCTCAGCAGGCGGTTGAAAGAACTGGGAATTCGTATGGCCCTCGGCGCGCAGCGGAAGGAAGTGTTAAGCGCAGCGTTGGGACGGGCCTTCAAATTGCTGGCTGGGGGATCGGCGGCAGGATTGCTCCTCGGAATTCTCGCGAGCCAGGTGCTGGCTTCCATCGTTTACACGGCAACTCCCCGCGATCCGATGGTCTTGGCGGGCACGGTGTTGGCTATGGCCTTGCTTGGCCTGGCGGCCACGTGGATTCCCGCGCGGCGCGCGCTGTCGCTCGATCCTTTGACACTGCTGCGCGAGGAGTGATTCCCGGCGCGCACATGGTGCGGCTCACCTCAGTTTTGGAGATGGGCTAAGGCTTGCCTGTAGGCGTGGGCTTAGGCTCGTCTGCGGCAGCGTGCCTTTCGCGCCGGCCCGCGGCCGCTTTCCTGGTCAAGACGCGCGCGTTCACGCTGATAAGCTCCCACCTGTATTTCCACACCGCCAGGGAGCACATCTCCAGTTCCCCACTCTGGTAAAGCTGCCGCGCTGCCTGGTGACTGAAGTTGGCCTCCGCCGGCCAGAACTGGCCCTGATTCCTGGCGCTGCAAACCGGTTTCTGCACCTCCCCGCCGAAGCAGATCGCCGCGAATAGCGCCATCAAGGCCACGTATTTCATGAGCGTATTATCACCTACTCTCCTCCCCTAGTCGACCTCCCGAGTCCCACCAAAACCCGTGATCGGTACCGGTACTTCCTGGCGGAACACAAACGACTCACACTCCTGAGCTCCCGGGCGATAAGACCTTTCGGAGGGCTTGTGAAAACAGATTTCAGGATCTTGTTTTGTTTATTCGTCGCGCTGGGCCTGGCTCCGCGCGACGCCGCCGCGCAGAGTCCGGCTACACCCGATGGGATCGTCTCCCGGCGTGCGAATTCCGAACTGCCACGATGGCTGCGGCTGGGCGGCGAGGAGAGGGTCCGGCTGGAGGAGTTGGGAGGGGTGGGATTCAAGCCCGCCGGCAACACCTACCTGCTGCAGCGCCTGCGGCTGAATCTCGATGTTACGCCCCGCTCGTGGCTGAAATTCTCTTTCCAGGCCCAGGATTCGCGGGTGTTCTTCACCAACGTCTCGCCCGCGCCGTCGTCGCAGAAAGATCCCCTGGACCTGCGTCTCGGCTACGTGCAGGTGGGCAATGCGGAAGCAGGTCCGGTGGTCCTGCGGGCGGGACGCCAGAGCCTCGCGTTTGGTGAAGGAAGACTGATGGCGGACCCGAACTGGTCCAACGTCGGCCGGACATTCGACGGTGTGCGCGCCACCTTTCGATATCGCAAGCTCCGGGTGGACGCCTTCAGCGGCGCGACCGACAAGATTTACACCGGCGGCCTCGACACACCGACGCCGGCGGAGCATCTCCACGGCGCGTATGGCTCGATCGACAAGGTGATTCCCAACGCCACACTCGAGCCCTACCTGTTCTGGAGGCTGGAGCACAATGTCAAGGGCGAAATGACGAAGGCCGGGAACCTGGACTCGAAGACGGCCGGTCTCCGATGGCTCGGCAAACTGCCCCTCGGCTTCGACTACGGATTGGAGGTGGCGGCGCAGCGCGGCCGGCAAGCCAACGAACCGCTGTCCGCATGGGCCGGGCACTGGATTCTCGGTTACTCGCTGGCCGACCCACAGCATCGGCCCAGGCTGTTCGCCGAGTTGAACCGCGCTTCCGGGGACCAGAATCCGCGCGACGGAGTGCACGGCGCGTTCGACCCGTTGTTTCCCAGCTCGCACGACAAGTTCGGCACTGCCGATCAGTTCACCTGGACCAACATCATGCACGCCCGCTCGGGCATGCAGTACAAAGTCAGCCAGAGCCTGACGCTCGCGGCCGCCTATAACTCCTTCTGGCTCGCGAACCAGCGCGACGGAATCTACAGCAGCGGCAAAGTGACGATCGCGTCGAACGGTACCCAGGGAAACCACATCGGGCAGGAACCGGACGTTCAGGGGCAGTGGAGCCTCTTCCGGTATACGCTGGTGGACTTCGCCTTCGGGCATGTCTTTCCGGGAGAATTCCTTCGCCACACAGGCCGCAGCACAGGGTACAACTGTTTCTTTCTGGCCGTAGCCCAGCGGTTTTAAAGGACTGGCGGAACGCCGGCGATCAGTCCGCCGCGGCTGGGAGCCCGCAATCCCCGCGCCGCGGGCTGACGCCGGCCGGCGGTTTCTGGCGTCTAATAGGGAGATGAAGCTTTCGCTCGCCGCCCTCTTTCTGCCTGGTCTGTGCCTGGCCGCCATCTGGCCGGAGAACATAGGCCCCTACCGCCGCACGGCCACGACGGCGCCGGCCCTGGCTGATCGCCCCGTGTGGAACGAGTACGGCCTCAAGGAGGCCGAAACCGCTAGCTACGAAAATGGGGCGTCCGGTTTCACGGCCACCGCGTACCGTCTCAACGACACCACCGGGGCGCTGGCTGCCTTCGACTGGCAGCGCCCCGCCAAGTCCACCGCCTCGAACGCGGCCCCCCTGGCGGCCGAGACCGCGGCCGGGCTGATGTTGGTCCACGGCAATTATCTGCTCTCTTTTGCCGGCTACAAGCCCGGCCGGCCGGACCTGGACGCGGTCACGGAAAGCCTGCGCAACGTGGATACGACTTCGCTGCCCGCTCTCGCCGGATATCTGCCTTCGCGGGCCCTGGTGCCCAACAGCGAGCGCTACATCACCGGGCCGGCCAGCCTGGAGAAGTTCGATCCCGGAATTCCCCCCTCGGTAGCCGCCTTTCATTTCGGGGCGGAGGCCCAGATGGGCGTTTTCCACAGCTCCAAAGGCGACATGACGCTCGCGGTCTTCAATTACCCGACGCCGCAAATCGCCATGCAGAGAGTGGCCGATTTCGAAAAACTGCCGGGGGCGGTGGCCAAACGGAGCGGCCCGCTGGTGGCGGTTGTATTTTCTCCGCCCGACCCCGATTTTGCCGAGCGCCTGCTGGGGGAGGTCCGCTATCAGGCCGAAGTGACCCGCGACGAGCGCGTTCCCACGCGCCGGGACAACATCGGCGATCTCGTCATAAATGCCTTCGTTCTCATTGGGATACTACTGGTGTTTTCGCTCGCTTCGGGGCTCGCGCTGGGCGGCTTCCGGGCTGTTCTGCGCTACGCGAGAAAGGGGCAGGAGCCCGAGGCCATGATCACGCTGCATTTGGAGCGCCGCTGATGCGGCTACATAAGCTTCCGGTTTTGTTTGCCTTAGACCGAAATCCTCAGCCCTGGAATGGTGCATTTCGGCAATCCCCGCGCGCTGTCGAAAAATGAACGCTCCCGCAAGTCAGCCTGTACGAGCAGGTTACAACCAAAAATTTTGGGCCGGATTTTCCCTTGACTTGCGGGCCGTAGGGAAATAAGATTCAGCTACAAAGTTTTGACGGTTGCGATTCCGTCGAAGCTGATTCTCCCATCGAACATCACCCTGGTAGAACAGGGCAAAATGCTCACCCCTCGGGGTGAGCATTTCTATTCTACAGGAAACATTGCGGTTATACTGATCTCATGGACCCACCCGCGCCGCCGGTTGCACCGCGCAAGCCCTCCTGGAGGGCCCGCCTCGCCTCCCTGCGGAACGTGCGGCCGCTCGTCGGCATGGTGTGGAAGACCAGCCCGCCGCTGGTTTCGGCCACCGCGCTTCTGCGCCTGCTGCGCGGACTCATGCCGCTCGCCATGCTCTGGGTCTCGAAGCTCATCGTGGACGCCGTGGTGGGGCGGATTTCGCGTGGAACCGGCAACTTGGACGGTATCTGGAGGCTGGTGGCCCTGGAACTCTCGCTCGCCGTGGCCAGCGATGTCCTGGGACGCGCCAACACCCTGTGCGACAGCCTGCTGGGCGACCGCTTCACCAACCTGGTCAGTCTCCGGCTCATGCGCCATGCCACCGAGCTTGACCTGGCCTCCTTTGAGGACCCGGAGTTCTACGACAAGCTGGAACGGGCCCGCCGGCAGACCACCGGCCGCCTGGGACTGCTGGCCGCGCTCCTCAACATGGGTCAGGACACGCTGACGCTGCTCTCGCTGTCCGCCGGCCTGATCGTGTTCTCTCCCTGGCTGATGGCGCTCCTGGTGGTGGCCGTGATCCCCGCGTTCCTGGGCGAGACGCACTTCACGAGCCTGGCATATTCAGCGTTATACCGGCGCACCCCGGAGCGGCGCCAGCTCGACTACCTCCGCTTTCTGGGCGCGAGCACCTATAGCGCCAAGGAAGTGAAGATCTTCGGGCTGGGTCCCCACCTGACTCAACGATACCATCAGCTTTCTGAAGCCATCTATTTGGAAAATAAAGGTATCGCAACCAAGAGAGCGGTCGCCGGCTCGGCGTTGAATCTGATCTCCACGGGCGGCTACTACGGGGCTTACGCGGTGGTCCTGATCAAGACCATTGCGGGGGCCATCAGCTTCGGGACGTTCACCTTCCTGACGGGCGCGTTTTCCCGGTCGCGCTCCTACATCGAGCGCATTCTCTCCGGCTTCAACGACATTTCCGAACAGGCGATGTTTCTCAAGGACCTGTTCGAGTTTTTCGAGATGGAACCGTCGATCCGGTCCCTGCCGGGCGCCATTCCCGCTCCGCGCCGCATCCGCCGGGGGTTTGAGTTCCGCGATGTCAGCTTCGCCTATCCGGGGTCCGATCGTCTGGTAGTGCAAAACATCAGTTTTTCCTTGCATCAGACTGAAAAAATGGCATTAATCGGCGAAAACGGTGCCGGCAAAACCACCCTGGTGAAGCTCCTCGCCCGGCTTTACGACCCCACCCGGGGCCGCATCCTGCTGGATGGCGTCGATCTGCGCGAATACGACGTCGACGGCCTCCGCCGCGAAATCGGCGTCATCTTCCAGGACTACATGCGCTACGACATGCTGGCGCGCGAGAACATTGGCTTTGGCAAGATCGAATCGCTCGCCGACCAGCCGCGCATCGAATCCGCCGCCTTCAAGAGCCTCGCAAAAAACGTGATCGACCGGCTGCCGAACGGCTACGATCAGATGGTGGGCAGGAGATTCGAGGGCGGCGTGGACCTTTCCGGCGGCGAGTGGCAGAAGTTCGCCCTGGCGCGGGCCTTCATGCGCGACGCCCAGGTGTTGATCCTCGACGAGCCCACGGCCACGCTCGACGCGCGCGCCGAATACGAAGTGTTCCAGCGCTTCGCCGATCTCACGCGCGAGCGCATGGCCGTGCTGATCTCGCACCGGTTCTCTACGGTTCGCATGGCGGACCGCATCCTCGTGCTGGCCGGCGGCGGCATTCGGGAGCAGGGCACGCACCAGCAGCTCCTCGCCCTGGGCGGGCGGTACGCCGGTCTGTTCGAGCTGCAAGCGGCGGGTTACAGATGAGGCAGAAAGCGGAAAGCGCATGACCGATCAGAAGCTGCAAGTAATCCCCCTGGGCGGGTTGGGCGAGTTTGGCATGAACATGATGGCCATCCGCTACGCCTCCGACATCATCATCGTGGACTGCGGGATGATGTTTCCCGAGGCCGAGCTGCTGGGCGTCGACCTGGTGATGCCCGACCTGACCTTCCTCAAGGAGAACCAGGGGCAGATCCGCGCCGTGGTCTTGACCCACGGTCATGAGGACCACATCGGCGCCGTGCCCTACTTCCTCAGCGAGATTGACGTGCCGGTGTACGGCACCGCTTTCACCCTTGCGCTGGTGGACCGGCGCCTGGAGGAGTACGAGCTCGAAGAGGAGCCGCGCTTCATCAAGGTCAAGCCCAAGCAGGTGGTCGAAATCGGCCCGTTCAAGATCGAGTTCATTCACGTGACGCACTCCATCGTGAGCAGCGTGGCGCTGGCCATCACCACGCCGCTCGGCGTCATCCTCCACACCGGCGATTTCAAAGTGGACCCGACGCCCACCGACAACGAGCTGTTCGACCTCCACACCCTGGCCGATTACGGCAAGCGCGGCGTGCTCCTGCTGCTCTCCGATTCCACCAACTCCGACCGCCCCGGCTACACCGAATCGGAGCGCGCCGTGCGCCCGCGCATGGAAGAGATTTTCAACCGCGCCGAGCGGCGCGTGCTGGTCTCGTGCTTCAGCTCGTCCATTCACCGCATCCAGCTGGTGCTCGACCTGGCGCAGGAGTACGGCCGCCGCGTGTCGGTCATCGGACGGAGCATGGTGTCGGTCACCGAGATCGCGCACTCGCTCGGCCTGCTCGACATCCCGGACGGCATCCTGCTGCGCCCGCAGGACGCCATGAACCTGCCGCCGGATAAAGTCGCCTTCCTGATTTCCGGCACGCAGGGCGAGCCCATGAGCGCGCTGGCGCGGGTGGCCGTGGACAACCACAAGCATGTTTCGGTGGAAAAGGGCGACACCGTGGTGCTCAGCTCGCGCATCATTCCGGGCAACGAAAAAGCGATTTTCCGCATGATCGACCACATGGCGCGGCGCGGCGCCGACGTGCTCTACGGCAGCATGAACCCGCCGCTGCACGTCTCCGGGCACGCCAGCGTGGAGGAGATGAAACTGGTGCTGAACCTGGTGCGCCCGCGGTATTTCGTGCCCATCCACGGCGAGTTCCGCCAGCTTGCCAAGCACGCCCGCCTGGCCGAGCACCTGCGCTTCGCCGGCCTGGAGGAGAGCTTCGTCATGGAATCGGGCGACATCCTGGAGATCGATCACCACGGCGCGCGCAGGGCCGGCCGGGTGGCCGTGGGGCGCGTGTGCATCGATTCCGGCTCGGTGGACGACGTGGTCCAGGAGGTGGTGATTCGTGATCGCCGCCACCTTTCCGAAGACGGCATCGTGCTGCCCATCATCGCCATCAACCGCCACACCGGCCGCATCGAGAGCCTGCCGGAGATCGTGAGCCGCGGCTTCGCCCTGGCCGAAGACGGTTCCGAATTCATGCAGAATGCGCGCCAGGTGGTGGCCAAGACGCTGGAGGGCTCGAACCAGGAGGAGAAGACCGACTGGGGCGTGATGAAGGAGAAGATCCGCGCCGACCTGAAACGGTACATCGTCAAGGAGACGGCGCGGCGGCCGTTGATCATGCCAGTGATTTTGGAGGTGTAGGGGCAGGGCTGGTCGCTTGATGGCGGAGAAGCGGCGATTGCCAGATTGCGGCCTGTCAGAGTGTTCCCGATGTCAGCCCCAGTCGCCCAATCCCGATCTCTAACGCTCGATCAAAGCGGCACGTGAGCAGGTGTATGAGTTCCTCAACAATCAAGAGGTTTTCTCGATTGTCGACAAAAACGGGTTCGCGCAACCTGGAATAGAGCAGACCCATTGCCGGATGGCACACATTAATCCAAAGCTCACTGCCAACCTGCCATGCCATCCGGTTCGGCAACCCCGGCAGCTCAATGAACTTGACAGGCCCTTGAATCCGTTGACGAACCGCCTCTGGAACCGGCTTCGAGCGCTGCCTGCCCTCAATTAGGTTCTTGGAAGACAGATCTATCACGCGCATCCCATTCTCCCGCAAATAGTCCACCACCAAGTCCGCTTCAAGCGCACTCTTCTTCGAATCCGCACGGGTCGCTTCGGAGTCGTCACGGATTGCAGCAATTACCATTTCGTTCTCCCGGCGTCACCAGCACAAGGGTCACGATTCCGCCAGTTCCCAACAAGAAAACAGGCAGGCACAAATCAGTACTCACAGGACGAAGCGTGTGGACCGCGCTGCTCGACGCGTGATTTCTTTCTCTGCGCGCGGCTATCAGCGGTTTGACAGGTGCTAAATGCCGGCCGTTCCCCGGCGGCGCCTCTACGGCGCCAGATCCGCGTCCTGGATTTTGTATTTTGTTTTCAGGTCGGCGATCGCCTGCGCCACCGAATCCTCCGGTCCTTTGTACCCTTGCACCAGCGGATTCAGTTTGTCGATGCCGCTGGGGTAGGTGTCCCCGGCGTAAGCGCGGCTCTGGCGGAATTCCTCAAAACCGGCGGCGGATTGTAGTAATGCGGCCCGGACCTCCGTGAGAAGGCGCTGCCGTTTGCTGAGCTTGTTGATCAAGCCCGTGCGTATGTTCTGCAAGTACTCTTTCTTGAGAGCCATGTTTTCCACCGCTTCGCGCACCTGGCCCAATTGCGTGCTGAGGGTGGCCGCCGAATTGGCCAGGTCCTTGGCCACCCCGGCATTCTGCTCCAGATCGGCGGCACGGCCGCCGCCGTTGGCCATGAGGCCGTCGGACCAGGCGCGAACGCTGTCGAGGAAGTCCTTCTCCAGCTTGTTGGCGCTCGCAAGATCGGCGCGCTTCTGTTCGAGGACCTTGCAGAACGCGACCGCCTCGCCGTGCTCTTCCTTGCCGCATCCCGTGAGAAAAGCCACGGCCGCCAGAAACCAGCAGTAACGCAGGCTCATAAAATCACCTTTCGAAGGCCGGAATCAGTATGGCGCGGTTTTTTACCGGTGTCCATCGGGGCCGGGCGGGCGTACAATTCTGGTAGCGGAGGTTTCTATGCCGGTATTGGAGAAACTGCGCGATTTGCTGCAAACGAATCAGGTCCCATTCACCCAGACTACTCATCCCACCGCCTTCACGGCCCGCGAGGTCGCTTCGGCGGAACACCTGCCCGCACGGGAGGTTGCCAAGACCGTCGTGATATTTGGAGACGGTAGGTTTCACATGATCGTCATCCCCGCCAACCGGGTGGTCGATCTCCAGGAAGTCCGCCTGGCACTGGGTCTTACCCACGTCCGCCTGGCCACCGAAGACGAACTGGCCAAGCTCTTCCCGGATTGCGAGTTGGGCGCCATGCCCCCCTTCGGCAGCCTGTATGGCATGGCGGTGTATTTCGACGGCAGCTTGAACGGGGACGATACGATCGCATTCAATGCGGGAACCCACCGCGATGTGGTCCACATGCGCACCGAGGATTATCTAAGACTGGCGCAGCCGGCGGTGGTCACGCTCGCCCGCACCATGGCGATGCGCCACGGCTGGTGATCGGCCCGGGCTTTCACGCCCCGGTAGCTTTCCCCTGGCCGTCCGCCCAGGCGATGATGCCGGGCAGGAAGGTCTTGGCATTATCGGCGTGGAAGGGGAGGACGCGCACGGTGTAGCCGTGCAGCCCGCTTTGGTTGCGGGGCACGCCGGTGGCTTCGAAAGTCCAGACTCCCTCCCGGTTCGCACCGGCGGGCTGCATGGGAATCGCCTGCGCACTGGTGATCTCGCCGTGGGCATTGAGGCGCCCCAGGTAGAGCTCCACACGGACTTCCGCTGATGGGATGGCCCCCAGCCGGACCCGCGCCTGCACGTGAATCTGGCTGCCTACCGCCAGCCGGCTGCCCGGGAGGGCATCCACGGATTCGACGCGAACGTGCGGCCACTCGTTTTGCACCCGCGCAATCCAGGCGGCCAGCGCCCTGGCGCCGGCCGATCCCGCGGCCGTCAGGTTCTGATATCGTTCGTGCGCCGCCACGTAGAAATCCGCCGCGTACTGCTTGACCACCCGCTGCATGTTGAACGACGGGCAGAGCGTGGCCACCGAAGACTTCATGTGCTGGATCCAACGCCGCGGCAGTCCATCGGCGCCCCGCTCGTAAAAAGTGGGGACGATCTCATGCTCCAGCAGATCGTATAACGCCGTCGCCTCCACTTCGTCCTGGTAGGCGGCGTTGTCATAACTCTCGCCGCGCCCGATGGCCCAGCCGATGAAGTTGTTGCCGCGAGTGGCCGCGTCCCAGGCCTCGTCCCACCAGCCATCGAGCGTGCTCAGGTTGAGGGCCCCATTGGCCAGCGCTTTCATGCCACTGGTCCCGCTGGCTTCGAGCGGCCGGAGCGGCGTGTTGAGCCAGATGTCCGACCCCTGCACCAGGTACCGGGCCACGGCCATATCGTAGTCTTCCAGAAACACCACCCGGCGGCGAAACTCCTTTTGCTGCGCCAGCCTCACGATCTGCTGGATCAGCGCCTTGCCGGCATCGTCCCGGGGATGGGCCTTGCCGGCGTACACGATCTGCACCGGCCGTTGGGTGTTGTTGAGGATCTGTTCCAACCGGTGGGGGTCGCGCAGGGGGAGAGCCGCCCTTTTGTAGGTGGCGAACCTCCGCGCAAAGCCGATAGTCAGGGCATCCGGGTCCAGAACCTCCTCGGCGGCGTCGACCTCCGCTTGCGAGGCGCCGCGCCGTTGCAGTTGCTCGCGCAGCCGCCGGCGGGCGAAGGCCACAAGGCGTTCCCGGCGGCGTTCGTGGGTCCGCCACAGCTCTTCGGCCGGAATGCCCTCGGCCCGGCGCCAGAGTTTCGCATCGGCATGCTCTTCGCGCCACTGCGGCCCCAGGTACCGGTCGTAAAGCTGATTCATCTCCTGCGAGATCCAGGAGCGGAAATGGACGCCGTTTGTCACGTGGCCGATGGGGATTTCGTCCTCCGGAACGCCCGGCCAGATCTGCTTCCACATCTCGCGGCTCACTTTGCCGTGCAGCTCGCTGACGCCGTTGCTTGCCGCGGCCATGCGCAGGGCCAGCACCGTCATGCAGAACTCTTCGGCGTCGTTATTGGGATTCTGGCGGCCCAGTCCCAGGAACTCCGCGCGGGTAAGTCCCAGCCCGCGCATGTAGCCCCCCAGGTAACGGTCGATCAGGTTGGGAGAAAAGTAATCGTGACCCGCCGGCACCGGCGTGTGGCCGGTAAAGATCAGACTCGCCGACGCCACTTCCCGCGCCTCCCGGAACGACAGGGCGTGCGTCTCCATCAGCCTGCGCACCCACTCCAGCCCCAGAAACGCGGAGTGGCCCTCGTTCATGTGGTACACCGTGGGCTTCAGGCCGAGCGCCTCCAAGGCGCGGTATCCGCCGATGCCCAGCAGGATCTCCTGTTTCAGCCGCATCTCCAGATCGCCGCCGTAAAGCTGGTCGGTGATATCGCGGTCTTCCGGGCGATTGGCCGTCAGGTTGGTATCGAGGAGATACAGCGACACCCGGCCGACGCGCACCCTCCAGATCTGGGCCGTCACCACCCGGCTGTCGAAGGCTATCTCCACCGTCAGCGGGCTGCCGTCCGGCCGGGTCTCGAGCGACACCGGGAGATTCTCAAAGTCGTTGTCCTCGTAGGACTCCTGCTGCCAGCCGGCGGCATTCAGGTACTGGCGAAAGTAGCCCTGCTGATAAAGGAGGCCGACGCCCACCAGCGGCGCCCCCAGGTCGCTGGCCGATTTCAGATGATCGCCCGCCAGCACGCCCAACCCCCCGGCAAAGACCGACAGACACTCGGTAAGGCCGAATTCGGCCGAGAAGTACGCCACCAGCAGACCCTCGGCATCGCCATAGGTCCGCCGGAACCAGGTGGACTCGGCCGCCAGGTACGCATCCAGCTCGCGCATGGTGCGGTCCAGGTGCGCCAGGTAAGCATCGTCCCGCGACGCGGCCTCCAGTTGCTCCTGATCGATCGCTCCCAGCATGCGCACGGGATTGTGGCCGGTGGATTCCCACAGGTCGCTATCCAGACGGCGGAACAGTTCGATGGTGTTGTGGTCCCAGGCCCAACGGAGATTGTTGGCCAGTTGGCGCAGCCCCGCAAGCGGCGCCGGCAGGGACGGGACGACATGGAATACGTGGACGGGCTTCACAGATTAATTATCGGACCCGGAACCGTTTTCCGGTAGGGTTCCCCGGGAAAGATCGACTCACAAAGACTTTCCACCGCCGAGACGCAGAGACGCCGAGAACTTATGGTTTCGCGGCCTTCTCCGCCCACCTCGCACGCCGCGCCGGCCGAGCGAGCGGAGAACCGATTGCCTTGGTTCCGCTCGGCGGCTCGGCGCCTCGGCGGTGAACAGATTTAAGGGTCGTGTTTCCCGTTTTGGCGTTAGAATAAGGACGGAGATATACAGCCACCGATTGGCCCAGGAGGTTGTAAGCCATGTTTGGCAAGTTCCGTAGCCGTATGCATCGGCGTGGGGAATTGATCCACAATACCGTGGAAAATGCGTTCCTCACCGCCAGCACGCTGCTGTTCACGCTTCTGACCCTTTTCGTTCTTTTCTTCGCCGTCTTTCTCTCCCGCGCGGAATAACCGTGCCAGCGGGAGATGCAGCGCCTCAAAGGGGGAGGCCTGTGGTGTCTCTCCGTTCCGAGAATGGAGGTGTGGTGATGCCTTTCGTGTCCAGAATCCTGGTTCCCATAGAGTTTTCACCGCGATGCCAGGGCGCCGTGCAGTATGCCGGGGCGCTGGCCTGCCACTTACATTGCGAGACTACTCTGCTTCACGTCGTAACCCCGTTCGCGAATATCTACGGCTCGCCGGAAGGCATCGCATTCGCCGACAACGCCGATGTGACCGCCGGTTGGGTGACACAGACCAAAGCCGAACTCGAGGGGTTCATGTGCGTGGAGCTGCAGGGTCTCCCGGTCACCCGCGTGGTGCTGGAAGGCGACCCCGCGCCGGTGATCGCCGATTTCGCCGCGACCGGGAAGTTCGGCCTGATCGTCATGCCCACCCACGGATACGGTCCGTTCCGGCGCTTCCTGTTGGGTTCGGTCACCGCTAAGGTCCTCCACGACGCGTGTTGTCCGGTTTGGACCGGCCCGCACATGGAGCAGGCGCCGGACCGCGCCTCCATCCGCTTCCGGAAGATCTTCTGCGCCATCGACTTCGGTCCCGATACCGGGGCGGTGCTCGAGTGGGCCGCCAACTTCGCCCAGGAATTCGGCGCGGCGCTGACCATCGTGTACGCCATTCCGGATTACTATGGCGGCATCTACTTCGACGCGGAATGGCGCACGGAGATGTCCCGGAACGCCCGCGAACAAATCGCGGCTCTCCAAGGGGAATTGCCCATCCACGCCGAAGTCTCGATTGAAACCGGAGATATTCCGGCAGCCGTCAGCAGCGCCGCACAACAAGGGAACGCCGATGTTCTGGTCATCGGCCGGGGCCGTGCGTCGGGCGCCCTCGGGCGTCTGCGCGCCAACGCATACGCCATCCTGCGGGAATCCCCGTGCCCGGTGGTCACTGTCTGAGACCAGTTTCAGTGGGGTAGGCCTCCTATCTTGAAAGTCGCCCCAGAAATTGGTCTGATATAGGGACCATCCCCGGCTTTCAGGCTCCGGAGTGTACCCCGTTCATGAAAACTGGCCTGCCACGGGGGTTGGAGCGCGCCCCGGCGGGAGCAGGCCAGGAGGCCTGCCCTACCACGAGTGAGGAGGTGATTCCATGAAACCACGTGCGCGTGCCAAGAAGGCGCAGCAAAGGGAGGCGCTGCCGCTCGAAGAGCAAATCCGGCGGCGCGCCCATGAGCTCTACGTGGAGCGCGGCAACCAATCCGGCTCCGAGATGGAAGACTGGCTCCAGGCTGAGCAGGAAATACGCGAGGCGGAAGAGCAGCGAAAAAAGAGGACCTGAGGCGGCGACTTCGCGGGTACCCGGCAGCGACATGCCGGCCTCGATCTCCAGCGCGGTTGCGTCGCCATTGTAATGCCTGCACCCGATCGGCGAGAATGTTCTGCCCATGCGCGTGCCAAGCGATGAATCCGGGGGCAACGACGAGACCAGTGCCGTCGACGCCCGCCGGACCTCGGAGCGCTGCCCGGTGAGCCTCCCGCGCAACGAATGCGACCATCCTAGCGTATTACCGATTACTGGCCGACTCCAACGGCGGAGCGCCTGGCGAGCGGAGAGTCCGAATATCGCGCATCGGCGGCCGGCCGAAGAAGCGCCTGTATTCGCGGTTGAATTGGCTGGCGCTTTCGTATCCGACCTCGAAGGCCGCGCTGGCGGCGTCCAGACCATCCAGGAGCATGCGTCCCCGCGCCGCCTGCAACCGAAACTGTTTCTGATACTGAAGAGGACTCATGGCGGTCAGCACCCGGAAATGATGGTGCAGCGTGGATACGCCCATGCCGGCGATTTCCGCGAGATCTTCCACGCGGAGCGGCTGCGCATAATTCGCCCGGATCCAGGCGATCGCCTTTGCCGTCCGCTGGCTCTGCTCGCCGAGCGTGGCAATCGCTCGCAGGCGTGCTCCCTCCGCACTGCCCAGGATCCGGTAGACGATCTCGCGTTGTATCAGGCCGCCGAGAAAGGGAATGTCGCGCGGCGTGTCCAGCAGGTCCACGAGCCGGCAGCATGCGCTGAGAAATGGCGCCGTGGTCTCACCGGTCGCCATGCCGGGACGGTCGGACGGCGCCTCCGCCGCCTGCATCTCTTCCCGGCTGAGCAGTTCCCGGACTACCGGCATTTCAAGCTTGAGCGACAAGGCCAGGCACGGCACCTGTTCACTTGCTTCGATCACCCGGCTGACCACCGGCAGGTCTACCGACGTCAGCAGGAATCGCGACGCATCGTAGATGAAAACGTTGCGGCCGAGTTCTACGCGCTTTCGCCCTTGGGCGATGACGGTCACGCCCGGCTCGTAGGTCATGGAGCACGGAGCGGTCGGGGCGGTCCGCCGGTGGAGCGTCAGCCCGGGAATCTCCGTTGCCCGGTTCTCTGCCGAGCCAATGAACGAGGCAATCTTGCGAGCCAGCTCCGTCCGCAATTCGTGTGCCGAATCTCGTAACGGAGACGCCTCTCCTCTGCGTTTTCTCACAGTCACGGTGTCGCTCTCCTCTCCCCCAGGATAACCGCCGGCTCTGTGCGTAAGTCAACAGCGCGAGAGGAATAGGCAATAAATCGGAAGGATCGGGATACCGCTTCCGCGGCGTCCGATCCTAACCTGAAGATGAGGAAACGGTTCCTCGGGAGAAAGAATGCAGAAGCGCAAACTGGGAAAGAGCGGTCTGGAAGTTTCGGCGGCCGGCCTCGGCTGCATGGGAATGAGCTTTGGTTACGGTCCGGCCAAAGACAAGCAGGAGATGATCTCGGTGATCAGGGCAGCCGTGGAACGCGGCGTCACATTCTTCGACACCGCCGAAGTGTACGGTCCCTTCACCAACGAAGAGCTCGTGGGGGAAGCCCTCGCTCCCGTGCGTAAGCACGTGGTGATTGCCACGAAGTTCGGCTTCCAGTTCGAGCCGGAGACCGGCAAACAGGCCGGGCTGAACAGTAAGCCAGAGCATATTAAGCAGGTGGCCGAAGCTTCACTGAGGCGGCTCAGGACCAATGTCATCGATCTGTTCTATCAGCACCGTGTCGACCCGGATGTGCCGATCGAAGACGTGGCGGGAGCGGTGAAGGACCTGATTCGGGAAGGCAAGGTCAGGCATTTCGGCCTTTCCGAAGCGGGCGTGCAAACCATCCGCCGCGCTCACTCCGTGCAACCAGTCACGGCACTGCAAAGCGAGTACTCCCTGTGGTGGAGGGAGCCGGAAGCGGAGATCATGCCGGCTCTCGAAGAGCTCGGAATCGGTTTTGTTCCCTTCAGCCCGCTGGGAAAAGGCTTCCTTACGGGAAAGATCGACGAGAACACCACATTTGACAGCACCGACTTCCGCAACACGGTGCCGCGTTTTGCGCCGGAGGCCCGGAAGGCGAACCGCGCGTTAGTGGATCTGCTGGAGACCATCGCACAGCGCAAGAAGGCTACATCCGCGCAGATCGCACTGGCGTGGGTCCTTGCTCAGAAGCCGTGGATCGTGCCCATTCCAGGGACGACGAAACTGCATCGGTTGCAGGAGAACGTCGCGGCCGTATCCATCGCGCTCAGCGAGGGAGATCTCCGCGAAATTGAGAGCGCCACATCCGGGATCGCGGTGCAAGGAGCCCGTTACAGCGAGGGCGCGCAACGAATGATCAATCGGTAAACGGCCATCGGGAAACACCATGCGTGTTCTGACCGGAACTATTGCACTCCAGCCTTCTTCACCATCTCGCTAAGCTGGTCCCGTGTTCGGATTCCGATTGCCCGGCGCGGAGCGAGGGATCGATGCCACGCAGGCCGCGCGGCGGAGAGCCGCCGCCGGCAGTTGCGGTTTCGGGCGGACGGGTGGGGACATCCCACGGACAATTATGACGTTATCGAGACCCACCGGAAGTTCGACAAGGTATCCTGGTTCGAAGCACCTCGGAGCCTCACGTGACATTCAAGACCGGTCTTGTGTCTTACCTTTTCGGTCTCATGGACCATTTGGCTTTGCACAAGATCGTCGAAGGAGCCATCTTTGCGGCTCCCGCAATGACAGCTGCCGCAGGCGCCGGCGAAGCCGGTAGCTGGGTGTATCCCGCCGCCCTTCTGGCCGCCCCTCTCGTCAAACCGGCCGAGGATTACTTCGAGAAAAAGAAGCAGCCCGAAGAACTTGCCGACCTGTACCGCGAGTCCCTGCTCCATGCCCTTGAAACCTGTACCAGGAATAATCACGGCCTGACCTTGGAGGACCACGGCATTGTCGAGCTTTGGGAGGAAGGTCTAGCCAAAAATATTTGCAATTTTGACTGCCCGAACCATACGCATCCCAGGGCAAGTCGCGGCATTTCGTTGCTGTAGCCCAAAGGGAACGAAACCTGCGGTTTCTTTCCCTTTGGAATCCCTTTCTTCCCTTGGCCGCCTCTCTCTCCGAAGCCACATTTGACTCCACCGGATACTTCGCCGATGATTTTGTTGCTGACACAAAATCCAGGAGGCGTCCGATGGAGTT
>JAIQEX010000151.1 GCA_020073615.1 Terriglobia bacterium
TCGAGCGGCCGCTTCGAGGGATCCTTCTCGGCGATCTGCGCCTCCTCGGTGGCCTTGTTCGCGGCCTCGGTGGCGAGCCGGCCGAAGCGGTTCGCGCCCTGGAAGTCGGCGTACGCGGCGACCTCGCGCGCCTTGTGCAGGTACTCGGTCGCCCGGGTCCACCAGTACGGGGCGTACTTCTCGGCCTGGGCCGCGCGAGCGTCCTCGACCGCAGCCGCCGCGCGTCCTACGTCGCTGACGTAGCGGACCGGCCCGCACCCGGCCGCCGCGAGCCCGAGCACGGCGACCAGGGACAGGGCCCGGCCTCGGCACACGCGGCGGCACATCGCGCGCGAGCTTACACCGCGGTCACCGCGACCGCACGCGGCGGCCATCGCGGCCGAGCTCGATCGCGACGTAGATCGCAGAGCCGAACAGCGCCATCAGCGACACCACGAACGCCCAGCCGAGCTGCACGGCGAACAGCGAGGTGCCCTGCCGGGCCTGCCAGCCCGGATAGTCGGTCGCGGTCGCCAGCCGCTGGATGCCTCCGACGACCAGGATCAGCAGCAGCAGCGCGATCGCCCCGGCGACGTAGAGCAGCGCGCCGAGGTAGCCGCGGCGCAGCAGCAGCGCGGCCCCGTACCAGCCGCCGATCACCAGCACGCCATGACCGACCATCAGCGGCAGCACCGCGACGCCGGCGAGCTTGCGCGGGTTGACCAGGTACATCCAGCTCCACGCCGGGTGCACGGCATAGAAGTACAGCGCGACCGGGGCGACCACCGCCGCGGCGTGCAGCGCGACCAGCGGAAACGCCGGCGCCGCGAACGGCCCATCGGCGCGGATCCGATCGCGGGCGATCAGCGCGAACCCGATGCCGAACAGCAGGTTGACCAGCGCAACGACCGGAATGACGGCCTCCGGCGACCACCGTAACACGGCGCACCCCCCAAGCTGGCATCGGGGGGGGGCGTCGCGTCGCGCGGATCACCGCCTTTCGATCGACAGGGGGCCTGCCCGCCCCCTCTCTCGCGGCACAGCCGCGAGATTCACCCCTCCGCGCGTCGCGTCGCGCGGATCACCGCCTCTCCATCGGCGGGGTCTGCGAGCCGGTGTCGGGATCGGCGTCGGGCGTGCCGAGGATCGGGCCCGCGGCGGTGAACTCGACCGCCGGGGTGTCGTGGTCGCGCTCGGCGATCGGCAGCGGGGTCGGCACGTCGATCTCGCCGGCGATGAACGAGGTCTCGACCATCGGCAGCGGCGGCGCCACCGCGATCACGCCCTCGATCGGCGTGCCGTCCTCGATCAGCAGCTCGGCCTCGACATCGTCGACCTCGACCACGCGGACCGCGTTCGCGACGTTGGTCACCACCCAGTCGTCGTGGCCGGTCGGCAGCGGGGGCGCCGCGAGCGCCGACACCGTCCAGCCGCTGGCGTCGCGCGGCCGGGCGACCGGCGCCCGCTCCATGGTCTCGTCCGGCTCGCGCAGCGGTGGCGGCGCGATCACCGACTCGCTGCTCGTGGTGCCGGTGCCGTCGCTCTCGGCCAGCGACTGCAGCGCCTCCTCCAGCGGGTGCAGCTTGTTGAGCGCGGTGTCGACGTGCGGCGGGGCCGGCGCCTCCTCGAACACCGTGGCCTCGAAGTCGTCGTCGGCGAGCAGCTCGATCTTGGGGGCGTCATCGTCGCCGGCGTCGTGCAGCGGCACCGCGAACCGCTCGCTCAGCACGCGGTACGCCGAGCGCAGCGCGCGGCGGGCCGCGCTCGCCGTGAACTCGCGGCGCACCCGCTCGTAGGCGTGGTGCGCGATCCGGTCGCGCAGCAGCGGCTCGCCGAGCAGCCGCAGCACCTTGCGCGCCAGGTCGACCGGATCGCCGGGCTCGAACAGCAGCGCCTCGCGGTTGTGCTCGACCACGTGGGCGAGGGTCTCGCGGCGCGGCGCGACCACGGCGCGGCGGCACGCCATGTACTCGAGCAGCTTGGTCGGGAACACGACGGTCGGGCTCGGCGTGAGATCGGCCGCGGCGGGCACCACGCACACCGTCGAGGTCGCGAGCAGCGCCGGCAGCTGGTCGTGATCGACCGGCGGCATGATCTCGATCTTCTCGGCGAGGCCGAGCTCGCGGATCTGGTCGCGCAGCGGCTGCTCGAACCGCGGCGCCATCGAGCCGGCGAGCACGAGCCCGGCGTCGACCTCGCGGACGATCGCGGCCATCGCGCGGACCAGCACGCGTACGCCGCGGCCGGGATCGATCGTCCCGACGTAGAGGATTCGCGGCGGGCCGCCGGCCGGCGGATCGTCCCAGTCGAACCGATCGACGTCGACCCCGAGCGGCGACAGCACGACGCGCTCGGGCTTGCCGCGGCCCTGCAGCGCCTTGACCGCCGCCGGGGTCGGCGCGAGCACGAGGTCGGCGGCGATCAGGCAGGCCTCCTCGTCGCGCGCGTACTGCGCGTCGAGCTCGGCGTCGAGCGTGGTCTCGCCGAGCGGCGACCGCGCGAGGTCGTAGACCATGGCGTAGCCCAGCCGCGACCGGGCCTCGAGCACCGGGATGCCGCTCCAGCTGTCGCGGCAGTGCACGACGTCGTAGTCCGCGCCGTCGAGCTGGCGCTTGAGCGCGCGCTGGAACGCCTGGATCTGCGATCGCGGGTCGCCGTCGTGGGTCGGGACCCGCAGCACGCGGACCGAGCCCTGGCGCTCGACGTACGCCTGATCGCCCTCGCGCGCGACCAGCAGGTCGACCGAGTGCAGCGAGGTCAGCGCCCGGATCACGTGCCGGAGCTGGACTCCCGCGCGCCGCGGCCCCGGCACCGCGCAGAAACCGGTCAGCAGCACCCGGGGCATGGCGGAGCGATCCTCGGGCAACTGACGGACGCGCGCAAGGCCCAAACCGGCGCGGCCCGTGGCGAGCGGAACGGCGAGAACGCTTCATCGTCGTCGGTCCGTCGCTTGATCCGGATCGGCGGCTGCGTTATCCCCGAGGCGTGCAGCAGCTGATCGACTACCTCCGGCAGCATCTGATGATCGACTTCCAGGGTGATCTGACGGTGGGCAGGGTGCGGGAGTTGCTCGCGGGCGACGACAGCCGCGACGCCAAGGCGCTGATGGCCAAGCTCGTCGCCGAGAACCGCGTCGAGGACATGATGCTGGTGCTCGCCGACTGCCTGCTGGAGCACGTGCAGCGCTCGCTGACCGATGATGTGGTGCGCGAGCAGATACGGATGTACGTCGAGAGCTAGCTGTCATCCCGATGACCGGCTCGATCACCGGCGGCGATGCGGAGCGGCCTGGGTCGCCGGCCGGATGAGGCCGCTCGCCCGTGCGGCCGAGTGCGCTTCATGGAGCACCCTGTGCTACGGTCTGTTGCATGGGGAACCCGGTGCCCGACACCAAGACACCTGCGCTCGTGGCCTTCGTCATGGTCGTGGTCGGGATCGCCATCGCGGCGGTGCAGGGTGCGTTCCATGGATCCATCCTCGGCGGTGTGATCGCGGCGGCGGGCGCCATCCCGGCCTGCTTCGGGATGTGGAAGGGCATCCAGCAGGAGACCCAGGGCACGCTCGCGCTCAGCGTCACGGCCGTGCTGGCTTCGCTCGGGGTGGGCGCCATCCTGATCGTGCTCCGGGTCGTGTCCGGCGCGCGCGAGCTGCTGCACTGATGCCCCGGATCTGATGGCCCGGAATGGAACGTCGATGACCGCGAGCGAGGCGATCCGGCGAACCGCAGGGCGGACGCTCCAGCGCCGGATCGCGACCGCCGCGCTCGGGCTGGGGCTCGCCGCTGGCCTGGCGGCCGGACGCGCCCACGCCGACCCGCCGCCGGTTGCGCCGGCCGCACCGGTCGCGCCGCCCCGGCCGTCGGATGCGACCCACCCGGCGTCGAAGATCCATTACGCCGGCCAGGCGATGGGCACCACCGTCGACGTCTATCTGTGGACCGCCGACGAGCGCGCCGCCGCGCAGGCCGCCGAGGCCGTGTTCAACGAGATGAAGCGGCTCGACCTGGAGATGTCGAACTGGAAGCCGACCTCGGACGTGTCGCAGATCAACGCCGCCGCCGGCGTCAAGCCGGTCCAGGTCTCGGACGAGACGTTCGCCGTGATCGCGCGCGCGGTCGACGTGTCGAGGCGCTCGAACGGGGTGTTCGACATCACGATCGAGGCGTTCCGCGGCGTGTGGAAGTTCGACGAGGACATGGACGGCTCGCTGCCCGACCCCGCCGAGGTCAAGCAGCGGCTCGCCCTGGTCAACTGGAAGGACATCGCACTCGCCCCCAGGAAGCACAGCGTGTTCCTGCGCCGCAAGGGCATGGCGATCACGCTGGGCGGGATCGCCAAGGGCTACGCGGTCGACAGGTGCGTCGCGATCCTGCGGGCGCGCGGCTTCACCGACTTCATGATGCAGGCCGGCGGCGACATGTACATCGCGGGCAAGAAGGGCAACGAGCCGTGGGTGGTCGGGATCCGCGATCCGCGGGGCCCGACCAACACGATGTTCGCGGTCGCGCCGATCGAGGACCACTCGTTCTCGACCAGCGGCGACTACGAGCGCGGCTTCGTCAAGGACGGCGTGCGCTACCACCACATCATCGACACCCGGACCGGCCAGCCGGCGCGCGCGTCCCGCTCGGTGACCGTCCGCGCCACCGACGCGTTCACCGCCGACGCGTGGTCCAAGGTGATGTTCATCCTCGGTCCCCGGGACGCGCTCGCGCTGATCAAGCGCGAGAAGCTGACCGACTTCGAGGTCGTGTGGGTCGACGACCAGAACCAGGTGGTGAGGACCGACGGGCTGAACGGCGTGATCCAGATGCTCAGGGAGCCGACCCCGGGTCCATGACGCGGTCGCTGGCCGCGCCGGCCGGCGCTCCCGCCACGGTCTCGACCTCGACCTCGCGCGCCGGGTCGAGCCAGCGCGCGATCGCGCGGTCGACGCCGGCCGGGGTGACCGCGCGATACCGCGTGAGCTCGGCGGCCAGGCCGTCGGGCTCGTGGCGGTACAGCATGTAGCGCTGGATCAGCGACGCGCGGCGCGCCAGGCCGGCGAGGCCCCAGATCGCGCCGGCCTCGCGGCGGGTCACCGCGCGCTCGATCGCCCGCTCGTCGATCCCGGTCCGGCACAGCTCGTCGAGCATCGCGCGCACCACACCGGGGTCGGCCCCGCTGCGCAGATCGACCGCGACGTGGACCTCGCCGCCGAGTCGGCCGTTGACCGTCCACGCCGACACCCGCTGGGCGAGCTGGGTCTCGTAGACCAGCCGCCGCCAGATCGCGCCGGTGCCGGGCGCGACCCACGCCGCGGTGGCTGCGTCGAGCTCGGCCTCGTCGTCGCCGAACGCCACCGGCCCCAGCCACGCCCGGTGGAGCCGGCCGAGCGCCGCGAACCGATCGTCGACCCGCGCGGTCGCGCGCCCGGGCAGCGGCGGCGGCGGGACCGCGCGCACCGGCCGGCGCGACGCCGGGAAGCTGCCGAAGTAGCGGTCGACCAGCGCGTCGAGCTCGGCGTCGGGATCGACGTCGCCGGCGATCACCAGGGTCGCGTTGGCCGGCACGTACCACGTGCGGAAGAACGCGAGCACGTCGTCGACGGTGGCGGCCTGGATGTCGTCGTGCCGGCCGATCGTCAGGTGGCGCAGCGGGTGGGCCTCGGGGTACAGCGCGAGCGCGACCGCGAACCGCTCGGCGCCGTAGGGCACGTCCTCGTAGCGCTGGCGGCGCTCGGCGCGCACCACCGCCTGCTGGGCGACCAGCCGCTCGGGGTCGAAGTCGCGCGCGAAGTAGCCCATGCGCTCGCTCTCGAGCCACAGCGCGAGCGCCAGCTGGTGGGCGGGCAGGACCTCGTGGTAGGCGGTGCGATCGGCGCTGGTCGACGCGTTGGCCTCGGTCGCGCCCGCGCGGCGCAGCACCTCGTAGTGGTGGCCGCCGAGCCGCTCCGCCGGGCTCTTGAACAGGTGCTCGAACAGGTGGGCGAACCCGGTGCGGTCGGGTCGCTCGTCGGAGCCGCCCACGCGGTACCACACGCTGACCGCGACCTGCGGCGAGCCGGCGTCGCGGTGGACGACGACGTCGAGCCCGCACGGCAGCGTGCGCAGGCGGGTCGCGAGGTGAGGCGGCCGTTGCGCGCCGCCGCCACGATCATCGAATACTCCCCGCTCACCTGGTAGGCCGCAATGGGCGCATCGAAGCGCTGGCGCGCCCGCCAGATCAGGTCCAGGTAAGGCATCGCCGGCTTCACCATGATCATGTCGGCGCCTTCCTGCAGATCCAGTTCGATTTCCTGCATGGCCTCGCGCCCGTTGGCCGGGTCCATCTGGTAGCTGCGGCGGTCGCCGAATTGCGGCGCCGATTCCGCCGCCTCGCGGAACGGCCCGTAGAACACCGAGGCGAACTTGGCGGCGTACGCCAGGATCGGCACCTTTTCGTAACCATTGGCGTCCAGCGCCTGGCGGATCGCCCACACCCGCCCGTCCATCATGTCCGAAGGCGCCACCATATCCGCGCCGGCGCGCGCGTGCGAAAGCGATGTCTTGGCCAGCCACTGCAAGGTGGTGTCGTTGTCCACGTCGCCGCCTTTCACGTAGCCGCAGTGCCCGTGGCTGGTGTACTCGCAGTTGCACACGTCGGTCATGATCAGCAACCCCGGCACTTCCTTGCGGATCGCCCGTATGGCGCGCTGCACGATGCCGTTCTCGTCGTACGCCCCCGACGCCATCTCGTCCTTGGTCTCCGGCAGGCCGAACAGGATGATGCCGCCGATCCCCAGGGCCTGCACTTCCTCGCACTCCTTGACCACCTCGTCGATCGACATCTGGTAGTTCCCCGGCATGGCGCCGATCTCGCGCCGCACCCCTTCCCCGGGGCACACGAACAGCGGCAGGATGAACTGCCCGGGATGGAGGTGCGTCTCGCGCACCAGGCCGCGCAGCGCCTCGGTGGCGCGCAGGCGGCGGAGTCTGTGGGTTGGGAACGGCATTACCAGGATTGTAACTCCTGGCGAACGGCGCCACCCTGCTTCAATACTCCAGAGACACGGCCATCGGTCAATAGAATGTCACCGCCGAGGTTCCGAGACGCCGGGATACTTGGGGTTTTGCCCGGCGCTCTTTCGCGCGTGACGGCGAAGAGTTACGGCATAATGGTATTCTTAGGGTTCCTTATTAGAGATGGCGCAGATCAGGTCGCTCCCTCGCATTTGTATCGCGTTGGGCCTGCCAGACGTTCCAACCCTGCTGGACCACGCCCGGCGCGAAGCTGAGGCGGGAGAGGTTTTCCTGGAGTTCCGCCTGGACTTCCTGGACCACCCGTGCCAGGGCGCGGAAGCGATTCGGGGATTCCTCGACCGCTTTCCCGACTCCATCATCCTGGCCACCTGCCGGCGCCACCAGAATCACGGCCGATTCAACGGCAGCATCGACGAGCAGCTTGCTGTGCTGGACCTGGCCATCCGCAAGGGAGCCCACGCGGTCGATGTGGAAATCGAAACCGCGGAAGTGTGCCAGGAGCGGCTGAATCAGATGCGCGGGCGCGCGCAAGTGATCGTTTCGTATCACAACTTCGAGGCCACGCCGCCCATGGATACGGTGGTGAGCCGCGTCATGCGGGTGCAGGCGGATGCCTACAAAGTGGTGACCACGGCGCGCAAGCCGTCCGACAACATCCGTATCCTGGCGGCGGCCAAGGCGCTGCCCAAACACCGCTTGGTGGTGCTGGCCATGGGGGAACTGGGGTTTCCCTCGCGCGTGCTCTCGCCCGTGTTCGGCGGCATCTACACCTATGCCGCCCCCATGTTCGCCGAGAACACGGCGGCGGGCCAGGTCAGCGCGCACTACCTGCGGCATGTGTACCACGTGGACAAGCTCCGCAAGTCGGCCAAAATCTACGGCGTGATTGCCGACCCCGTGCGTCATTCGATTTCGCCGGCTGTGCACAACCGGGCGTTTCACGCGCGCCGCGTGGATGCGGTGTACCTGCCCTTCCTGGTTTCGCCGGCCTATCTGCGGGATTTCTTTTCGCTGGCCGATAAACTGCCGCTGGCGGGCTTTAGCGTCACCCTTCCGCACAAACAGAAGATCATCCGCTACCTGGATGCGGTAGACCCGCTGGCCAGGCGCATAGGGGCCGTCAATACAGTCTGGCGCAAGGGTGGCAAATGGCGCGGCACCAACACCGACGCGGCGGGCGTGACCGGGCCGCTGGGGCGCTTGCTGCGTCTGCAGAAATCGTCGGTGTTGATTGTGGGCAACGGCGGCGCGGCGCGGGGCGCGGCCTGCGCGCTCTCCGATGCCGGCGCCAGGATCGCCCTGGTGGGCCGTAACGCCGATCGCGTGCGCGCGCTGGCGAAAGTCTGCGGCGCCGAGGCCCTGGGCCGCGAACAACTCGCGGCGCGGCATTTCGACGCGGTAGTGCACGCCACGCCGCTGGGCATGTATCCGCACGTGGACGACTGCTTCTTTAACGGCAGCATTCCCGCCGACGTAGTCTTCGATATGGTGTACAATCCCATCGAGACGGTGCTGCTCCGGCGGGCGAGGGAGCAGGGCAAGACTGTGGTGCCGGGGCTCGATATGTTTGTCGAGCAGGCGGTGCACCAGTTTGAGATCTGGACGAACGATTCGGCGCCGCGCGCGGTGATGCAGAAAGCGGCCATGGAAGCGCTGGACCACAAGTGACGGGCAGACGATGAAGCTCACCAGACGGCAACTGGCAACCCTGCTGGCTTCCAGCACGGCCCTGGCGCAGGCGCCGCCGCCGGTTCCCGCCACTCCCGGCGAAGAACTGAAGAACGCCAGGGATCGCGCGAAGGCCAACGGCGAAGCCCTCGCCAGGCTGGCCATCCCGATGGCCACCGAACCGGCTTTCCAGTTCAAGGCCTGAAGCATGGCGGCCATCGGAAACGACGTCTTCTTCGCCGCGATTCCGGAGTTGAACGAGCGGCTGAAGGCCAGGGAATTCTCCGCCGAGGACCTGACGCGCGCCTTCGCCAACCGGCTCGAGCAGCTTGGTCCGCGATACCATGCGCTCGCGCTCCCGCTCACTCCCCAAGCCATCCGCAAAGCGCAGGATGTGGACAAGGACCTCAAGCGCGGGCGTTTGCGCGGGCCGCTGCAGGGCATTCCATACGGGGTGAAGGACCTGCTGAGTTTCGCGGGCCAGCCCACCACGTGGGGCGCGAAACCGTACGCCGCGCAGGTATTCGATTACGACGCCACGGTGGTCGAAAAGCTCGCCGGCGTGGGCGCGGTGCTCACCGGCAAGCTGGCCATGGTGGAACTGGCGGGCGGCGGCGGGTACCGCTATGCTTCGGCATCGCTCACCGGCCCGGGGTTGAATCCGTGGGACCGCGCGCGCTGGTCGGGCGGATCTTCGAGCGGATCGGCGGCGGCGGTGGCGGCGGGACTGGTGCCGTTCGCCATTGGCTCGGAAACCTCCGGGTCCATTGTCACGCCCGCATCCTACTGCGGCGTGACGGCGCTGCGGCCCACCTACGGGCTGGTGAGCCGGCATGGCGCCATGGCGCTCTCCTGGACGCTGGATAAACTGGGGCCGTTCGCGCGCAGCGCCGACGATTGCGGGCTCGTCCTGCAAGTCATCGCCGGCAAGGACGGCAAGGACCCGGGCAGCGCCGGCAAGAGCTTCTACTACACCCCCCAGTATGCGCGGCCCATGAAAGACCTGCGCATCGGGTATGCACCGGCGGATTTCATCGAAGGCGCCGAAGCCGCGGCGCGCGCGCCATTTCAGGAGGCGCTGCGCGTCTTGCGCGAGACGGGCGCGCAACTGGTGGAGACCAAACTGCCGCCGTTTCCCTACGGCGCGGTGCTCTCGGTCATCCTGGCGGCGGAGCAGGGTTCCATATTCGAGCCGCTGATTGCCAGCGGCAAGGTGGAAGAGCTGGCCGACCAGGCGCAGATCGCCGGCCTGAAGGCGAGCCTGGACGTCCCCGCCAGGGATTATCTGAAGGCCATGCGCTTGCGGCGGCTGATCCAGGAAGAGTTCGCGAACCTGTTCGGCGAGGTGGACGTGCTTCTGGCGCCGGGCCGGTCCGGCGTGGCGAGCAAAGTGGAGCAGCGCCTGGACGCGGGCGGCGCCGCACCGCCCGCCGGGAGCGCGCCCCGTTTGCAGGGCATCATCCCCGCGGGCAACCTGGCGGGTCTGCCGGCGCTGGTGCTGCCCTGTGGTTTCGCGGAGAACCTGCCGGTGGCGTTGCAGGTGGTGGGCGTGCCGTTCGGCGAAAATACACTGCTGGCCATCGGCCGCGAATTCCAGTCGCGGACGGACTGGCACAAGCGCCGCCCGCCGGGCGTGTAGCGGGGATCCCAGCGTTTCGGCGAGCGCCCTGTGTGCGAGAATCAAGAATCGTGACCACCGGCAGCTTGGCCAAACCGTTCCACGGCACAGACGCATTCGCCGCAAGCTTCGAGAGAGGAGCTCGGCCATGAAGATTCCCGTTTTTGTTTCTTGCCCGACCTCGCTCAGCCTGACGCAAGAAAAGTCACGTGCGGTTCTGGTCAAATTCCTGGAAGAGCTGAATCTCGAGCCACGGGCACTTGGCCGGTCCGACTATCCCGCGGAGCTTCCCCTTCGCGAGGTTATGGTGATCGCCCGCCACTGTGCGGGAGGACTGATCCTCGGATTTGAGCAATTCCAAGCAACTTCAGGAATCTGGAAGCGCGGCACTAAAGGGGAAAAAAAGCTCGGTCCAAAGGAATCAGTCCCGTTTCCGAGCTCCTGGAACCAACTGGAGGCGGGAATCCTCTTTGGGCTGGGCCTTCCCATTTTGATATTCCGGCAGGACGGCATTTCCGGGGGAGTTTTTGACAACGGAGTCACCGATGTGTTCGTGCACAAGATGCCCGCCGAAACCGTCGGCAGCGCCGATAAGGACAGTTTGAAAGAGGTCTTCCTGAAGTGGCACGCGAGGGTATCCGCCCATTATTACGCAGTGGGAACATAGAACAGACCCGGCTTTTTCCTGCGCGCGGCACCCCTCGACCTCACGGCGCCCCGCGTTTGGTAACGTAGATAACAATGACCGCGGCCGATAACCCGGCGCTAGGCCGGCTCGAAGACCAGATCGACTGGTATGGGCGTAAGAGCAGGTATAGTCAACGCGCCTTCAAGCTTCTCAAGATGTGGACCATCGCGATCGCGGCCCTGGTCCCGGTTCTCGTCGGGTTCGGCTTCAACGATGTTCGCATCATGGCCGCTCTCACGGCGAGCATCGCAGTGATCGAAGGTGTCCAGCAGCTCAATCAATACCATGCGAACTGGATTGCGTATCGCTCTACCTGCGAATCGCTGAAGCACGAAAAATACCTGTACCTGTCCGGCGCCGGGCCCTATGCTTCGGCTCCCAACCCGGTAGTTCTCCTCGCCGAGCGCATCGAAGGGACGGTGTCGCAAGAGCACGCGAAATGGATCTCCGGCCAGGAGCAATCCACCAAGGCCGGCGCGGACAAGCCTGCATCGTGACGCACGCGGTAAGGGCGCGCCCAAGTGCACCGCGCAAGATCACCCTGGTTCCGCTGGTCGCCGCCACCTACTTCATGGTGTCGGGCGGTCCGTTTGGGCTGGAGGATATCGTTTCCCGGTCCGGCTATGCGGGGGCCATCGCCATCCTGCTGGTGACGCCGCTGGTCTGGAGCCTTCCCTCGGCTCTCATGGTGAGCGAACTGGCGAGCGCCGTGCCCGCCCAGGGCGGCTACTACGTCTGGGTGTCGCGCGCCCTGGGACCGTTCTGGGGCTTTCAGGAAGCGTGGCTGTCGCTGGTGGGCAGCATCTTCGATATGGCCATCTACCCGACGCTGTTCGTGGGTTACCTCGAGCACTTCGCGCCCGCAATGACGGCCGGCGGGAGAGGTCTGTGGATCGGCGTAGCGCTGATAGCCGCGGCCGCCGCGTGGAACATGCTCGGCGCCAAGACCGTGGGCGGCAGCTCGGTGGCCATAGGCGTGGTGCTGCTGGCGCCGTTCCTGGTGCTGACGGTCTATGCGTTCTTCCATCGCTCCGCGCCCGGAGGGCACACCGTTCCGCTGCGCAACGTGGACTTCCTGGGCGGCATCCTGGTCTCCATGTGGAACTACATGGGCTGGGACAATGCTTCGACGGTGGCCGACGAGGTGGACCGTCCGCAGCGCACTTACCCCCGGGCGATGGCAGCGACCGTGCTGCTGGTGGCGCTGACCTACGCGCTGCCCATTGGCGCGGTGGCGCTGACCGGGTTCGACGCCAACCGCTGGTCCACCGGCGGCTGGGCCGATGTGTCGCGCGCGATTCTGCCGCATGGAGCCGCCGGAGAGGGGCTGGCCGCGGCCATCACTATCGTGGGCATGGTCAGCGCGTGGGGCTCGCTTAACGCGCTGACCATGTCCTACTCGCGGCTGCCGGCGGTGCTGGCCGACGACGGCTTTCTGCCGCGCATCTTCGCCCGGCGCCATCCGCGGACGGGTGCGCCCTGGGCCGCCATCATTGCCTGCGCCATCGCCTGGGCGCTCTGCCTGAATTTGACCTTCGTGAAGCTCATCGTGCTGGACGTGCTGCTCACTGGCCTAAGCATCCTCCTGGAGTTTGCCGCGCTGGCGGCGCTGCGTATTCGCGAGCCCGCGATCGAGCGCCCGTATCGCGTGCCCGGCGGCCTGGCGGGCGCCATCGGCATCGCCGTGCTGCCGGTGGCGCTGCTGGTTCTGACGGTGGTGCGCAACGACGTGGAGCCGGTGGGCCCCATCAACGCGCTCCAACTCGGCTTTATTCTGATCGCGGCCGGCGTTGTAGCCTATTTTGTGGGAGGCTGGTTTCGCCAACATGATCATCGCTGACCTTGAGCAGACCGCGGGGCGCACCTATCCGGCGCGGCGGCGCACCCAGAACCTGGTGGGCGGCGCGAGCCCCATCCAGGCGCGCAACTTCGCCATGGGGCACGTGACGCTCGAAGCCGATGGCGGGCAGGTGCCGTGGCATAACCAGGAGCAGGAGGAGATCTACTTCATCGTAGAGGGCGAGGGCGAAATGTGCCTGGGCGAGGAACGGGCGGCGGTGCGCGCCGGCCAGGCGGTTTATATTCCTCCTGGCGTGTTCCACCAGTTGACCAACACCGGTCCGCAGCCCATGCGCATGATCTACTGCTACGGGCCTTCGGGCGACGTGGCGCACTGGCGCCAGGAACTGGCGGGCACGCTGCCGCGCGCCGGGGTGGACGCGCCTCCGCTTCCCGCTGGCGCCCGGCCGCAGTGCACCCAAAAGCCATGACGCATTCCATCGGCATCATCATGAACGGCGTGACGGGCCGCATGGGGCTCAACCAGCACCTGCGGAGGTCGATCAGCGCCATCGTCGCCGAAGGCGGCGTCAAGCTGGGCTCGGGCGATACTATCCTGCCGCGCCCGCTGCTGGTGGGGCGCAATGGCGCCAAGCTCGCGGCCATCGCCGCCGAAGCCGGCGGCCTGCCCTGGACCACCGATCTCGACGCCGCGCTCGCCGACCCCGCCTACGCCATCTACTTCGACGCGCAGACTACCGACCGCCGGGCGGCGGCCGTGCAGCAAGCCATCGCTCGCGGCAAGCACATCTATTGCGAAAAGCCGATTGCCGCAACCCTCGAAACCGCGCTCGAACTGTACCGGCTCGCGACCCGCGCGGGCGTCCGCCACGGCGTGGTGCAGGACAAGCTGTGGCTGCCCGGATTGCTGAAACTGCAAAAGCTGAAGGATGCGGGGTTCTTTGGCCGGCTGCTTTCCGTGCGCGGCGAATTCGGATATTGGGTTTTTGAGGGCGATACGGTTGCGGCCCAGCGGCCGAGCTGGAATTACCGCAAGCAGGACGGAGGCGGCATCATCCTCGACATGCTGTGCCACTGGCGCTACGTGCTGGACAACCTGTTCGGCGCCGTCGAGGCCGTGTCCTGCCTGGGCGCCACCCACATCCTCAAGCGCTGGGACGAAGCCGGTAAGCCTTACGATTGCACGGCCGACGATTCGGCCTATGCCACCTTCGAGCTGGCGGGCGGCGTGGTGGCGCACTTCAACTCGTCGTGGTGCGTGCGCGTGCGCCGCGACGATCTGCTGACCCTGCAAGTGGACGGCACCGAAGGCTCGGCGGTGGCCGGTCTGCGGCACTGCTGGATGCAGCCACGCGCCGCCACCCCGCGGCCGGTGTGGAATCCCGATGTCGAGAGCCCCTTGAACTACTTCGATGGCTGGCAGGAAGTGGCGGACGATGGCCACGGCGAGAACGCTTTCCAGCAGCAGTGGGAGCTGTTTCTGCGCCACGTGGTGGCGGGCGAGCCCTTCCGGTGGGGGCTGCTCGAGGGCGCCAAGGGGGTGCAACTCGCCGAAAAGGGCCTGGAATCGTGGCGCAAACGCGCCTGGGTGGAGGTCCCGGAACTGGGCTAAAGATGTAGGCTCGTCCCGAGGAGACGCCGATGAGCGGGCTTGCCGAACTTCAAGCAAGACAGATCATCCAGCGTATGCATCGTGTTCGGAATGAGGTTGAAGAATTCGCGACACATGCTCGAACTTTGAGACTATCGTCACCGTCGATAGACGGCCTCGTCTTGTTGCAGGAGGCTGACAACCTCCTGCGCGGTCCTAAGGCGAGTCGTGATGAGTTTGCGAATGCGGACGCTCAGGTCGCATCGGTTTCACGGAAGCTGTGTGTCCTTTCGGTGAGCCTGCGTAAGAAGGTTGGCGGACCTATTTCCGGGAGGAATTGCCCAGGATTCGGCGTACCGAAGTGCGCCCGACCAGGAGCCGGCGGGCGATCTCCGCTTTGGCGACGCCAGCGCGATGTAGTCTCCGGATCTCGGCCGCGTGCGCGGCTGCCGTTGCGGGCCGGCCCAGACGTTGGCCGTTCTGCCGGGCGTGGG
>JAIQEX010000152.1 GCA_020073615.1 Terriglobia bacterium
AACCTCACCGCCAACCAGAAGGTGAAACTGAAAGACCTGGTGCGCTACAACCTCCAGAGCGTTCGCGCCTACCTGCTCAAGGAAGACTTCCAGCAACTCTGGAATTACGAGTCCACCGCCTGGGCCGCCAAGTTCCTCGACCAATGGTGCCGCCAAGTGATGCGCTCGCGGATCGAACCGATGAAGAAAGTCGCCAGAACTTTACGCGCCCACCGCGAACTCATCCTCAACTATTTTCGTGCCCGGAAAGAGTTCTCCAGCGGCGTAATCGAGGGACTGAACAACAAAGCAAAAGTCACCATGAGAAAATCCTACGGATTCCGAACCTTCCGCGTCACCGAACTGGCGCTCTATCATTCACTTGGGAAGCTGCCCGAACCCGAACTGACCCACAGATTTTTCTGACGAATCCCCAATAGAAAAGGTCTCTCCGGCCACGTCGGAGTACGCCCAATCGATAACGGTCAAGGTAGGGGTGGCGGACTGATAGCCGGAAACACCCAGATGAATCCACCCGTAGTAGCCACCGGATAACATCATGGCAGCGTAACCAGTCCCATCCTTAAAATCCCCGGCATCGATGATTCCAGACGGCTCGACTCTCGCGGTATCATAAAGCCAAAGCAAGATTGAACCACTCCATTGAAAACCATTTGTTGGAATTGGATCTCCAAACGCTAGCTTCTGGACATACGGATAAGATGGGTTACTTGGATCGGCCCCCACGTAGGAAGATAGCTCCACCCAGGAGCCGGGCGCGACGTCATTTGAGCCACCACTCCCACCTGGGCCCTCCGGAAACACAGATAGTTTCAATTGATCCCAGCTACCAGCTGAGTCTCCCGCTATGGCAATCGTGAATGACTGGACCACGGGTGGGTTGTACGTACCTTGCAAGGCGAGATTCTGAATGCCGGAATATATAATACCTGCGAAGGCTGGTCTCGGCAGCGCTAAGCTTGCCCAGAATGCAGTCGCCACGAACAGCGAACGGCAGAGTCGTATTTGCCTGGAGTTTTTCATATCGTCCGTTGAACAAGAATTTTACACCTTAATATCTCGAAACGCAATGGATTTTCGGAAGGCCAGGGGTGATGAATCGTCATGCAACCAGATGGCACGAACTTGCACGAACTATAGAAGCAGACCAGAAGCTACTCCGCGCGTTCTGCCAAAATGTAGGGGCTGGGCCTGCCGTTCCGGCGAAGGGGACCCCATGCGTAGCTTCTTCCTGTTAATCGCTTCCTGCGCTTCCGTCGCGGCGCAATCCCCCCTGGCGCGCCCGCCGGGCGTGCACATTGCCACCATCTCGCCCGAGGGTGTGCGCGGCAACGAACCGTCGATCGCCGTCAATCCGGCGAATCCGAACCAGGTGGTGGCCGCGTACCAACCGGCCGCGGTGGCCTATTCCACCGATGGCGGGCAAAGCTTCACGCTCGCCGAACTGCCGCCCGTTCCCGGCTGGCGCGGCGGCGGGGACGTGTCGGTGGTGTTCGACGACAAGGGGCACGCGTTTCTCGGCTCCCTGCACTTCGACCGTTTGGGCAGCGCTTCCTACTGGGCGCACAATGCGGGACCGAACGGGATCTTCGTCCGGCGGTCGCTCGATGGCGGCAAGACCTGGGAAAAGGACGCCGCCACGCTGAAGACGTTTGCCGGCAACCAGGCGGACGGACTCATGGAGGACATGCCGCGCCTCTTCGCCGACACCGTGTCCGGCAGCCCCTACGCGGGGAACGTGTATGCCGGGTGGATCGAGTGGCAGCTCGACCAATCCATCATCCTGTTCGCGCGCTCCACCGATCAGGGAAAGACCTTCTCGGCGCCCATGCCCATCAGTACGCACGCCGGCCTGCCGCGCGACGATAACGGCGGCCTGGTCGGTTTCGTCGGCGTGGTGGGAGCCGGCGGCGCCATCTACGCCATCTGGAACGACGGCGCCCACATCGCCTTCACTCAATCGCACGACGGCGGCCGAAGCTTCGCGCCCTCGCGCGCCATCGTCGATGTGGCGGCGCCCTACTTCGGCGGCGCGGGCGGCATCCCGGGCGTGGCGCGCGCCATGGGATTTCCGCAAATCGGCGTCGATGCCCGCACAGGCAAACCAGGCGGCGCGCTCTATGTCTGCTGGAGCGACTTTCGCAACGGCGATGTGGACGTGTTTCTCTCCTCGTCGCACGACCACGGCCGCACCTGGTCCCCCGCCCGGCGCGTGAACGACGATGCGGTCCACGACGGCAAGGACCAGTTCTTCCAGTGGATGGCCGTGGACCGGGCGACGGGCGACGTCTACGTGCAGTTCTACGACCGCCGCGACGACCCCGCCAACCGCAAAACCCGTGTCACCCTGGCGCGCTCCACCGATGGCGGCGCGACCTTCACCAACTACGCCTGGACGGACACCCCGTTCGAGGGCCAGCAGTTGTTCCTGGGCGACTACACGTGGCTCACGGTGCACAACCGCCGCGTCTACGGCATCTGGACCGAAGCGGCGCCCGGCGGCACGGCCGTCCGCGTAGGCGTGGCCGATTTCTCGGGCTTGCGGTGATGCCGCCTACGCTCCGGTCCTGCTCTGGCGCGTCTTGGCCGGCTGATACGTTCCCGGCACCATTCTCGCCGCAATGTTCAGCCGGTTCCACGCGTTGATCGCGGCGACTGCCAGCGTCAGGTCCGCCAGCTCTGTTTCCGTGAATTGGGTTCGTACCCGTTCATACACTTCATCCGGCACGTGCCCTTCGCGGACGTTGGTCACCGCTTCGGTCCACAGCAAAGCGGCGCGCTCGCGATCGGTGTAATAGGGAGATTCCTCCCAGGCATCCAGTCCATACAGCCGTTGCTCCCCTTCGCCCGCCGCGCGCAGATCTTTCCAGTGCATATCCAGGCAGTAGGCGCACCCGTTGATCTGCGACGCGCGCAGCTTGATCAGGTTAAGCAGAGGGGGTTCGAGACCGGATTGATGCAGGTATTTCTCCAGGCCAAGCATGGCCTCAAACAGGCCACGGCTGGCTTTCAGATAATCGATTCGCGGCTCCATGAATTTCCTCCTTCGCTACCGGTGTAATGCTTGGCGGCTGGCGCCGGATTCCGTCCCCGGCACTCCAAATGTGATCGATGATCCAGCGCCTCCGCGAGGCCTACATGGCTAGCAGCGCGGCCAGCAGGTCGATGCCGTCCCACAGGTTTTGAATGCGGAGGTTCTCGTTGAAGCTGTGCTGGTTGTTGTCGTGGTTCACGATCGGCACCATGATGGCGGGCGCGTGCAGGATCTCCTCGATCATGAACAGCGGCACGCTGCCGCCCATGGTGGGCAGCTTCACCACCGGCCCCCGCGCCTGTTCCGCCGTGCGCAGCACCAGTTGCGAGATGGGCAAGTCCATCGACGTGCGCGAAGCGTTGTAGCCGCCCGGCTCCACGTTGACGCGGGCCACTTTGGGGTGCGCCATGCGCGTCGCCGCGTCGGGCTCGTGGTCTACGATGTAGTAGCCCTGGCTGCGTATGTGGTCCACCACCCGCTGTTCCGCGGCGGCGTGGTCGATGCCCTTCACCAGGCGGATATCGATGGTGGCCGTGGCGCTGGCCGGCACCACGTTGCTGGCCTGCGCGCCGGTGCGCGCGCTCGCCATGCCGCGGATATTGAGCGACGGGAGGTTGAGCAGCTCCACCAGCTTCTGGCCGCCGCCTTCGGTGCGTCCCAGAGAGAGCTCACGCATCAGATCGCGGTCCACGTCCGGCGCTTCGGCCACGGCGCGCTTTTCGATCTCGCTGAGCGGCGCCACACCGTCGTAGAAGTGGGCGATCGTGACCCGCCCGTCGTCGTCCTTCATGGAGGCCAGCAGGCGCGCCAGCATCATCGCCGGGTTGGGCGCCCAGTTGCCGTAGTGCCCGCTGTGCAGCTCGTGGTTGGGGCCGTAGAGCGTGAGGTCGAGGATGGTAATGCCGCGCGCGCCGAACACGATCTGCTGCCGCCGGCTCTGATGCACCGGGCCGTCGCAGATCAGCCACACGTCGGCGGCCAGCAGGTCCTTATATTTGCGCAGGATCTCGGCCAGGTGCGGCGAGCCGGCCTCTTCCTCGCCCTCGAAGAGGAACCTGATGTTCGTGCGCAGCTCGATGTTGGCCGCAAGCAGCGCGTCGAGCGCGGTAGCGATGGCGACGATCGGGGCCTTGTCGTCGGATGTCGAGCGCGCGTAGATGCGCCATTCGGGATCGATCGGGCCGCTGGCCGGCAGCGGGACGACGCGCCCATCCTGCGCCAGCGGGCGGTCGCGCAGCACGGGCTGCCACGGCGGAGTGGCCCACTCCTTGGGGTCGAGCGGCTGGCCGTCGTAGTGCGCGTAGAAGACCACGGTGCGCGTGGCGCCGGGGGGTGAGATCTCGCCAAAGACCGCGGGCGGGGCGCCGGGAACTTCGAGCAGGCGCGTCTTCACGCCGCGCTTTTCGAGCAGGGCCGAAACCGCAGCGGCGTTGCGGCGGATGTCGCCTTCGTTGCGGGCGAGGTTGGGCAGGGCCAGCAGTTCCATGAACTCGGCCAGGATCGCGCGCTCGTGGGTTTCGCGCCAGGCGCGCGCCGCCGCGGCCGCCGGATTCGGCTGCGCGTTCGCGCCCGCCGCCAGCACGCACAAGACTGTCGCCAGGATTTTCATAAACGCTCCTACCCTACCACTTTCCGAAACGCCGCCTGGAACTTCTCCATCTCCTGCTCCGTGCCTACGGCCACGCGCATCCAGCGCTCCACACCATCGAAGCGCCGGCCCACCGCCACTCCTTCGGCCAGCATGCGTGGGATCGCCTCGCTCACCTCGCGGCCGATTTCGATCAGCACGAAGTTCGCGTTCGGCGGAATGTAGTGGAAGCCGCGCTGGTCGAGCCACTGGCAGAGCGCGGCGCGAATGTGGTTGCGGCGCGTGCGCCGCGCGCTCACAAAAGCGTCCCCCAACGGGACCGCGGCCATGGCCGCCCGCGCGCCCAGGATGCTGATCACGTTGTTGCGGAACGGCTGCATCTGTTTCACCAGGGCGGCCGGCGCGCAGCCGAATCCCACGCGCACCCCCGCCATGCCGTAGAGCTTGGAAAAGGTCCGCGTCACGACCACGTTGCGCCCCTCGCGCACGTAGCGCACCCCGCTTTCGACCGCGGGCGAATCTACAAACTGGATGTAGGCCTCGTCGATCAGGAGCACGGTATCGGCGGGCAGATTCTCCACCAGCCACTGCAGCTCCGCGCGCGGCGTTACCGACGACGTCGGGTTATTGGGATTGCCCAGGTGAATGACGCCTCCGCGGGCCTTACGCGCGGCATCGGCGAGGCGCTCGACGTCGGCCGACCACTGCGCCGTCAGCGGTACCTTCACCACCGGACGGCCGGCGGCCGCCGCCAGATCGCGGGTCATCTCCCAGGTGGGCCACACGGTGATGAGCGGGCGCGCAGCGGTGGTGAACGCGTCCACGGCGCAGTGCAGCACTTCGGTCGAGCCGGCGCCGGGGATGATCAGCGCGCTGTCCACGCCGGCCAGTTTCGCCAGCGCTTCATGGAGCACTGGGAACACGCGATGGTTGTAGCGTCCCGCCTCTGCAATGGCGCGCGCGATGGCTTCGCGGCACTCGGGCGGCGGGCCTTCGGGATTCTCGTTGGCATTCAGCCAGACGGTATCGGCGGGCGCCGGCCCGGTCACCGCCGCATGCTGCGCCCAGGCCGCCCCGGCGCGCAGTCCCACAACGGAGAGAGCGGAGAAGCCGCGCCGCGTCATGGGTGCGCCTCCGCGCCATACTGCGCATAGAGGGACTCGAAGATGGTGGCGCCTTCGTCCATGCGTCGCAGGTCGTCGCCATGCCGCCGCGCCAGGCCGTCGATCAGCAGGGCGATCCCCGCGGTTTCCGGCCGCTGATACTGGCCGTCCTTCAGATCGATATCGTGCACCACCTCGCCCACGGCCGCCAATGCGGCGTCGGGTTGGCCCACCAGGCGCAGCAGCACTTCGAACGTGCACAGGCCGCCTTCATGGGTGAATTCGGCCTCGAACATGTCGAAGCGAATTTCCCGATCGCCGTGCTGGTACTGCTGCGGGTCCACGAAGACGAAGCGCGCGGCGGGGTCGATGAAGCGGCGGATCAGCCACGCCGAAGCGATGCGGTCCACCTTGACGCCCTGGCGGGTGACCCAGGTGCGGGCGGAGTATTCACCGGCCGCCGGGGCGCCCGGCGGGGCAGGCTGGCGCGGCGCGTTGCGGGCGCGGTCGATTTCGTTCATGAGCGTCTCCCATTCTTCACGGCCCGGCGCCTGAAAAAAGTCGATGCGGCGCAGGTCGTCGTAGCGGCGTTTGAGTCTGCGGATCTGCCCCTCTCCCTTTTCCGGGGCAGCCCGGATTTCTTCGAGCACCGTGCGCGCCTCGCCGGCCAGCGCGCGAAAATCGGCGGCACGGAGTTGGCGAAACTGCTCCGAGATGGCTTCATCGGAGAGGCCGGCCATGGGTTCGCATTGGAACAGCCACGCCTCGCCGCCTCCCTGCGCAACTTCACGGTGCAGCCATTCGAAGTCTTCGCGGGTCTGCTCATTGGCCGGCAGAAGGTAGGCCGAATTCTTCACGGGCAGGGCGCCTAACTGATTGAGGCAGCGCATGATTTTGGCTCGGAGGTAGGCCGGGTCGGGAGGAAGCTGATGGAGGAAAAGTAGCCACTGCATATAGCAATTGCTATATTATCGCATATCAGTGCACAGTCAACAATAAATATCTCAATCATGCACGCTTAAAAATACTTGACAGTATAATACTCATGTTTTATGATTGCTAGTGGATGAGGTCGAACCCCAGGGCCTCGCACATCAACTTATAAGGAGTTTAAAGAACATGTCTCTCAGCCATTTCGACCCGCTAGCCAACCTTCGCGTTTTCGAAGACGCCTTCACGCGCATTCTCAGCGAACCCCAGACCAACCGTCCCTGGTCGCCGGCGGTGGACATCTATGAGACGGAAAACGAGCTGGTGCTGAAGGCCGATCTGCCGGACGTGGACCAGAAGGAGATCGACGTCCGTGTGGAGAACCAGACGCTCACCATCTCCGGCGAGCGCAAATTCGCCAAAGAAGAGGTGGGCAAGGGGTATCATCGTATCGAGCGCAGCTACGGCAACTTCATGCGCAGCTTTGCGGTGCCCAACACCTTCGACACCGAAAAGATCGGCGCGGAGTTTCACAACGGCGTGTTGACCGTGACGCTGCCCAAGAAGGAAGCCGCCAAGCCGCGGCAGATCAAAGTCGAAGTCAAAGCGTAACGCATCTAATGGAGTAGCCGCGCAAGTTCGGGAGCTTCGTAAGGGCCGGGATTGTCCCGGCCCCATTTCTATCTTAGGGAGCTAATTCGGTGGCTGGCTACGAAATCCCCCGCAGTTTGGGGGTTTCGTAGCCTGTCACCGAATTAGCGTGAGGGGTACCCATGTTTCGCTTGGACAAGCTGACTCAAAAAGCACAAGAGGCCTTGCAGCAGGCGCAGGGCGTTGCCGAGAAAAACGAGAGCCAGGTGATCTTTCCGCTGCACCTGCTGATGGCCCTGGCCGAAGAGAAGGAAGGAATCGTCCGCCCGGTTCTGGAAAAATGCGGGGTGCATCCCGACGCCGTCCTGGAGGAGGCGCAGCGCTTGCTGGCCACCGTACCCAAGACCGCGGGCATGCAGCCCGGCACGTACCTTGCGCCCTCGCTCAACCAGGTGTTGGAGCACGCTTTCGACGAAGCCCTCCGCTTCAAAGACGAGTTCGTCTCCACCGAGCACCTGCTGCTGTCGATGGCCGAGCAGCGCAGCGATCCGGCCGGTCAACTGCTCGACCGCGCCGGCGCCACCCACGACGCCATCCTCAAGGCGCTCGTGTCGGTGCGCGGAACGCAGCGCATCACCGACCAGAATCCGGAATCGAAGTACCAGGCGCTGGAGCGGTACGCGCACGATCTGACCGAATCGGCGCGGCAGGGCAAGCTGGACCCGGTGATTGGCCGCGAGGACGAAATCCGCCGCGTGATGCAGGTGCTGAGCCGCCGCACCAAGAACAACCCGGTGCTGATCGGCGAGCCGGGAGTCGGCAAAACCGCGATTGTCGAGGGCCTGGCGCAGCGCATCGTGCGCGGCGACGTGCCCGACCAGCTCAAGGGAAAGCGGCTGGTGGCGATCGACCTGGGCTCCATGATCGCCGGCACCAAGTTCCGCGGCGAATTCGAAGACCGCCTGAAGGCCGTGGTCCGCGAGATCATCGATTCCCACGGCGAGATCATCTGCTTCATCGACGAGCTGCACACGCTGGTGGGCGCGGGCTCGGCCGAGGGCGCCATCGACGCCGCCAACCTGCTCAAGCCGGCGCTGGCGCGCGGCGAACTGCGCTGCATCGGCGCCACCACCCTCAACGAATATAAGAAACACGTGGAGAAGGACGCCGCGCTCGCCCGCCGCTTCCGCACGGTTATGGTGGGCGAGCCCACGGTGGACGACACCATCGCCATCCTGCGCGGCCTCAAAGAGAAATTCGAAATCCATCACGGCGTGCGCATACAGGACGCCGCCATCATCGCCGCCGCCATGCTTTCGCACCGCTATATCGCCGACCGTTTTCTGCCCGACAAGGCCATCGACCTGATCGACGAGGCCGGCTCGGCCCTGCGCCTGCAGATCGGCTCCATGCCCATCGAGATCGACGATCTCGAACGCCGCATCACGCACCTGGAAATCGAACGCCAGGCGCTGGGCAAGGAAAAGGACGCCGCCTCGCACGAGCGCCTGCGGCATGTGGAGAACGATCTCGAGCGCCTGCGCGGCGAAGCGGCCCCGTTGAAGGAGCGCTGGAACCGCGAGAAGGGCGCCATCGCCCGCGTGCGCCAGCTCAAGGAGGAGCAGGACGCTCTGCGCCAGGAAGAGGAGAAGGCCAGCCGCGCCGGCGACTGGGAAAAGGCCGCGCAACTGCGCTACGGCCGCCTCTCGCAAATCGAAAAAGACATACAGTCCGCCGAGCTCGAGCTGGAATCTGTCAAGGAAACCGCGCTGCTCAAAGAAGAGATCGGCGAGGACGACATCGCCCGCATCGTGGCCAAATGGACCGGCATTCCGGTGGCGCGCATGCTGGAAGGCGAGATCCAGAAACTGGTGCACATGCCCGAGCGCCTGAAGGACCGCGTCATCGGCCAGGACGAGGCCGTGCGCCTAGTGGCCAACGCCATCCTGCGCAACCGCGCCGGGCTCAGCGACCCCAAGCGTCCCATCGGCAGCTTCATTTTTCTCGGCCCCACCGGGGTAGGGAAGACGGAGCTGGTCCGCGCCCTGGCGCAATACCTGTTCGACGACGAACGCGCCATGATCCGCGTGGATATGTCCGAGTACATGGAGAAGCACGCGGTGGCGCGCATGATCGGCTCGCCTCCCGGCTATGTCGGCTACGAAGAGGGCGGCCAGCTTACCGAGCAGTTGCGCCGCCGCCCGTACTCCGTGGTGCTGTTCGATGAAATCGAAAAGGCCCATCCGGACGTCTTTCATGTGTTGCTGCAAATCCTCGACGACGGGCGCCTGACCGACGGCCAGGGGCGGACCGTGAGCTTCAAGAACGCGGTGATCGTGATGACCTCGAACGTGGGCACGGGGATGGTGGAGCGGAACACCATCGGCTTTTCGGTGCACGCCAAGGACGCGCGGACCGACGACACGCGCAAGCGCCTGCTCGACACGCTGCGCCAGCAGTTCCGGCCGGAATTCCTGAACCGCGTGGACGATATCATCGTATTCAACAGCCTGAGCCGCGAGCACCTGGGACGAATTGTGGACATCCAACTCGAAGATGTGGGCCGCCTGCTGAAGGAGCGCAAAGTGGCGCTCGAAGTGAGCGCCGCCGCCCGCGACCGGGTCATCGCCGAGGGCTACGATCCGCAGTACGGAGCGCGTCCCATGAGGCGCGCCATCCAGCGGCTGATCCAGGACCCGCTGGCGCTCAAACTGATCCAGGGCGAATTCGCGGAAGGCGACACGGTGGTGGTGGACGCCAAAGACGGCGCGGCCGAGCTGGAGTTCTCCAAGCTCCAGCCGTCCGTGGTGTGAGCCCGGAGGCTCGATTATGACGACCAATTCTCTCAAGACCGTGCTTCTGCTGGGGCTGCTGAGCGGCCTCCTGGTGATCGGCGGCGGGGCGCTGGGAGGGCGCAACGGCCTGTACATCGGGCTCGCCTTCGCGGCGGCGATGAATTTTGCGAGCTACTTCTTTTCCGACAAGATCGCGCTGGCATCCTACGCTGCGCAGCCGGTGAGCGAGACCGAGAACCCGGAGGTGTATAAGAAGGTGGCGCCGATTGTGCGCAATCTGTGCCAGCGCATGGGGCTGCCCATGCCCCGGCTATGGCTGATTCCCGAAGATTCGCCCAACGCCTTCGCCACCGGCCGCAACCCGGCGCACGCCTCGGTGGCCTTCACCACGGGCATTCTGCGCCTGATGGACGATCGCGAAATCGAAGGCGTAGTGGCGCACGAGCTGGGCCACGTGCTGCATCGCGACATCCTGATCAGCTCGGTGGCCGCCACCCTCGCGGCGGCCATCACCATGCTGGCGCGCATGGCCTTCTGGTTCGGCCCGCGGGGCGACGACGACGAGCGCGGCGGCGCCCTGGGCGGCATCCTCATGATGATCCTGGCGCCCATCGCCGCGCTGCTGATTCAGATGGCCATCTCACGCTCGCGCGAATACGATGCCGACGCCGCTTCCGCCAAGTACACAGGCACGCCCTACGAGCTGATCTCGGGCTTGCAGAAGCTGGAGAGCTGGTCGAAGCGCATCCCCATGGAAGCCACCCCGGCCACGGCGCATATGTTCATCATCAAGCCGTTCAGCGGCCGGAGCCTGGGGAATTTCTTCTCCACCCATCCGCCCACCGAGGAGCGCATCGCGCGCCTGCAGGCCATGCGATGAACGAAGTCCGCGTGAACCGGCGGGCGGCGGAGCGCGTCGCTTGCGGGCATCCGTGGATCTTCGCCAGCGACGTCACGGACCGCGACGGCGCCCAGCCGGGCGAAGCGGTGCGCGTGGCCGACGCGCGCGGCCGGCCGCTGGGTACGGCGCATCACAGCGCGGCCTCGCAGATCGCGCTGCGCATGCTGTCGCGCGAGGTGGAAGAGATCGGCCGCGATTTCTACCTGCGGCGCCTGCGCGCGGCCGAGGAACATCGACGAACCGTGGTGCGCCACTCTGACGCCTACCGCGTGGTGCACGGCGAAGGCGACCTGCTGCCCGCGCTGATTGTGGACCGCTACCGCGACTACCTGGTAATGCAGACCCTCGACCAGGGAATGGACGCGGCGCAGGGCGAGATCGTGTCCGCGCTGGAGGAGATTTTTCATCCCGCGGGCATCGTGGCGCGCAACGACGCCGCGGTGCGCGCCAAGGAACAACTGCCGCTCGCGTGCGCGGTGGTAGCGGGCCAGGTGCCGGAGACGGTCGTCGTGGAGATGAACGGCTTCACCTTGCACGCCGACCTGGTGCACGGCCAGAAGACGGGCATCTATCTCGACCAGCGCGAGAACTACCGCGCGGCGGCCCGCTATGCCCGCGGAGGCCGGGCGCTCGACTGTTTCGCATCTGCCGGCGGCTTCGCGCTGCACCTGGCGGCGAAGTGCGAAAGCGTCGAAGCGGTGGACAGCTCCGCGGCCGCGCTCGCCCACGCGCGCGCCAACGCGGAAGCCAACGGCATCTCCAACATCGAGTTCCACGAAGCCGACGCGTTCGCCGTGCTGGCCGGATACGCCGCGGCGCGCCGCCAGTTTTCACTCGTAGTTCTGGACCCGCCGGCCTTCGCCAAAACGCGAGGCAGCCTGAAGGCCGCGCAAAGCGGCTACAAGGAGATCAACCTGCGTGCCCTGCGCCTGCTTTCGCCCGGCGGCATTCTGGTGACCTGTTCCTGCTCGCACCATTTGAGCGAAGCAATGCTGCTGGAACTGGTTGCCGAAGCGTCGCTCGACGCGAAGCGCACCCTGCGCGTCCTGGAGCGCCGCACACAGAGCCAGGACCACCCCATCCTGCTGACCGTCCCCGAAACGCACTATTTGAAGTGTCTGATCCTGGAAGTGGTGTAGGTCCCTCACTCTATATCAGAACTGATATAATCAGGCGTGCCCCAGAAGCCGGTCAGATGGATGGGCGATTCCCGGAAGCGGCTCAAGGCGTTTCCTCAAGCTGTACGGCATGAAATTGGCCAGGCGATTTATCAGGCCGAGCTGGGCACAAGCCATCCCTCCGCGTATCCAATGAAGGGCTTGAACGCGGTCGAGATCGTCTCCGACTACCGCGGCGATACCTACCGCGGCGTCTACACGACCAAATTCAGGGGTGAGATCTACGTTCTTCACTGTTTTCAGAAAAAATCGAAGACCGGTATCAAAACGCCGAAACGAGACCTCGAATTGCTCCGCCAGCGTCTGGCTGAGGCTGAATTGCATTTCAAAGGACTGAGCTGAAAGTTATGAAACGGACCAAGGTCGAAATAGGTAGTGGCAACGTCTTCGCGGATATCGGCCTGCCGAATCCCGAAGAGGCTCTCGCCAAGGCTGAGATTGCACGCCGGGTCAACTTGATCCTGGCCTCTCGCAAGCTGACCCAGGTTAAGGCCGCCGCCATCCTGGGTATTCCCCAACCACGCGTCTCCGATTTGAACCGCGGCCGATTGGGCAAGTTCTCATTGGAGAAACTGATCGACTTCGCCAAGCGGCTGGGAAACGATGTCGAGATCCGAATCCTGCCATCCGGAAAGCCCCGCCTCAAGGTCATTGCCGCCTAGCACTAGCCCTAGCCGGTGGCTCGCGCAGCCGGCACCCTGGCGGCCTGTGATACTGGAAGCCGAGGCAGAAACGACTGCATCGGGTAGTCTGAAGTACGGAGGCATCCATATGAACAACCACCCCTCCCGCCGGGAACTGTTTCGCGCCGGCGGAGCCGTGGCCGGCAGCCTGCTGGCTACCAGGACGATCGTGCTCGAAGCGCAGACGCCCGCCGATGCGCCGCAGCCGGTGCCGGCCAGCGGCCGTCTGCGCTTCGGCATCATCGGCGTCGGCATGCAGGGCTCCGGCCTGCTCGCCAATGCCATCTCGCTTCCTGGCTTGGAATGCGCCGGCGCCGCCGACCTGTACGATGGCCGCCACGTGCTCGCAAGAGAGATCACCAACAATCCCAGCCTCCCCACCACCCGCCGCTACCAGGAGCTGCTCGACCGCAAGGATATCGACTGCATCATTGCCGCGGTGCCCGATCACTGGCATAAGCGCGTGGTGGTGGACGCCTGCAACGCGGGCAAGGACATCTACTGCGAGAAGCCGATGTCGCACACCGCCGCCGACGGCTTCGCCATGGTGGAGGCGGCCCAGAAGAACAAGCGCATCGTGCAGATCGGCTCGCAGCGGGTCAGCTCGGTGCTGTGCGCCAAGGCCCGCGAGCTCTATCGCGAGGGCGCCATCGGCGAGGTGGAGATGGTCGAGCTTTCGCTCGGCCGCAACGACCCCACGGGCGCCTGGCAGTATCCGCCGCCAACCGATCTTTCCCCGCAGACGCTGGACTGGGACACCTGGTTGAACGACGCGCCGAAGATCCCGTTCGACAAGTTCCGCTTCGCGCGCTGGCGCTGCTGGAAGGAGTACGGCACGGGCGTGGGCGGCGACCTCATGGTGCACCTGATCAGCGGCATGCTCTGCACCCTCGGCTGGAACGAGATTCCCCGCTCGGCTTCGGCGTTGGGCGGCATCTTCCGCTGGAAAGACGGCCGCAACATGCCGGACCTGCACGTGGTGCTGTTCGACTACCACGGCACCCCCGTCTATGTGCGCCTCGGCCTCGGCACCGAGAGCCCCGAGCTGGCCCGCTTCATGGGCCCGAAGGGGATTCTCGATGCGTCCGAAAATGACCTGCGCCTGTCTCCGCAGCGCGGCGTGGACACCTCGCCCAGCTACTACTCCTCGGGCTTTCCGCGCAAGATGCGCGACGAATACTTCAGGCAGTGGCATGCCGCGCACGTTGCGACTCCCGGCACGGAACCGCTGATGGAGGACGTCGTCTATCGCGGCCATGATTGGGACGACGTCCGCCCCCATCTCTGGAACTTCGCGCAGGCCGTGAAGTCGCGCCAGCCGGTGGTGGAGGATGCCGTGTTCGGCAACCACGCCGCCATCGCCTGCCACATGGCCAACGAATCGTATTTCCGGCAGAAGACGGTCTACTGGGACGATGCTACGCGCACCATCAGGAGCTAACGTCGGATTTCAAACTCACCGCGGAGACGCGGAGAACACGGAGGCCGCGCGGAGCAAGCAGAGCTCCCTGAAAGCCGCTTCTTCGCGTTCTGCGCGTGATCTCCGCGTCCCCCGCGTCTCCGCGGTGAGGGAGGGCTGGCCGGTCTGAGCCAGTCACTCGTGGCGCAGCGCCTCCACCGGGTCCACGCGAATGGCGCGCCGCACGGGAATCGACACGGCCAGCAGCGAAAGCAGCAGAACCAGGCCGGCGAGGAACACGAACACGCGCGGGTCGTGTGCTTGCACGTGAAACAGCACACGCTGAAAATGGCGGTGTTGGCGCTGTCCGGCGTCAACTATTTCTTCGCATTGACGACAACTATTTCTCCCGATCAACGACAATTACCTTTTAACTCTTAAGCGGCGCGGAGCGCCCGCCGCCGGGCGGAGGGCGAAGCCCGCCCGCGGCCCGGTTTTTTTGTTCTTGAGATCTATATAGATTCGGGGCGGTGGGAAAGTGGGAAACCTGCTTTTGGTGTTCCACTTTTCCATCCG
>JAIQEX010000011.1 GCA_020073615.1 Terriglobia bacterium
CCGCAGAACGAAACGGTCTCTCCCAAATGTCTCGCTCTCCAGCAGCAGCGGCACGATTCAGAAGCCGCCACGAGTAGGGTAGAGCATCTGGAAGAAAAAGTCCAGCAAAATCTGACGCGCCAGCTTTACGGCGCAAATGGCCAATCTCCAGGGGGCAGGCCTTCGGCCTGCCCCACCTATGCAATCAGGTCAACAGGCTGCAGCAGGCCTTCAACCGTGCCCCCGCGCCGTTAGGCGCGCTTCGCGCGCTGGGCAGGCCTGGAGGCCTAACCCACTCACCACACGTGCGTGGCCAGGATCCTGGGGGGGCCCGACTTGCGGTCGATCACCTGCGTGGCCAGCACGGCCTCCACGTTCTTGCGGCTCCAACCCGCCGGCAGTTGTTTGGAGAGACCCTCCAGGAACGCGGGGCTGGTGACAAATTCGCCCGCGGCGATAGTGCCGTTCTCGCCGATTCCGGCGACCACCACGATGGTCTCGCCGGTGGTGGCGTCGCGAAAGCGGGCCACGATGGCGAAATCCTGGGTGAGCTGGGAGTAGGGCTCGCGGCATTCGACGAACCAGCCGCGCTGCGCCGGGTGGTTGCGGTCCTCGATGCCGGCGCTCCCGTCGAAGCGCACGAAATGGAAACGCAGCGGATCGACCAGGCGCATGGTCCACGGGTTGTCGAAGCCGGCGATCAAAATCGTGGGACCACGCCGCAGATCGGTAAGGGTGCTGGACAGGGCCCCTTGGAGCAAGTAATCGCGCCCCGCTTTCCCGAGGAATCCGGCGACGCGCGAGAGCGCAATGGCATCGGGCAGCACGACGTGGTCGATGCTGCGGATGTAATCGCGGATGTTGAGGACGGCGGGATCCTGGGCAGGCTGGGCGACGGACTGCGGCTGCGCCCCGGTGGGCTGGCCGATGGAGAGCAGGACGGGCCGCGAGGAATCGAGCACCGGACCCCAAAAACGGTCCATGGCGGAGTGGGGCCACAGGGCGGCCGCGGCGATGCCTACGGCCGCCGCGCCGGTTACAACCAGGGCGAACAGCAGGCGGCGGGCTGAGCGGTGCGGGGCCAACACAGGCAGGGGCGCCAGTGCGGCCAGGGGCGCGGCGTCGAATGCAGGCCTCTGCGCGGGTGGTTGAAACTGCGGCGTATATGAGCCAGGAGGCAGGTCGATGCGCAACTCCGCATCGTGCTCGGCTTCGTGGTAGTACTGCGCGATGCGCTTGCGAACTTCGCCGGCGGTGGTGCGGACAATGGGATCGGCGTTGGTGTCGTATCCGGCGTCGCGGCCGAACACGGCCGCTCCCAGAGTGCGCTCCTTGAGCGGTTCCCCCTCGCTCGCCAGATGATGCTCTACCACGTAGCGCAGCAGGTTGAGGCAACGCTTGCTGCTCTTGAACGCCGGGTGTGCCAGCAGGCGTTCGAGCTGCTCCTGAATCGCCTCGCGCTCCGGCCGGGCTTCCGGCCTACGGTCTGTGACGAGCGACCCCATAATCCGCATCCCCGCCGCCGCTCGGCGGCGCGCTATGCCTTGAGTAACTTTGTCACCAAAAATCACCTAAGTCAACCCTTTGTGCCGCAAGGGCCCCGCCCCCCGGTAGCGTACGCCGTTTCATACCGTAAAGCCCTTGTGTTACCTCCGCTGGCGGCGCATGATCCTCCGGTAACCATTGCCATGGGTCCGGGGCTCCTCGCTTAGCCCCGAGAGTAAACAAGAGTTAAAAAGGAGAGAAACCATGAGGGGAGTTCGTCAGCTTCTAATCGCGACCATTGCTTTAGGTGCGGCCCTGTTGTGGTCCGTTCCCGTCCGTGCCCAGGTGACTACGGCCGATGTCGTCGGCCGTGTGACCGACCCCAGCGGCGCGGTGGTCCCCAACGCCAAGGTGACCATCCAGAACACCGGCACCGGTGCCGTCCGGTCCATGAACACCACCGAATCGGGCGACTACGTATTCAACCTGCTGCCCATCGGCAGCTACACCATCCACATCGAGGTGGCGAGCTTCCGCACCTTCACGCGGCAGGGCCTGGAACTGGCCGCCGGAGACCGCGTCCGCGTGGATACCCAGATGGAAGTGGGCACCACCTCGGAGAGCGTCATGGTGACGGCCGAAGCGCCCATGCTGCAAACCGACACCTCGAGCGTTTCCACCCTGATGAGCGGCAAGGCGGTGCAGGACATCCCGCTCAACGGCCGCAACTGGGTGCAGTTGGCGCAACTGGCGCCCGGGGTAACGCCGGGTCCGGGGAACGGCTTGTCCACCGGAACGCGGCCCGACGACCGGCGGCAGAACTCGTCGTTCTCGGTCAACGGCCAGGACCCGGTGGTCAACAACAACATGATTGACGGCATGGACAACAACGAGCGCGTCATCGGCACCATCGGCGTGAAGCCCTCCATCGACGCCATCGCCGAGTTCACGGTGCAGATCAATATGTACAGCGCCGAGATCGGGCGCACTTCGGGCGGGGTGGTCAACATCCTCACCAAGTCCGGCAACAACCAGTTTCATGGCTCCCTGTTCGAGTACCTGCGCAACGACCTGTTCGACGCCAACCCGTTCTACAATTTCACCAACGTCGCCACCAATCCGCCCAAGCCGGAGTACCGCCAGAACCAGTTTGGCGGCAGTATCGGCGGCCCCATCCGCAAGGACCGGACGTTCTTTTTCGGCGACTACGAAGAACTGCGGATCATCCAGGGGCAACTGGTGGCCAACGGGGTGGTGGTGCCGACCGCCAAACAGCGCGCCGGCGATTTCTCCGAATCCTGCACCGCGGGCTTCGACAGCACCGGGCTGTGCGCCAACCGGGCGCAGCAGATCAGCCTGGCGGCGGCGCTGGGCGGCGCGCCGGCCGGTGCGGTGCCATTCAACCGCCTCAACCAGGGCCCGTATAGCAACCTGCTTTCGCCCCTGGCGTTGAAGATTATCAACCTGGTTCCGCTTCCCAATGCGCCCGGAGTCACCAGCCCGAACTTCAACAACTTCGCCAACCGCGCGCAGACCGCGCGCACGTTCGATGCGCGCATCGATCACCACCTCAACGAAAAGACGACGGTGTATGGAAGGTATTCCTTCAACGACGTCACCACCCTGACGCCCACCGGCTTCCCCGATGCCGGCGATCTGAACCCCGGCGGCAATTTCAATGGATCTTTCCCCGGCCCGAACACCACCCGGGCGCAAAACGCGCAATTGAACCTGGTGCACGTGTTCCGGCCCGACCTGGTGCTGGAGCTGAAGGGGGGCTATACCAGGGCCGCCATGCAATCGCTGGGCATCAACGCCGGCAAAAACGCGGCCACCGAACTGGGCTTCCCCTGCAACGCGGCAAGCTGCATCAACACGGGGGACATCCAGACGTTCGGCCTGCCACAACTGAACATTCAGGGCTTCCAGGGGCTGGGCGACGCCACGTTTGTTCCCCTGCTGCAATTCGACAACACCTTCCAGTACAACGGCGCCCTCACCTGGACGCACAACTCGCACAACATCAAGTTCGGCGCGGCCCTCATCCGGCGCCAGTTCAGCATTGCGCAAAGCCAGACGGCGCGGGGCTCGTTCTCGTTCAACGGCTCCACCACCGCGGCGCCGGCGCCGGTGGTGAACGGCCTCCCGGGCACCGCGAATCCTTTTGCCTCCACCACCGACGGCACGGTGAACAACGCCAACAATTCCGGGGCGGGGCTGGCCAACTTCCTGCTGGGCGCGCCGGTCACCGTGGCGCGCAATGTGACACCGGGTCTGCCCGGGTACCGCTCGTGGGAGCCGGGCGTCTACGTGCAGGACGACTGGCGCGTGAACCGCTGGCTCACGCTCAACCTGGGAATGCGGTACGACATTTTCACCCCCAAGACCGAGGTGCACAACCGCGAGTCGAACTTCGACCCGGTGACGCGGCTGATGCTGCTGCCAGGCTCGAACGCGAGCGCGAGCGCCGGCGTCGCCACCGACTACGGCAACGTGGCCCCGCGCATCGGCTTCGCCGCCACCATCGGGCGCGGCATGGTGCTGCGTGGCGGCTACGGCCTCACCTACTTCCCCGGCGACTACACCTCGCAGGCCTTCCTGAAGAACCCGCCGCTCACCTACGCGCTCAACTGTGGATCTTCGACCACCGGCAACATCGTCAACACCGGCTGCCCGGCGGGCTTTGGCACGCTGGCGCAGGGAGTGCCGGTGCCCTCGACGACGTTCCCCACCACTTCGACGTCCACCGGGCCCACGCTCGACCTGACGCAATTGCCGATCACCGTGGGCCTGCGGGCCGTGGCCACCGATTTCCAGGCCAGCTACGAACACCAGTTCAATGTCACGCTGGAAAGACAGATCGGCAGCAACGTGGTGAGCGCCGGGTATATCGGTCAGCGCGGACGCGACCTGGTGATGGACCTTCCCGACATCAACCGGGCGCTGCCGAGCGGCATTTCGACGCCCAACCCCAGGCCGTTTGCCAGTCTGAACAAGGTGAGCTCCATCGAATATCTGACCACGCACGGCACCTCCAGCTACAACGCCATGCAACTGAGTTTTCAGCGGCGCTTCAGCCGCGGGCTGTCACTGACCTCGGGTTACACGTACGCCCATGGCATTGACGACATCACCGCGCTGTCGACGGGGACGGGCGCGTACGGAACCGCCATCGGCCCAACCCTGGCGCAGGCGGTAGCCAACACCGCCATCAACGACCGGTCGACCAGCGACTTCAACATCCGGAACCGCTGGACCGTGGCCGCCAATTACGAGCTGCCGTTCGGCAAGAAGCTGAGCGGCGCGGCCGCGGAGTTTATCCGCGGCTGGCAGGTCAACGGGTCGGGATCCTGGCAGAACGGCCTGCCGTTCAACGTCACCAACCAGGCCAACGTGAGCGGGATCATCGGCATCGCGGGCGAACGGCCGGACCGCGTGAAGCCGGACTTGCTGGTGTCCAATCCCACGGCGGGCATTGGCGGGCAGTGGCTGGACCCCACCGCGTTCCACACGCAAGCGCCGTTTACTCTGGGAAATGCCGCGCGCAACATCGTGTACGGCCCCAACTGGAGCACGCTGAACCTTTCCGTGTTCAAGAACTTCAAGCTGCGCGAGGGTTGGAACCTGCAATTCCGCGCGGAGAGCTTCAATTTCCTGAACCACCCGAACTTCGGGAATCCGAACGGCACGTTCGGCAGTCCCACTTTCGGCAAGATCACCACCAAGGCCCCGGGAAGTGCGGGCGACCCGCGGCAGCTTCAGTTTGCGCTAAAGTTGCTGTTCTAGCCACCCGGCCACCCGGTAACCGCCGGGGCGCCGGGTTGTTTTACGGCGCGCCCGGCGGTGAAGCAGCCGCAGTACGATAAGGAACCCACTATGCGATGCGCAATCACAGCCGTTGTCCTGGCGGCTTTCATAACCGCTCCCGCAGGGGCACAAAGTAGGCGCGGCAACGAGCCGCCAACGGTCGAAGGACCCTGGATGGATAAGTCCCTCTCGCCGGACCAGCGGGCCGACCTGCTGTTGGCGCAGATGACCCTGGACGAGAAGATCCTGCTGGTGCACGGCAACGGCAGGCTCTTCGGGCCGCCCACGGCGGCGTCCTTGCTGTCCAACGGGGGGGCCGGTTACGTCGTGGGTATCCCGCGGCTGGGCATTCCCGCCCTGCAGATGGCGGATGCCGCGGTCGGGGTGACGCGCGGCGCCGCACGCGGCCGCTATTCCACAGCCCTGCCTTCCAACGTGGCGGAAGCCTCCTCGTGGGATCCGGCGCTGGCGTGCCAGTACGGCGCGTTGATCGGGCGCGAGCTGCGCGACCAGGGGTACACCATGTCGCTCGGCGGCGGCGTGAACCTGGCGCGCGAGCCGCGCAACGGGCGCACCTTCGAGTATAAGGGCGAGGATCCGATCCTGGCCGGCAGGCTGGCTGCGGAGGAGATGAAGTGCCTGCAGGCCCAGGGCGTGATTGGCGACATCAAGCATTTCGCGGCCAACGACCAGGAGACGGGGCGCAACATCGGCAACGTCATTCTGAGTAAGCGCGTGCTGCGCGAGACCGACCTGTTGCCCTTCGAGATCGCGCTCAAGCAGACGGAAATCGGCGGCGTGATGTGCTCCTACAACAAGGTCAACGGCGATTGGGCGTGCGAGAACCAGTACCTGTTGAACGATTTCCTGAAACGGAATCTGGGGTTCAAGGGCTTCGTGGTGTCGGATTGGGGAGGGACGCACAGCACCGCGAAGGCTGCCCTGGCGGGCCTGGACATGGAGCAGCCGGACAGCGAATACTACGGAGACAAATTGAAAGAGGCCGTGGCAAAGGGCGAGGTGCCCGCCGAGCGCCTGAACGACATGGTGAAGCGCATCCTGCGGGCGCAATTCGCCGCCGGCCAGTTCGACAACCGCGCGCCGGCGCGCGTGCCCGACGTATTCGGCGGCCTGGAGTTCGCCGCGCGGGTGGCCGAGCGCGGGACGGTGCTGCTGAAGAACGGCGGCAACCTGCTGCCGCTGAGTGCGGCGAAGCTGAAATCCATTGCGGTGATCGGTGCGCATGCCGACGTGGGGGTGCTCTCGGGCGGCGGGTCGGCGCAGGTGGACGCCGCCGGCGGAAACGCCGTGCCGCCACCGCCGCCGCCCCCTGGTACTTCGCCGCTCGATCGCATGCTCCGAACGCCGATGTGGCATCCGTCCTCGCCGCTGAAGGCGATCGCTGCCAAGGCGCCGCTCGCCAAGGTTCAATTCCACGATGGCGCGGATCCGGCGGCGGCCGCGGCGCTGGCCAAGGCGTCCGACGTGGCCATCGTGTTCGTGAACCAACCGGCCAGCGAAGGCCGCGACCTGGCCACCCTGTCGCTGCCCGAGAATCAGGACCGGCTGGTGGAGGCGGTTGCGGCCGCCAATCCGCGCACCGTGGTGGTGCTCGAGACGGGCGGCGCGGTCACCATGCCGTGGATCGAGGGCGCAAGCTCCGTCTTGGAAGCCTGGTATCCGGGTATACGCGGAGGCGAAGCCATCGCGGCGATTCTTTTCGGCGAGGTGAATCCATCGGGCAAACTGGTACTCTCGTTTCCCAAGAGCGAGGCCGATCTGCCGCACGCGAAAGTGTTCGGTCCGGCGGAGGCGGCAACGCCCGCGCCCGCCGGAGGCACGCCCGATTTCCGGCGGCAGCTCCCTCCGTTCGACATCGTCTACAACGAAGGCTTGCAGGTGGGGTACAAGTGGTACGACGCGCAGGACAAGGTGCCGCTGTTTCCCTTCGGCCACGGCCTCTCCTACACGACGTACGCGTACTCCGGCATGCACGCTTCGGGCGGGCGCAACCCCCAGGTGGTCTTCACGCTGAAGAACACCGGCAAGCGCGCGGGCATTGAAGTGGCGCAGGTGTACGCCACGCTGCCGGCCGCCGCGGGCGAACCCCCGAAGCGCCTGGTGGCCTGGGAGCCGGTGGAGTTGCAGGCGGGAGAATCGAAGACGGTGACCATCGCCATTGATCCCTTCTACCTGTCGATTTTCAACGAGCAGAAAGACGCCTGGGAACTGCCTCCGGGAGACTACAAGTTGTGGGTGGGTGCCTCCTCGCGCAACCTGCCGCTATCGGAGACGGTGCGCGCGGGGGAGTGAGGACTTACAGGCTGAGCGTCTCCCTCAGCCGCGTGGATTGCCGCCGCGACATCTCGATTACCGGGCCGCCTCGCAGTGTAACCGCCAGACCGCCGCCCAGGGCGACGTCCACCTTGGCGATCCACTTCAGGTTGATGATCTGTTTGCGGCCGGCGCGGAAAAACATGGCCGGGTCGAGCTGCTTTTCGAGCGCGTTCAGGGAGCGGCGGATGAGCGGCCGTTCGCCGCCGAAACAGACGCGCGTGTAGTTGCCCTCCGATTCCAGCAGGAAAATATCGGGCAGGCGGACAATCCAGCAGCGCTCGCCTTCGCGCACGAAGACCTGCTCCAGGCGGGTGTGGGGAACGCCGGGACGGACCCTGGCCAGCGCGGCAGCCAGGCGGGCCGGGGCGATGGGCTTCAACAGGTAGTCGAGCGCATTCACCTCGAAGGCCTTGATGGCGTACTCGTCGTAGGCTGTGGTGAAGATCACCTGCGGCACGTCTTCCAGGCGTTCCAGAAGATCGAAGCCGGTCATCCCCGGCATCTGGATATCGAGGAAAAGCAGATCCGGTGCGAGCCTGGCGATCAGCTCGCGAGCTTCTTCGGCGCCGCGGGCTTCGCCCGCGATCTCGACTTCGGGATGCGCTGCCAACAGGCGGCGCAGCTCCAGGCGCGCCAGGCGTTCGTCGTCCACAATCAGAGCTTTCATGCCGACCTCGGAATGCGCACCGTGGCCACGACCGTACCGCCATTGCGGTTCGCCAGGTGCAGGCTGGCGCGCTCGCCGTACAGAATGCGCAGCCGCTCACGGACATTGGCCAGGCCGACCTGGGTAGCGCCGGCCTTGGGCTCGGCGAGCTGGCCGGAATTCTCGACCTCCACCACCACCGCATCCGGCTCCGCGGCGGCGTGTATGCGCAGGTCGCCGCCCGCCGGCAGGCTGGCGATGCCGTGCTTGAGCGCGTTCTCCACCAGGGTTTGCAGCAGCATCGCCGGGATGGGGACGCCGCCGGCGCCGGGGTCGATGGCCACCTGCACGCGCAGCCGCTCTTCGAAGCGCACCGATTCCAGCGCCAGGTAGTCGGCCACCACTTCCACCTCGGAGGCCAGCGGGACGGTGTGGGTGGCCCCGCGGTGCAGGTTGTAGCGCAGAATGTTGGCGAGCCGCGTAAGCATATCCTGGGCGAGCGGCGGGTTTTCGATCACCAGCGCGCGAATGGAATTGAGGCAGTTGAAAAGGAAGTGCGGATTGATCTGCGCTTCGAGCACGCGCAACTCCGCCTCGCGCAGCGCCAGTTGCAGTTGCAGCCCGTGGAGGCGCGACTCGCGGTAGTGGCGCGCCGCCGTCACCGCGACGTAGAGGAGGGTCCAGACGATGGCGACGCCGCACAGCGCCATCCAGAGGCCGATCATATCCATCGGCTTGGTGAAGTGGGTGGCGGCGTTGCCCGGCAGCAGGTGGGAAAACGCCACCACCAGGGCCGAGTCCACCGTGCCCACCAGAAGCGCGGCCGGCACCAGGCGCAGAAACGCATGCCTGGTGGACGTTCCCAGCCACTGCCGCCGGCGGATCTCGCGGCGCAACAGGTGGGTCAGCGCAATGCTGTAACAGAAGAACAGAATGTAGCCGGCGATTACGCCGGGCTGCGGGCCCACCGCGCGGACCGCGAACCAAAGGCCCACGGCCGAGTACGCGCCCCAGCCGCAGACCTGGCAGATCCAATAGGCGCGATTCTTCATTTCGCGGACACGGTCTTGGCCCCCGCCAGGAAGCCGTCCAGCTTCCCGAACATCCAGGCCGGCTCGTCGAACATGATGAAGTGGCGCGCCGTGTCGCTCAGCTCAATCTGGACGCCGGCCAGCTTGGCGTACTGCGCCTTGAGATTGGCTTCGGTCTTGGCGCGGTCGGTGTATTCCTTGAAGCCGATCCAGGTGGCCAGCACCAGCGCGGGGCATTTGATGTTGGCGAGACCGTCGCGGAGGTCGGCGGTGAAAAGCTCCACCAGGGCATCGGTGACGGCGGTGCGGTCCGAGGCCAGGCCCCACGCGATGATGCGGTCGAGGTCGGAATCCTTAGTGACCATGGAGCGCGTCGACATGCCGGATTTGACGTAGCGCACGTAGTCGTCCTGCGACTGCGCGCTCATGCCCTTGCGCATCTGCTCGGCGTTCTCCTTGGCCTTTTCGGGAGTGACATCGGGGCCGTACAGGCCGGCGAAGAAGGGATACGAATCGACGATGACGATCTTACCGGCAAGTTCGGGGTACTTGGACGCGAAGTCGAGGGCCACGAAGCCGCCGAGGCTGTGGCCCACGATGACGGGCTTGCCGAGCTTGTTCTTGCGGATGTAAGCCGCCAGGCCGTCGCGGACCTTATCGAGCATGGGGGCCGGCACGCGCGGCACGCCGGCGAACCCGGCGACCGTCAGGACGTGGCATTCGAAGCGGTCCTTATAATGAGCGACGGTGGTGTCCCAGGTCTCGCCCGAAGAGGAGAGGCCGGGGATCAGGATCATGGGTTGGCCGTGGCCGGAGACCTTGACCTGGAAAGGGTCCTGGGCCAGCAGGCCAGTGGCGAGTGCGAACGAAAGCAGGAAGAGTTTCATGAAACGATTGTGCGGCAAGGCGGCGCCGGCGGGTGGCAGATTGTGATGAGCAGCCCATTCGCGGGATGATCGGCAATGGGGATCAGCGCCGGCAGACCACCCCTCCCTTCATCACGAAAGTCACCTTTTGCAACACGCCGATATCCTGCAACGGGTCGCCGGGGACGGCGATGACATCGGCCAGGTAGCCCGGCTTCAGCGCGCCCATCTGTCCCTCCCAGCCGAGCAGGCGCGCTCCGTTCAGCGTGCCGGCACGCACGGCGTCCAGCGGCGTCATGCCGTACTTCACCATCAGCACGAACTCGCGCGCCTGCGTGCCGTGGGGAAACGGGCCGACGTCGGAACCCATCGCCACGGGCACGCCGGCGGCCAGTTGCTTGCGAAACTCCTGGACGTGCAAGTCGATCATCCGCCGTTCCAGCTCCGCCGCGGCAGGCGTAGCCGCATGATCCGCGAAATACTCGAAGATGGTGAAGGTCGGTACCGCGAAGATCTGCTTTTCGCGCATCAGGCGCATGGTTTCGCCGCCGAGCTGATTGGCGTGATCGATGGAGACCACACCCGCCCGCGCGGCAAACAGCGTGCCCGGTTCGCCGGTGGCATGCACCGCCACGTGCCGGCCCAGGCGGGCGGCCTCGCGCACCGCGGCGCGCAGCTCGTCCTCGGTGTACTGGTAGACGGTCGCGAATTTTCCATCCACCACCGAATCCGGTCCGGTCTCGTAGATCTTGATGAAATCGGCGCCCTCTTTGAACTGCTGGCGGATGGCGGCCACCAGTTCTTCGGCGTTGTTGGCCCGTGTGGCGTTGGAGAGCACGTGCTGTTCGGGGTTGAAGCGGTTGCCATCCTCGTGCCCGCCCAGGATGTCCACGGCGTTGCCGCTGATGCGCAGGCGCGGACCGGGGAACAGGCCGCGGTCGATGGCGTTGCGCACCGCCGTGTCGGCCGAGCCGGCGCCCTCGGTCCCCATGTCGCGCTCCGCCGTGAAGCCGGCCATCAGGTCGTCGCGCGCCGCCAGCACGGCCAGCAGCGTGCGGTGCGGCACCGACTCCTCCACCGTCTGCAGATCCTCGGCGCCGGGATGCAGAAACAGGTGAATATGCGCGTCGATCATCCCCGGCATGAGCGTGCGGTCGCCCAGTTCGATGATTTCCGCGCCCGCGGGATGCGTCACCGCCGCGCCCGCTTCCACAATCCGTTCGCCCGCGACCAACACCTCGCCGGGCGCCACCATCTTTCCGCTCTCGATATCCAGCAGACGCGCCGCGCGCAGCACAATCGCATGCCCCTGGCCCGACGCCGCCGGCGCCAGGACGCAGAACAGAAGAAACGCAGCCAGCTTACCTGAGTGGGGTTGGCCGGGGCGCCCTCCGGTCAGCCTGGCTCGCGCCGAAGGCGCGCTCCGCGTGCCGGCCACGGTTGAAAGCCTCGCCGTGTGGGGCGGGATGGAATCCTGCGGCGGGTTGGTAACCCGCCTTCTCGCGGCTTTCATCACCTTTGGTGGCCCTTCGGGCCATGGGGACAGGCCTGGAGGCCTACCAGGAGGCCTACTCCACGGAAAGCGGACATCTGAAATTGTGTGCCTGGCCATGGTGTTTGGGCGCCAGCATATCACGTCCGCTGAGCCAAAATTGTGCGCAACGTAAACGGTACAGAACGATTCCCGTCACGCATTGCACCCCCTGCTCTGAAAGCATATCCTGTAAGCGATGAAGTCCAAGCCCAAACGGACTGGAACCTCGCCCAAACGAAAAGCACCTGCGGAGCGAGAGCCCGCCACCGCGGCGTCCCCGCCGGCCGAAGAACACGGGCCGCCCGCCGATAATTTCACGGTAGTGGGCGTGGGCGCTTCGGCGGGTGGTCTCGAAGCGTTCACCGAGCTGTTGAAGCATCTGCCCGCCCAAACGGGGATGGCGTTTGTGCTGGTGCAGCACCTCGATCCCCACCACGAAAGCGCCCTCGCCGGGCTGCTCTCGGTCAAAACCCCGATGCCCGTGCTCCAGGTGCAGGGCGACACACCGGTGCAACCCGACCGTATTTACGTGATTCCGCCCAATTCCCTCATGGTCATCGCGGATCGGGTGCTCAGCCTGAAACCGCGCGACGAGCGGGCCGATCATCACCTGCCCATCGATACTTTTTTCGCTTCGCTCGCCGAAGACCGGCGCACCAGCGCCATCGGTGTGGTTCTCTCGGGTACGGCGTCGGATGGCACGCTCGGCTTGAAAGCCATCAAGAACGAAGGCGGCATCACCTTCGCCCAGGACCACAGCGCCAAGTTCGACAGCATGCCGCGCAACGCCATCGCCGCGGGCGCGGTGGATTTCGTCCTTTCGCCCCGCTTGATCGCCAAAGAGCTGGCGGCCATTGCCCGCCACCCCTATCGGCGCCAGCCGCTGCCGGAACCGATGGGCAGCGCCACCGTCGTCCACAAGATGATGGTGCTGCTGCGCCACAACACGGGCGTCGATTTCACCCAATACAAAGAGCCCACCATCAGGCGCCGCCTCATGCGCCGCATGGTGCTGTGCAAAACCGAACGTCTCGAGGAGTACCTCGCCCTGCTGGAACGCGATTCCGCCGAGGTGCAGTCTTTATTCAACGACCTGCTGATCAACGTCACCGATTTCTTCCGCGATCCCCAGGTATTTGAAACGCTGAAGAACGTCGCTCTTCCCCTCATTCTGCGAGACCGCGGAAAGGACGATCCCATCCGCGTGTGGGTGCCGGGCTGTTCGTCGGGAGAAGAGGTGTATTCGCTCGCGATCGCGATCATCGAACATCTGGAAGACGCGAACCTCGATTACCCCATGCAGATGTTCGGGACCGATGTCAGCGAAGCCGCCATTGCCCGCGCCCGCGCCGGCGTCTACCCGGAAAGCGCGGTTTCCGCGATGGCCGCGGAACGCGTCCGCCGCTTCTTCGTGCGCACCGAATCCGGTTACCAGATCGGCCGCGGCATTCGGGAAACCTGCGTCTTCTCGCGGCACAATATCGCCAAGGATCCGCCCCTCTCGCACATGGATCTGATCAGTTGCCGGAACCTCCTCATCTATTTCGCCATGCCACTGCAGCGGCGCGTCATCGCCACTCTCGGTTATGCCTTGAAGCGCAGCGGGTGCCTGATGCTGGGCACGTCGGAAAGCCTGGGCGGCCTGAGCGACTACTTCGATACCCTCGATGCCGAGCACCGCATCTACTGCCGGAAACCCAATGTGGAGCCCGCCGGTTTCGAGATCACGGAGAGGCTCTCGGGCTACTCCCAGTTGCCGCGTTACCCCATGGCCGCGCCGCCGGAGCAAAGCCGGGATGCCGTGGCGCCGTTCCCCCCGCCGCCGGCGGCCGTTGCCCCACCGCCCGAAGCCATCGCCACCGACCCGGCACTCCGCATCGTCCAGATGGAACAGGAGCTGGTCTCCTCGCGCCAGTACCTGCAAACCATCATCGAGGAGCTCCGCTCCACCAACGAGGAAGCGCAATCCGCCAACGAAGAACTGCAAAGCACCAATGAAGAGCTGCAGACCGCCAAGGAAGAGCTGCAGTCCACCAACGAGGAGCTCAACACCATCAATGCCGAGATGGGCAGCCGCAACGCGGAGCTGGGCCAGCTCAACGACGATCTCACCAACCTGCTCAGCTCCATGAACATGCCCGTCGTCATGTTGGGCAGCGACCTGTGCATCCGCCGCTTCACCCCCATGGCCGGCAAAGTCCTGCACGTGATTCCAGCCGATGTGGGCCGCCCCATCGGCGACCTCAAGCCGCGCGTCAATGTCGCCAGCCTGGAAGCGGCCCTCAAGGGCGTGCTGGAAACGCTCACCCCGTATGAGCAGGAGGTGCAGGACCAGGAAGGGCGATGGTACCTGATGCGCGTGCGTCCCTACCGGACCAGCGACAACCGCATCGATGGCGCCGTCCTGCAACTCCTCGACGTCAACGAGCTGAAGCGCAGCGTGGACGAGGTCCGGCAGGCGCGCGATTACGCCCAAGCCATCGTCGACACCGTGCGCGAACCGCTGGTGGTGCTGGATCAGGATCTTTCCATCCGCAACGCCAACCGCAGCTTCCACCAATGGTTCGACGTCTCCCCGGACGCCGCCGCCGGGCGCAACGTCTTCCGCATGGGCCGCGGCGAGCTGGATGTGCCCCGCGTCCACGAGCTTCTGGACCGCCTGCGCGACCGCGATGTCACGCTCTATGACCTGGAGGTCGAGCACAGCGCGCCGGAAGGCGGGAAGAAGTTCCTGCTGCTCAACGCCCGCCGTTTCGAGAGCCTCGACCGCAACTTGATCCTGCTGGCATTCGAAGACGTCACCGCGCAGAAACAAGCCGCCGAGGCCCGCTACCGCCGCCTGTTCGAGTCCGCCCGCGACGCCATTGTCATCGTCGATGCCGCCAGCGGCATGATCGACGATATCAATCCGGCGGTCGAAGAGATATTCGGATTCCCCCGCGATCGGATTGTCGGCCAGGTAGTCTGGGAAATCGAACCCCTGCGCGATGTTCCGCAGGTGCGGCCGGCGCTGGAGCGCATCCGCGATCAGGGCGTGGCCAATTTTCCGGAGCTGACGGTGCGGACCCGCGACGGGCGCGACGTGCTCACCGAAGTGGTGGCCAATGTCTACTCCGAGTCCGGCCGTACGGCCATTCAGTTCAATATTCGCGACCTTACCGAGCGCCGGAAATTCGAGCGCGAGCTGCAGCATACCCAGAGGCTGGAGAGCCTCGGCCTGCTGGCCGGCGGCATCGCGCACGACTTCAACAACCTGCTCACCGGCATCATGGGCAACGCCAGCCTGGCTTATGCCGATACCCCCCCCGACCAGCGCACCCGCACGCAACTGCGCGAGATCGTCAATGCCGCGGAGCGCGCCGCGCACCTGACCCGCCAGATGCTGGCCTATGCCGGAAAAGGGCAGTTCGTGATTCAGCACATCGACGTGGGCGAGCTGATTCGGGAAATCTCCACGCTCATCAAGACGTCCATCCCCAAGACGGTCGAGCTCAGCTTCGATATCGCCTCCGATCTGCCCGCCATCGAAGCGGACCCGGGCCAGATCCAGCAGCTCATCATGAACCTGGTGATCAACGGCGCCGAAGCCATCGGCGAGGACGAGCCCGGCAAGGTGGAGATCCAGGCCGGGGTGCGCAAACTCTCGGAGAAGGACGCTCGAGAGAGTTACGCCGCCGACCAGCTCACTGCCGGCGTCTACGTCTGGATCGAAGTCAAAGATAGCGGCTGCGGCATGGATGACGCCATCCGGGCGCGCATCTTCGATCCCTTCTACACCACCAAGTTCACCGGCCGCGGCCTGGGCCTCGCCGCCGTGCTGGGCATCGTCAAAGGCCATCGGGGCGCCATTCGCGTTTATAGCGCCGTGGGCGCGGGCAGTTCCTTCCAGGTCCTGATTCCCGCCTCCGCGCGCCCCGCCACCGCCGCGAATTCCCGGAAAGCGCGCCGCCTGGAGGGCGCCGGCGCAACCGTGCTGGTGATCGACGACGAGGATATCGTGCGCAACGTCGCCAAGACGGTGCTCGAGCGCGCTGGATTCCGCGTTCTGACGGCCGACAACGGGCAGACCGGGTTGGAGCTGTTTCAACAGCACCACAGCCTGATCTCGCTGGTGATTCTCGATCTGCTCATGCCCGTCCTGGGCGGCGAGGAAACCCTGGATCAGTTGCAGGCCATCGACTCCGCGGTTCCCGTGCTTCTGTCGAGCGGCCTCGACCAAACCGAAGCCCGACGCCGATTCGGACAGAAGAGAGTGGCCGGATTCATCCAGAAACCCTACGACGTTTCACGCCTGCTGGACTCGATCGGCGACGCGCTTTCGCTCGGACAGTGAGATAAGATAGGTTGACCCGCCCGGCGGAGCCAAAACTATTTTCGAGGTAGACAAGAATGGCGAGAAAGCCCCCCAAGAAAGCAGCGAAGAAGGCTGTGAAGAAGGCCGTGAAGAAGGCCGCCCCGAAGAAGGCAGCCAAGAAAGCCGCGCCCAAAAAGGCGGCTCCCAAGAAGGTAGCTCCCAAGAAGGTAGCGAAGAAGGCCGCTCCCAAGAAAGCGGCAGCGAAAAAGCAGGCCCCCAAGAAGGCTGCGCCCAAAAAAGTTGTCGCGAAGACGGTCGCCGCACCGCCTCCGCCAGCGCCGCCCCCGGTGGCACCGCCGCCCGCCCCCGAACCGGAACCCGTCGTCACGCCCGACGTCGTCTAGAGGCAAGTGGGGTGGGCCTCCTGGCCTGCCCAGGCGCAGGCCTACCCCACTTTCCACTTACGCCCGGTCCACTCCTGCGCTGCGCGCAGCGCCAGATCGCTCGCGGCCCGCACCAGAACCACCTCCACGTACTTTGCCAGGACCTCGGGCGGAGGCGTGTCCAATTGCCCGGCCTGCAAAACGGCCGGCTCGCCCGCGCGGGCCTGGCCGGGAAACACCGCCACGTCGCCATTGGTCAGCGCCAGGAACAACTCTTCGGAATACTCCGGCGGATCGGCCGGGCCCCCGCCGAGGGCGATCCCCGCGGCCTTCCTCAGGGCATGCCGCGCCGCCGGGCTTCGGCCGGCGAGCAAGCGCAAACGGTCGAGCGCCTGGCTCCACAACCTGCGGAACAGGCGCGGGTCCGCTACCGCCCGCGCCAGAAACCGGAGATGGTTGGTTTCCAGAATCTGCTCGAGCTGCGGCTCGGTGAAGTATCGCGAGGTGGTGGCCCGGTGCCGGTGCTCCACCACCGCGCCGGCTACATACACGGTGGGCCAGCCGCGCTGCCACGCGCGATAGCCTAAATCGAGGTCCTCTACATACGCCGGCGCGTAAGCCTCGTCCACCGCGCCCAGAGCGCGCAGCCGGGCGGCGTCGTATAGCGAACAGCCGCCGCTGCCGTAGAGCACATAACTGCCGTCTTCGCCGGGAAACGGCTCGTCGCAGCGAATGGGGAAATCCTCGGGGGAAGTCTGCGCCATCACCGCCTTGCCCGTCTCCTGGCGGCGTACCCCTTCCGGAAAACGGATCTGCGCGGTGGCGCAGAAAAGATCGGGCACGCGCGCGAAGGGGCGTTCGAGCTCGCGAAAGAAGCCGGGCGCGATCGCCATATCGTTATTCAGTAGGCAGATGTGGCAGAACCGGGCGCGCGCGATTCCGCGGTTCACCGCGCGGGCGAAGGACAGCGGCTCGGGCGAGAGTTCCACCAGCGCTTGCGGCCAGGCGCCGCGCAGCCACTCCGCGGTGCCGTCCTCCGAGCCGTTGTCCACGATGACGATCTCCGCGGCGAGCGGCTCCAGCTCGGCGGCAATCGCCGGCAGTTGCGCGGCGAGCAGGTGTCTACCATTGCGGGAGGGAATCACCACGGAGACCCCTTTTTCCGCCGCGCGCGCGGGCCATGGCCGGGCGCGCCACCGTCTCCGGCGCAGCTTCCCGGCAACTCGCGCCGCCCCGTGCCACCAGGCGATCTGGATTTCCCGCCGCAAGGTCACATCGGAAAACCCGGCCGGGCAGGCGCCGGGCCGCCGCGGCACTCATCCCAGAGCGCCAGCGCTTCGATGGCGAAGGCCGTGGACACCGGGCTGAGGAAGGGCGCGAGGGCGCCGCCTTTGCGTCCGAAGTAGAAGCCGCCGGCGGTTCGGGTGTCGCCGCCTGCGGCCTGGAACCCGGCCAGCTTTTCGGCCTCGTCCCCCGCGGCGGCCCGGTCGAGCGGCGCCACGCCGGCCCCGTCCGCGTAAATCCGCATACGCAGCAACTGCGCGTAGACATCGGAGCGCGCGAAATCCGGAGCGATCTCGTGGAGGTAATGGGCCGTGTGGCGGATGCCCTCGCACAGGGCCGCGGCGCACCGCTTGTCGGCCGCGCGCGGAAGCAGTCCCTCCAGGAAATAGAGGAAGGCATGCAGGCGGTCCATGACCATGTGCCGGTCCGGATGGCCGGGCAGAAAATCGCCCCAGGTACGCAGCGAGCTCTCCAAAAGGCGTTCGTATGGTTCGCGGAAGGAACTATCGCCGGTGGCGTCCGCCAGTTCCCACCATCCCAGCGCGGCCTTCAACTGGTAGCAGCCTGCGGAGCGCGACCAGCGCTGCGGGTCCCGTTCCAGCGGCCGCTTGCCGGGAAGCGCGAGGATGGGGTGAAAGCTGCCGTCGGGGGCCGCGAAGTCGCATGCCATCGAGCGGCCGAGCGCGGTCGCCACCCCGAGCAGTTCCTCGCAGCCCGTGGCGCGCCACGCGGCCAGCAAGCCGCGAACCACGATGCCGCAATCGAAAAAGTAGATGAATTCCGGCGGCGCCACTTCAAACGGCATGGCGCGCGCCGCCGGATCCCAGGCGGCGTCCACCAGAAAACGGGCCGCGGCGGCCGCGCGGTCGAGGTACCGCCGTTCGCCGGTGGCCGCATGCAGGTAGACCAGGGCGCTGGCGGCATAGGCCGTGATCTCGGTCGAAACGGCATGGTTGCGGCCCAGGTCGGCGCGGTAATAGCGGGCCACGCCGCCCGTCGGTTCTTGGATACCGGAGCGCAGAAACCACTCGCCGGCGTGGGAAAGCTGCGGGAGCAATCCGCTAGTTTAGCAGAGAAGCCCGGCGGCTCACCCCAGCAGCCAGACGCCCGCCGCCATGGTCGCTACCGTCAGCGGCACGCCCGCTTTGGCGTACTCCCAAAACGTTATCTTCACTTCGCGCCGCGCCCGCTCCACCACGATCAGGTTAGCCACCGACCCCAACACCGTGAGGTTGCCTGCCAGGGTCGAGGACATGGCCAGCGCCAGCCAGGCGTGCGTGGCGTCCGGCAGGCGCGCGATGAACCCTTTGAACACCAGGACGGCCGGCACGTTGCTCACCAGGTTGGAAAGTAAAGCGGCGAAAATACTCAAGGGCCCCGTGCGGTCCAGGTGGTAGCGCGACGCCGCGGCGAACAGGCGGGCCGGCAAGTCCGTCTTCTCCACGCCGGCGACTACGATGAACAGCCCGATGAACAGCACCAGCAGGCTCCAATCGATTTCCCGGTACACTCTTTCCGGTTTCACCCGCCGCGTCAACAGCAGCAGCGCGCCGGCCACCACCGCCACCTTCGCCACCGGCCAGCCGGCGAAGAAGAACACGATCATGGCCGCCGCCACCGCCAGCGACTTCACCATCAGCGCGCGGTGCACGCGCACCGCGTGGTGTGCGACGCGCAGTTCATTCTCCAGGCGGAATTCAGCGCGATAAACCAGCGCGATAACCGCGACGGTCAATAACAGGCCCACGGCGGCCACCGGCGCCAGTGCCCCGGCGAACGCCCGGTAGGGGATGTGCGAGAAGCTGCCGATCATCATGTTCTGCGGGTTGCCGGTGATGGTGGCGACGCTGCCGATATTGGACGACATGGCCACCGCCAGCAGGTACGGAACCGGATTGCGGCGCAATCTTCCGGTGATCTCGACCACCAGCGGCGTCAACACCAGGCACATCGTGTCGTTTACAAAAAAGGCGGAGAAAACGCCCGAGACCACCACGATGCCGCACAGCAGGACCAGCGGGCGCCGCGCATGTTCCACCACCCAGGCGCTGGCCAGCGTAAAGAACCCGGAGAGCCGCAGGTTGGCCACGACGATCATCATGCCGAACAGCAGCATGATGGTGTCGTAATTGATGGCGGCATACGCCTCCTCCACGGTCAGAATGTTGGCCGCGAGCATCAGGCTGGCGCCGATAATGGCCGCGCCGGTGCGGTCCACGCGAAAGCCGGGCAGGCGGCCGATGGCCAGCACCAGGTAAGTGGCGGCGAAGATCAGGTACGCCGTCAACACGCGCGCCTCCGCCCCATTCTCGCATCGTTGCGGCGTGCTGCTGTCCGGACTACGCGGCGGGAAGGGCCTGATATGATCTATGGACCAGATGGGAGGCGAGTGTGGGCATAGGCATACCTCAGAAAAAAGAGGAAAAGTTCAAGTGGGCCCTCGGCTCCGCGGCCGCGCTGCTAATCGTCGTTCTCGTTCTCCTGGTGAAATGGTGGGACGACCTCGCGGCGCTCTCGGCGGTTTTCGGAGCCGCACTCGGTTGGGCGGCAGGCACACTCAGCTCGCCCTACGGGAAGAAAGAGCAGCACCAGTTTGGATCCTTTGGCAAGGTCGTTTCCGCTTTCGCGACCGGGTTCCTGTTGAGCAAAATCGACCGCGTTTTCGATCTGGCCATCTCCGAAAAATATCAACCGCTGCTCTTTGACGAAAGGTTTATCAGAAGACTGCTGGTGGGCGCGACCTGCTTCCTGATTGCGATGATGGTGGTGTTCATCGCGCGACAGTATTACCCCATAGAGGTGCCGGACTCGACCGCGAAGCGGGACTGATGAAGAAGCTCGACTTCATCTTTTTCGACGCCGGCGGCGGGCACCGCTCCGCGGCCAACGCGCTGCGGCAGGTGATGGCCGAGCAGGGGCGGCCCTTTGAAATCCGCATGGTGAATCTCCAGGAGCTGCTCGATGCGCTGGACATCTTCCGTAAACTCACCGGGCTGCGGCTGCAGGACGTTTACAACCTCATGCTCAAGAAGGGCTGGACGCTCGGCTCGCCGCAGCTCATGGCGGCGATGCACGCGGTCATCCGCCTGTTCCATGCGCAGCAGGTGCGCGCGCTCGCCGGGTTCTGGCGCCAGAGCCGGCCCGACCTGGTGGTGTCGCTGGTGCCCAACTTCAACCGCGCCTTGGGCGAGAGCCTGCGGAGCGCGCTCCCCGGCGTGCCGCTGGTCACCATCCTGACCGACCTCGCCGATTATCCGCCACACTTCTGGATCGAACGGCAGGAGCAGCATTTCATCTGCGGCTCGGACCGGGCAGTGGAGCAGGCGCTCGCCATGGGCCACGCGGAATCGCGCGTGCACCGCGTATCGGGCATGATCCTGAATCCGCGGTTCTACGGGATCGAGCCGCTCCGGCCCGATGAGCGCAACCAGGCGCGCGCGAGTCTCGGGTTCGACCCCGCGCTGCCGGTGGGGCTAGTGCTGTTCGGCGGGGAAGGCTCGATGACGATGTTCAAGATCGCCGCTAGCCTCGCGGGCCGCCAGCTCCTGATCGTCTGCGGGCACAACGATAAGCTGCGCGCCGCGTTGCAGGCCCGGCCGCACGCCGCGCCGCTGTTTGTGGAGGGCTTCACCAGGGAGGTGCCGCGTTACATGCAGCTCGCCGACTATTTCATCGGCAAGCCGGGTCCGGGCAGCATCAGCGAAGCCGTGGCCATGCGGCTGCCGCTGATCGTGGAGTGCAATGCCTGGACGCTTCCCCAGGAGCGCTACAACGCCGCGTGGGTCCGCGAACAGGGCGTGGGCATCGTGCTGCCGAATTTCCGCGCCATCGCGCGGGCCGTGGACGAACTGCTCGAGCCGGCCGCGTATGCGCGGTTTCGCGCCGCCACGGAACGGAATCACAACCGCGCTGTCTTTGAGATCCCGGACATCCTGGAAAAGCTGGCTTGAGCCGGCGGGACGTTCCGGTATGAGCCGCCGCCATTTCCATTAGAATGTGCCCATGGTGTTATTAGGCATCGATATCGGCGGGGCCCAGATCAAGGCGGGGATGGTGGACGAAAAGGGGGCGATCCTGGCCTCGCGCACCATCGAGACGCCAGGCGACCTGGACAGCTTTCTGCCCGCGCTGCACGACGCGATCCGCTGGCTGCTGGAGGCCACGGCGCTGCCCGCCGGGGTGGGCGTGGGCTGCAAGGGCCTGATCAACCCGGACAGCACGCAGGTGGAGATTCTGCCGGGGGTGCTGCATTACCTGGAGGGGCTGCGGCTCAGCGACCTGATCGGGCTGCCCCTGGACGTGCCGGTTTTCGCCGACAACGACGCGCGCGTGGCCATGGCCGGCGAGATGGTATGGGGCGCCGCGCGCGGCCACTCCGATGTCGTGATGCTGACGCTGGGCATGGGCGTGGGCGGCGCGGTCATCGCCAACGGGCATCTGCTGCGCGGCCATAGCGGCATGGCCGGCCACCTGGGCCATGTGACCATCGATGCCGACGGGCCGCTGTGCGCCTGCGGCAATCGCGGATGCCTGGCCACGGCTTTCTCGGCGCGCGCCATCGAAGGCGAGGCCTGGTCCGCCGTGCATCGCGGCTGCGCCTCCACGCTCACGCGGCTCTTCCGGGAACAGCCCCAGCTCGCCACCTGCCGCACGGTGTTTCAGGCGGCCAGCGAAGGCGACGAGCTTTCGCACGCCATCGTCTCCAAGGCCATTCATAAACTGGCCGCCGCCATCGCCGGCCTCCTGCACGTGTTCGATCCCGAGATCGTGATCCTGGGAGGCCACGTGGCCGATGCCGGCGCAGATCTGCTGCTTCCCCTGCAAGAGGAGGTCTGGAATCGCTCGCGTGGATTGCTGGGCCGCGAAGTGCCGCTGGTGGAGCAGCAGGTCGCGGACAAATCCGGTATTGTGGGGGCGGCCGGCCTGGTGATGGCCCCGCGCGAGTAGGGCGGCGCGGGGCGGGCAGGCAGCGTTCAACTACGGCTCGCTCCACAGGAGTAATGCCGCGGCAAACTCGGCGCTGCACCAGGAGAGCGGCGACGCCGGGCTGCAATCGCTTTCGTCCAGGTGGATGCGTTCGGGCATCAAGCCATATACGTTCGTATTGCGGAGCATCCAGTCGATAAAGTCCTTCGCGGCGGACTTACTTCCATAGAGACATTCGTATTGCGCGGCAGCGGCGGTGGTAAAGAAAAAGACGTCATGTCCGTAGGCTGCCAGGCCGGGGTCGGGCGTGTCAAAATACTGCATGCCGCCCCCCACCTTCACGGTGTTCTTCGCATAGAAGAGATTCGACTGTCCCATGGCGGGATGATTCGGATAACCCCAAATGACGCCGACGTTGGCCGTGGTATCCCAGAGATACACTTTCTCGCCGGACTGGCCGGCCAGGCTCTCGCCGTGCTCGCCCTTTTTCCCGGTGAAGCGTACATCGGCGTAAGTATTCTGCCGCTCATCGAACATCTGGGGCAGCGCCGCGGAAATCCGCTGTGCCGCTTCGGCATATGCCTTGCTCTTCTCCTGGTTGCCGAACTCACGCGCCATTTGGGCGGCGGCTTGTAGAGCGGCGGCGCAGATCATGTTGGTTGCGGGCAGATACCCGGTCCATTCGACGATGCCACCTTCGTACAGTAGACCGTTGGGACTGATGTGACTGACCAGAAAGTCGGCCAATTCAAAGATGAGCTTCTGGTCTGCCAGCCAGACACCTGTCTTGAGGTGATACTGATTGAGTAAGTAGAGGTAATATCCGTTCGCATCCCACTCCGGCTCGTCGAAGCGCGCTCCGCTTCCGGCATCCACGGCCTGCGCATGTGCGTCATAGCGGGCGTACCACTCGCCAGGCGTCTTCATGGGAATCCGGTGATTGCCCCAGAACTCGATGACCTGCCTGGCCTCCCCGGTGTGGCCGGTCAGCAGCAGGACGCGCGCGCACATCATGGCATCGCGCGGGTAGAGTTGCGGCATGTTGTTGGTAACGAATTGTCCGGTAATGTCCGCCGGGATCTGCCCGTTGAGATTGGCCGACTTCACCGTATACAGGTTTCGCCGGTACGCTTCGAGATACCGAGCTTCGCGATCGCCGGCGCTCTTGAAGAGCGGCTGCCTGCCCGCGTTCATCCAGGAGTCCCAATAGCGCTTCGCCCCGGCCGCCAGGTCTTTCTCCCGCAGGCCGCGAAGTTTTGAGCGGGCTTCGGCGGGGGACGATGCGGGGACCAGCAGCACCTCCCGGCGAGCCGTGCCGCCGCCCAGGCTTCCGGTCACCAAGACGGACGATCCGTTCACGGCGGCCTTGTCCCGCGCAGATACGGGCGCGATCGCCAACACGGCCCCATTCGACCAGACCGCGAGCGCGACGTTGCCCTCCTGCTGAAGCGAAGTCAGAGTGACGGTGCGGTCCGTTTGAATCTCCTTTCTCATGAGAGCCTCAAACTTGTAAGTGGCCCCGCCGCCCGCCCCATGAGCAGCTACCGAGAGTACGACTGCGTCATTGGGGTGGACGAAACACAAGACCGACCGGGAAGAGCCGTGGGCGAGATGCGTCTCAGTCCTGGTGGTGAAGAAATTCTCCATTCCGGCGTTGTCCGGGCCGGCCGGATCGAGCGTCTTGCCGTTGCGGTCCAGTAAGTCAAAGGACGTGGAAGCAACATAGTCGGCCGCATAGTCCGTGAAATAGAAGTGCTGTATCCCTTTGGCGTGGGTCAAGGCGGAGATACGGCTGTCATCCGAGTAAACGGCGGTGAGATGACCGTTGCCGAGTATGGCGTATCCCTTCCAGGGACGCTTCGGATCGAGCGGCTGCGCCTGGCAGAAGGCGCGGGACGGAAAGGCCAGCAGGATTATCAGGCCGTATATAGTACGTACTGTCCACATGCGAGGATTGTAACCTGCCTTGGCGAGCGGTGGCGGCGACGGCGGCGCCTGGCCGCCGGGCGGGCATATATAATTAGCCCATGAGAATTGCACTGCTCGTTTGCTGTCTGGCAACGGCCGCATCCGCACAGGATTGGGCCAAGCAGAAGCTGGAGAAGTCTCCGCACCATGGGGAATGGGTGCAAGTGAAGCACGACGGGCGCACGGTGGAGGCGTTCGTGGTTTATCCGGAATCGAAGAGCAAGACCCCGGCGGTGGTGGTGATCCACGAGAACATGGGGCTCACGGACTGGGTGCGCGATCTGGCCGACCAGGTGGCGGAGGCGGGCTACATCGCGATTGCGCCCGACCTGCTCTCGGGCGCCGGCCCGAATGGGGGCAAGACGAGCGATTTCGCGGGCATGGACGAAGCGCGCGCGGCCATCGGCAAACTGCCGCCCGAGCAGGTGACGGCCGACCTGAACGCGGTGGCGGATTATGCCAGGAAACTGCCCGCGGCGAATGGCAAACTGGCGGTGGTGGGCTTCTGCTGGGGCGGCAGCAACAGCTTCCGGTTTGCGACCAACCGGCCGGATCTTTCCGCGGCGTTCGTGTTCTACGGAACGGCGCCCGATTCGGCCGATGCCCTGGCGCGCATCAAGGCGCCGGTCTATGGATTTTACGGCGGCAGCGACGCGCGCGTGGACGCCACCATCCCCAAGACCGGGGAGATGATGAAAGCCGCGGGCAAGAGCTACCAGCCGGTGACCTATGAAGGAGCGGGTCACGGCTTCATGCGGGCCGGGGAGGACCCTGCCGGAACCGAGCCAAACAAACGCGCGCGGACCGAAGCCTGGGCCCGGATGACGGAGTTGCTGAAGAAGATGTGAGCGGGAAACAGGGGCTGGGGGCCAGGGGCCAGGGAAAGGCTGGCTCGCTTCGCTCGCAGCGTTCTGGATAAGACGCGAGCGAAGCGAGCCTGCCTTTCCCCGGCCCCCGGCCCCCGGCCCCCAGCCCCTCTCCTTCACGCGCCGGCCGCATCCGCCGCAAAGCTCCGCAGCGCTTCCGCTTCTTCGGAGTAGGTGCCGAACACGGTGTAAAGCTTGGTCACCTGGAGGAGGTCTGTGACTTTGGAATGGACGTTCAGCAGCTTGATCTGTCCGTGAGTGCTGGAGACGCTGGCGTAAGCGCCCACCATCTCGCCCAGGCCCGAGCTATCGATGTAGTTCACATCCTTCAGGTTCAGCAGAATGTTCTTCTCGCCGGCGGCGATCAGCTCCTTGATGGTGTTGCGGATCAGCCCCGATCCGTCTCCCAGCGTGATGCGGCCCGACAGATCGACAATGGCCACGTTTCCGGCATGGCGCACGGCAGCTTTCAAACTCATGTACACCCCCGTACAATTATGTACAATCGGACGGCAATGTGCATGCCGGCGGCAAACGGTCTCTGCCCGTCTGGTTCTCTATCGGGTTGTTTGGCTAGAATTACTTTCATATGATTCGCTCCTCGCTGGTAGCCCTCCTCGCCCTTGCCTTCCGTCTCACCGCCGCCATCGACGACCCGGTACGCGTGGATAGTGGATTGCTCTCCGGCATCGCGGGCTCGAGTCCCGAGGTCAGGGTGTTCAAAGGGATTCCGTTCGCCGCTCCGCCCGTGGGCGATCTGCGCTGGCGCCCGCCGCAGGCGCCCGCCCCGTGGCAGGGCGTGCGCGCGGCCGGGAAATTCTCCGGCGAGTGCATGCAGACGCCGTACCCCGAGGGCTCGATCTTCCACTCCGCGGCGCAGCCCATGAGCGAGGACTGCCTCTACCTGAACGTGTGGACGGCGGCGAGATCGGCGGGCGAGCGGCGTCCGGTGATGGTGTGGATTCACGGCGGCGCACTGACCCGCGGCTCCGGCTCGATTCCCACCTACGACGGCGAGGAACCCGCCCGCAAGGGCGTGGTGCTGGTGACTATCAACTATCGCCTGGGGGTGTTCGGTTTTCTGGCCCATCCGGAGCTGACCAGGGAATCGCCCCATCACTCATCGGGCGCCTACGGATTTCTGGACCAAGTGGCGGCGCTCGAGTGGGTCCACCGCAATATCGCGCAATTCGGCGGCGACCCGGCGCGGGTGACCATCTTCGGCGAATCCGCCGGGTCCTGGAGCGTGAACGTGCTCGTGGCCACGCCGCTCGCCAAGGGGCTGTTCCAGCGCGCCATCGGGGAAAGCGGCGGCTGTTTCGGCCGCACTCCGAAACTCGCCCGCATGGAGGAGGCCGGGGTGCGGATCGCGCAATCGGCCGGAGCGGATTCGCTGAGCGCGCTGCGCGCCAAGCCCGCCGATGAACTCCTCAAGGTGCAGGGCGGCTTCGTGGCTGGTGAGGACGGGTGGGTGTTGCCTAAAGATGTCCATGCGATCTTCGCCGCGGGCAAGCAGAACGACGTGCCGCTGCTCATCGGGTCCAACGCCGGCGAAGGAACCGCGTTTACCCAGCCGTCGGTCACGGCCGAGTCGTTCCGTGAGCGGGCCAAGGGTTTCGGCGCGATGACGGACGCTTTTCTGAAACTCTATCCGGCCGGGTCCGACCATGAGGCCTGGGACTCGCAGGCCGCCGTCATCCGCGACCAGACTTTCGGTTGGGAGATGCGCACCTGGGCCCGCATGCAAACCGCTACCGGGAAATCCAAAGTGTATCTTTACTATTTCAGCCGCGTCCCTCCCGGCCCGGGCAGCGCCCGTTACGGCGCGTATCACGCCTCCGAGATCCCTTACGTGTTTCATAATCTGAACCCCGGCCGCCGCCCCTGGGAAGCCGTGGACCGCGCGCTTGCCGATACCGTTTCGTCATTCTGGGTGAACTTCGCCGCCACCGGCGACCCCAACGGCAAAGGCCTGCCGGAGTGGCCGGCCTACCAGGGGAAGAGCGATCTCGCGCTCGAGTTGGGAGACCACGTCGAGCCGCGCGCAACCCCACACAAAGCCGCGCTCGATTTCTTCGACGCCTGGTTCAGCAGTCTTCGCAAAGCCAACCAGTAACGTGAGTGCACCTCAGGCCCGCGTCGGTATAAACCGCCGAGACGCCGAGGCGCCGAGGAAGCATAACCGCGAAGTCCCGAGAGCGCCGAGCCGGCGGAGAGCGCCGAGTAATCCCAAACAATTCTCGGCGTCTCGGCGTCTCGGCGGTGGAATAGAACTTGACTGCTACCGCGCTTCCATAGCGCCCGTGACCTGGTCCGCGCTGAAGACCCTCACCTCTACGCGGCGATTCTTGGCCTGCGCCGCGCGGCCGCGCGCCTCCTCGACCGGCTTCTCCTGGCCCAGCCCGATGCGGTGGATGCGATACAGCGGGATGTCGTGTTTGGTAACCAGGTACTGCACCACTGTTTCGGCGCGCCGGCGGCTCAGGACCTCGTTGTACTCCTTGGATCCGGTAGTGTCGGTATAGCCCTCGACGGTGATCAGGAAACGCTTGTCCGATTTGGCTTGCTGGGCGAGCTGGTCCAGGTCCTTCCTGCCGTCGTCGGTGAGCGTGAACCTGCCGAATGAGAAGAACACCGTCGCCGAGGTCTGCAGCTTGTAGTCGTCGATGTTGGACACGGCTCGCGTCAGGCCCTGCAGCGCCTGCGTATTCTGCTGCGCCACCTGCGCCACCTGGTTGGCCTTATCCATCGCTTCGCCGGCATGCTGGTCGGCGGCGGCCGCATGCCGGTCCGCGGCCGCGGCGCGCTCCTGGGCGGCGCTGATGCCGTTCTGCGCCCGCTCGTCAACCTGTTTCACCTGGTTGTGTGTATCTTCGATCTGCTGGGAATTCTGCGTGGCCTGCTGGCCAACCTGGTCCGCCTTGGCTTGAATGGGGGCGGCGGTGTCGCGAACATACTTCTTGGTCGCGCATCCTCCGCCGAGCAGGGCGCCGAGGATGGCAATGAGAGATAGCTGGAATCGCATGGTGTATCGCCTCTGATCACTCTAAGAATACACGAGCCATGCGGCATCCGCTCCCCTTACCGTGGCGAACAGGAATGGTTTATCATCACAGCCGAGGGCCGGGAAGCCAGCCATTGGGGAGGGTCGGAAATTGTCTCTGAGCGTCGATACTTTGCTGTCGCCGGTGGAACCACTGCGCGTGCCCTACGACCGGGAACGTCTGGAAGATATCGGGTACATGACCTGCATGACCCTGGTCCTGCTGGGCAATTACGCCCAGACGGGCCATTTCGGCGGGCCCCTGGCATACACGCCGTACAACGTCGCGGCGCACCTGGCCGGCCCCGAGTTGGGCGGTTTGCGCTACGACTACCGCCGGCCGAAACATCCGTACGCGGACAAGTTCATGCTCGCCGCGGGACACAGCATCCCCACCTGCTATGCCCTGTGGATGATTCTGGGCCAGGCGCTCGAGCGCCGCTACCAGGCCACGGGCGACCCGCGCTACTATGCCGATCCGAAGCTGGCCGTGCTGCCCGTCGATGCGCTGGGATTCCGGCGCGGCGCCGGCGCCCTGGCCACGCTGCTGCAGGATGCCGGCCTGGCGGACCATCCGCTGTTCGCGCAAGCCAAAGCGCGCGGCATCCGCTCCCTCGCCGGCCATGCCGAAGCCACCGATGTCACCAACGACGTCAACGGCGGCCCTTCCGGAATCGGCATCGCCACCGCGGCGGGAAAGGCGGCGTTCTGGGATTTCATCGGCGCTCCCGCTTCACCGAAAGTCATCGCGCTCGAAGGGGAGTTCGCCCTCACCGAGGGCCACGCGCAGGAACTGAAAACGCAGGCCCTGGCTTTGCAGGTGGGCAAGCGCCTGCGCGTCATGCTCTCGGACAACAACGCCGGCATTGACGACAGCCTGCTGGGCGGCGTGATCAACGCCAAATACGACCGCTACCGCCTGCTCGATCAGTGGACCTCATACGGTTGGAATGTCTTCGCGCTCGACCACGGGAACGATTACGGGCAGGTGGTGGCGGCCCTCAAGGCCATGGAGGATTGGGACCCCGCCGACCGCCGCCCCATGATCGTCATCGGCAAAACCACCAAGGGATACTGGCCCGCCGCCGCCGACGGCAAGATCCCGGGCTACGGCGATCAGTTGGCCGGATACAAAAGTCATCCGTACGCGTTGAAAATGAACTCCGAGTACTTTGTCGCGTTGGCGCGCACGTTCGAGGAACATTACGGAGTGGAGTTCGCCGGCATCCGCCAGGGACCGGTCACCGATCCGCGCGAGCGGCTCATCCAGTTCAAGACCAATATCGACGTGGCGATGTCGGTGCTCGACCGCAACGGCCTGGGCGATTGGCTGGCGGACCGCCTGGTGGCCATCGGCGAGACAGTTGCCGGCCATGTTCCGCTGCGCATCGCGGCCGATCGCGATCCGTTCCTGGACGACCGCCTGCGCGTGGACAATCTCCCCGTGGAACCGCAAAAGGTCACGGTGAGGAATCGCGTCTCGGGCGCGGAAAAGCAGGTGGACATCGCGCTCTTCCGCAAACCCGGCGAGGCGGCTGGGGCGCGGCGCGCCGTCTCGGAGATCGTCAAGTGGATGAACTACGTGACGGAAAACCGCTTCTTCACCATCGCCGCCGATCTCTCCGAATCCATCAACGTGGAGCACGGCAGCCTGTGGGGCCATTACGATCCGGTGTCCAATCCGCTGGGCACGCGCCTCAAGGCGGCAATCCAGGAAGCCGGCAACGTTTCGACGGCCATCGGACTGGTGTCGCAGAGCGCCTCGGTGGACCCCGCCACGTTTGCCGGCGTGTGGGCGCTGAGCGGCACGTATGGCGCCTTCACGCCGCTGATGTATACGCCGGCCCGCGTGTGGAGCCAGCAGAACCAGGACAGCCGGTTCCGCGTGGGCGTGCTGCACATTCTGGCGGCCCACTCGGGACCGGAGACCGCCGCCGACGCGCGCACGCACTTCGGCATCTTCGCGCCGCAGGTGTGGAAGCTGTTCCCGCGCGGGCAGGCCATCCATCTGAGCTTTTGGGACTACAACGACGTGGCGCCGGGCTATTTTGCGGCTGCCGAAATTGCCGCGCGCGATCCCAAGGTGGGCATCATTATTATCGAGGTGGCGCGGCCCGATGCCGCGGTGGCCGACCGCAGCCGCTTCGCCGACGCCGATCGCAAAGCGGCCGCCAAAGGGCTCTACGTGATTCGCGATTTCGCGCCCGCCCAGCCGCGCCACGGCTACGTCCTCGCGCAGGGGTCGAGCGCCACCATCAACCTGGTGAAGCAACTGCCGCGCCTGGAAGAGGCGGGGATCAATGTGAAGGCAATTGCCGCGGTGAGCGAAGAGTTGTTCGACCGGCAGCCGGAAGCGTATCGCCATGCCGTGCTGCCGCCGGAAGCGTGCTACGACCTGATGGTGATTTCCACCGGCTCGCGGCGCGTCTGGCCGATTCGCGGGCTGGGACCGCTCACCGATGCCTATTCGTTGACCTCCGACTGGGGCGACCGCTGGCTCACCGGCGGGCTGGAGGCGGAAGTGATCGCCGAGGCGCATCTCGATCCAGCGTCGATTTTCGCCGGCGTCGAGCGTTTCGCCCGCGAGCGCGCGCAACGCCTGGAGAGCCAGCGGGCCATGTTGGCGTCGCTGTAGTCCGCTACGCCTCGAAGAGCAGGCTCGAGCAGGTAAGCCCCGCTTCCGCTTTCATCAATTCCGAAACATCCAGCGTGCGCACGTCCCGCCCCAGGCGCTCGAGCGCGCGTGCCGTCGCGGGAAAGCACGCGGCGATCACCACCGTGTTGCCGATGGCGAGCACGTTGGCGGCCCGCGGCTCTTCGGGCGCGACATCGACTATGCGAAAGTTGCCGAACGGAGCGGTGTCGAACCACGCGCGGTTGGCCAGGATCGTTTCGCCGCCGGCATAGCAGCAGGCGGTCTTCAGGTGCAGGCAGCCGCGGACTTCGACCGGCACCACGGTATATCCCAGCGGCGCAAGTGCGGCCGTCAACTGGCGGATGCCCTCCCGGTTGGTGCGCGCCGAAAGCCCCACGAACAGCGTGGCGCCGATGCGCAGCACGTCGCCGCCTTCGAGCGTGGCCGGCTCCCGCAGCCAGTCGAGCGGCCGGAAAGTCGCCAGCGCCTGCGCCAGGCTCTCCGCTTCCCGGCGCCGCGACGCCGCGCCCATGCGGGCCATCACCGCGAGTTCGTCCACCACCACCGCCGGATCCTCCACGAACACGGCATCCGGCAACTCGGGCTCGGCGGCGAGCGAAACCACCGACGCGCCCAGCGCCCGCAGGCAGTCCTCGTACCGCTGGTGCTGCTCCGCGGCCTTCGCAATATCGATCTCCTGCCGCGGCAGGTATCCCAGCTCGCAACGGTTCAGCGACGGGCTGACGGCGCGCGTAATGGCGGTCAACATCTCTTGCATTCTACGCGTTCCTGCGCCATACTTCCCTGCAAGATGCGAGCCTTTCGCCAGCTGGAAGTTTTGTGGCAGGATCTGCGCTACGCCGCGCGCATGCTGCGGCGGAGTCCCGCATTTACTGCGGTCGCGGTGCTCACGCTCGCGCTCGGCATCGGCGCCAACACGGCCATTTTCAGCGTCGTGAACGCGGTCCTGCTCTGTCCGCTGCCGTACCGGGAGCCGGGACGCCTGGTCGAGTTGTGGGGCAATGTGAAGCGCGCCACTGTGGAGCGGCGCGGCGCCTCATACCCCGATTACCAGGACTGGCGCGGCCAGAGCCGCTCCTTCGAAACCATGGCCGCGTTTGACGGCGCCAGTTTCACGCTGACCGGCGTGGACGAACCCGAGCGTCTCGCCGGGGAGTACGTTTCGCAGCCGTATTTCGCGCTGCTCGGAGTGAACCCGGCCGTGGGCCGCGCCTTCCGCCCCGAAGAGGACCGCGTGCCCGAGCGCGATGCCGTCGTCATCCTGAGCGACAGCTTGTGGAAGCGCCGCTTCGGCGCGGACCCCGCCATTGCCGGACGCGCCATCGCGCTGGGCGGCCGCGGCTACACTGTCATCGGCGTGATGCCGCCCTGGTTCCGCGGCGTCACCGATACGGCCGATGTGTGGGTGCCGTTCCTCATGTCCGGCACGGCCGAGGACCTGGCGGAGCGCGGCAACCGCGGTTTCGTAGCGCTGGCGCGCCTCAAGCCCGGAGTCTCGCAGGCGCGGGCACAGGCCGAGCTGGACGGCATTTCCAAACGCCTGGAAAAAGCCTGGCCCGCGACCAACGAGGGCCGCGCGGTGGAGTTGAGCCCGCTGGCGACGGAGATCTTCGGCGATCTCCGCCAGCCGCTTATGGTGCTGCTCGCCGCCGTGGCCTTCGTCCTGCTGATCGCGTGCACCAATGTGGCCAACCTGTTGCTGGCGCGCTCGGAAGCGAGGCAGAGGGAAATCGCGCTGCGCATCGCCCTGGGCGCTGGCCGCGGGCGCGTGCTTGGCCAACTGATCACGGAAAGCTGCCTGCTCGCATTCGTGGGCGCCGCGGCGGGAATCCTGCTGGCCGGCTGGGGTGTGCGCGCGCTGATGGCCGCCAGCCCGGTGACCTTTCCCAGTTACATTCATCCCGGCCTGGACCCGCGGGTCGCTTGGTTCACGATGCTGATCTCGGCCGCCGCCGGACTTGCGCTCGGGCTTGCGCCCGCCGCGCAGGTGCGCCCCGGAAATCTGCACGAGGCGTTCAAGCAGGCTTCCAGCCACGCCGCGCAAAACCGCGGCGGGCGCCAGTTCCGCAACCTGCTGGTGGTGGCCGAGGTGGCCTTCGCGATGCTGCTGCTGGTGAGCGCGGGCCTGCTCATCCGCAGCGTGCAGCAACTCGCCGCCATACATCCGGGGTACGATCCCGATCGTCTGCTGACGCTGCGCATCAGCCTGCCGGGCCCGGCGCAGGATGGGCGCGCCATCGTGTCCGCGCGCGAGATTTTGCGGCGCGTGGCGCAGATTCCGTCCGTCGCGTCGGCCGCCGCCGGGTCCGACATACCGCTCGGCGGCTCCAGCGCTATCTTCTACAGCGCCGAGGGGCAACCGCCCGTCAACGCCGCCAGCACGCCGCGCGCGTATATCCATCGCGCGACCCCCGATTTTTTCAAAACGCTGCGCATCCGCCTGGTGGCCGGACGCACCTTCACCGAAACCGAGATGCAGGGCAACTCGAACGTGGCGATCGTCAGCGAAAACGTCGCGAAGCGGTTCTGGCCGCGCCAGGACCCGATTGGAAAGCGCGTCAAGGGCGGCGGTCCCGCGTCACCGAGCCCCTGGTTGACGATCGTGGGCGTCGTCAATGAGATGAAGTACCGCGGGCTGCCCAACAACCCCACCGCCGATCCCGATCTCTTCCTTCCATTCGCCGAGCGCCAGCGCACCTTCTCGCTGCTGGTGCGCACGCCGCTCGAACCGGCTTCGCTGGCCCCATCGGTGCGCAAGGTGCTGCGTGAAGCGGAACCGTCGGCGGTGGTGTTCAACGTCTCCACCATGGCGGAATTCGTTTCCCGCGAAACCTCGCGTTCGCGCTTCACCGGGTGGCTGATGGGCATCTTCGCCTCGGCCGCGCTACTGCTGGCGATGATTGGCATCTACGGGGTGATGTCCTACGTGGTTTCGCGCCGCACGCAGGAGATCGGCGTGCGCATGGCGCTGGGCGCGGCGCGCGCCGACGTGCTCCGCATGGTGGTAGGCCGCGGCATGGGTCTCATTGCCATCGGCCTCGGGCTGGGTGTAGCCGGCGCGCTGGCCTTCACGCGCCTCATCGGCAGCCTGCTCTACGGCGTCACCGCGACCGACCTGACGACCTTCGCCGCCGCCGCCCTGGCGCTCGCCGCCGTGGCGCTGGCGGCGTGCCTCATCCCCGCCGCCCGCGCCAGCCGCATCGATCCGGCGGTCGCGCTGCGGAATGAATGACCTCTACTTTTGGTAGTTCGGATAGCTGGGGCGCTTGCCGTAATTCACGGGCGATTTCTTGAGCTGTTCCAACACGATTTCGACGGCCTTCTCGAGTTGGGGATCGTGACCCTCGCGCACGAGTTTCGGGTTCATCTCGACTTCGTAGTCGGGGGAGACGCCGTGATTCTCCACGTCCCATGCCCCTTCGAGATTATAGAAGGCGAGGTCGGGCGTTCCGACGTTGCCGCCATCGATCAGATCGCCCGGTCCGGTATAGTGGCCGACAAGACCACCCCAGGTGCGCATTCCGACCAGGGGGCCGATTCCCGATTTGCGGAAGAGCCAGGGCATGGCGTCGCCGCCCGATCCGGCCATTTCGTTGACGATCATCACCTTGGGACCGAAAATTCCGGCCATGGGAACGGTGATGTCTTCGCCCTCGCGCATGGTGAACCGGCCCATGATCGGCCGCCGCAGGTAATCGATGATGTAGTCGGCGATGCTTCCGCCGCCGTTGAACCGCTCGTCGATGACGACGGCGTCTTTGCCGACCTGACTGAAGAAGTAGCGGTTGAAATTCGTGTAGCCGCCGCCGGCGGTATTCGGCAGGTAAACGTATCCCACGCGTCCGCCGGTGAGCTGGTCGACTTTGCGGCGGTTGTCTTCGATCCAGGCGAAGTTGCGAAGGCCGGTCTCGCTGGCCACGGGAACCACGGTGACGTCCCGCGCATTAGCGCCGTTGGGGTCCGGACCGACGCGAATGACGATGGACTTGCCGGCGGTTTCCTCGAAGAAGCTGTAGAGGTTGGCCGGCGGACGGACTTCGCGGCCCTGCACCGCGAGCAGGTATTCGCCCGCGACCACGTTGACGCCGGGTTGCGTCAGCGGCGCGTTGAGGCTCGGATTCCAGTTCTCTCCGTTGTAGACGCGCGAGAAACGGTAGCGCCCGTTCTCGATCGTGTAATCGGCGCCGAGCAGGCCACCGGTAACACGCTTGACCTCCGGCCTGTCGCCGCCTCCGATGAACATGTGGCCGACGGTCATTTCACCGAGCATCTCCTCGAACAGGTAGTTCAGGTCGTCGCGGCTGGCGAGGTTGGCCAGATACGGTTCGTACTTCTTCTCGATGACCTCTTTATTGAGGCCGTGCAGGCCGGGGTCGTAGAAGAAGTCGCGCTCGTCCCGCCACACCTGGTGGTACATGTGCTGCCACTCAGCGGGGGGATCGACCCAGGCTTCCATGCCGTCGAGGCGCAGCGGTCCGCCTCCCTGTCCGGGCGGTGGCGGTGTGGCGGGGGCTTTGGCCGCCGCCGCGATGAAGTATTGCTGGCCCTGGCGGTAGAGCATCTTTTCGCCGTTCGCGGAGAGGACAAACGAGTTGATGCCTTCGCGGATTTTGTCGGTCTTGCGGGTCTTGAGATCGAACAGGTGCAGGGTGAGCCCTTCGCCGGGACCGGTGATGGACGCAACCATGGGCGCCTCCACCAGGAAGAGCACGCCGGTTTTGCCGGCCGACATGGACACGTAATTTCGCGCCGGAACGGGGAGGGCGAGAATGCGCTGGCCGATGTTCTCGAGATCGATGCGGACGGGAATTTCCTTTTTGGCGGCGTCTTCCGGTTTCTTGGCGTCGGGCACCGCGGGGGGCTTCTCTTCATCGCTTTCGGGCGCGAGCGGAGACGGCAGATCCTTGGCGAGCACGGCCACGTAAACGCTGCGCGTGACGGGGCGCTGGATGCTCGACATATCGAGCCAGCCCGAGGACAACGCGGTATCGGTGCTGGCGGTGAAGTAGAGGTACTTGCCTTCCTTGTCGAACTGCGCGTTGGCGGAGTCGCTCATGCCGTCGGTGAGCTGGAATGTCTTATTCTGGTCGAGCGAATAGACGAAGACGGCGTGGAGGTGGCTTTTGAGCTTGCGCGTGTACGCAATCCATTTGCTGTCGGGCGACCAGGCGGGGCTGAGCGCCATGGGGCCGGCGTAGGTATCGGTGTCGATGCGCACGGGCGCACCCTTTTCCAGGTCCACGTAGCAGACGTTGAGCGTCTTGTCGGTGTAAGCGATCTTCCTGCTGTCGGGCGACCAGCGAGGAGCGTACGGGAACGAAGGCGGATTGCCGAGACCGATGCGCCGCGGCTCACCCAGGCCGTTCTGGTCGCGAACCTCGAGGGCATATTCGCCCGAAGCATCGGAAAAATAGGCAATGGACTTGCCGTCCGGCGACCACGCGGGCTCCCGGTCTTCGGCGGCGGGCGAGTTGGTCAGGTTGCGGATGTCGCCCTTTTCGGCGGGCACGGTGAAGACCTCGCCGTGTGCGACGAAGACGGCCCTGGCGCCGGTGGGGGAAATGCCGGCGCTGCGAATCTCGTTGGGTGCGATCTTGCGAAAATGCGGGCGAATCTCGGGAAGGTCGCCGGTAAGCCGCACGGCGACCTCGCGGGTCTGGCGGGTCTTCAGGTCGTAAATGTGGATCGCGCCGAACTGTTCATAGACGATGGCATCGGGGCCTGCGCTGGCGGACTTGAAATCCAGGCCGGCGTTCTTGACCGCTTCGGTGACCTGCTTCGATTTGGTGTCGTAGGCGAACAGCGACACCGGGCCGTTGCGGTCGGAGAGGAAGTAGACGGTATCGCCGACCCACAGGGGATTGAAGTCGTTCGAATTGTTGCGCGGGATTTTCACGACGCTCGAATCGGAGAGCGTGGCCAGCCAGATGGGAGTGGTCTGGCCGCCGCGGTAACGCTTCCAGGCCCTCTGCCACTGGTCGTTGGGCACGTAGGCAAGCCTGCCGCCGTCTGGCGAGTACGAGCCCTGTACGGCGCGGTCCAGCGGAAGCTGCGTTTCGGGGCCGCCCTCGGCGGGGACGGTGAAGAGGCGGCTGAAGTTGGAGTAGCTCGTGCGGCCGGACGAGAAGAGCACCTGCTTGCCATCGGGGGTCCAACCGATAGCGCGGTCCGGCGCGGGATGGTAAGTGAGGCGTTTGGGCGTGCCGCCCGCGGCGGGCATGACGAAGACATCGGTATTGCCGTCATACTCTCCGGTGAAAGCGATCTGCGAGCCGTCGGGCGAAAAGATCGGGTCGGTTTCCACGCCAATGCCGGTGGTGAGGCGGAGGGCATCGCCGCCGTCGCGGCTGACGCTCCAGAGGTCGCTTGCGAAGGTGAAGACGATGCGCGTGCGGCTGATGGTGGGATGGCGCAGCAGCAGCGGTTTTTCGTTGGCAGCGGCGCACCAGGCAACCTGGGCGGAAAACACCGAGAGCAAAAACGCGATGAGTTTACGGGACCACATAGCGCGGTATTCTACCACCGATGGGTCCAGGCCGGCGCGGAGCGACCGGCAGTAGAATAGATCCATGGAACGGGATGCGGCAGAGGATCAGCCGGTCGACACTGCCGCGGAAGAAACCTGGCGCGAGGAGATCTACCGGCGTCTTCAGCAGATCGACAGCGGAGCCGTTCCTCTCATCCCCTGGAATAAGGCGCGCCGCCGCCTACGTCCCGGCTGGAGCCGTGAGCAAGGACATGGGAATTAGAACCGGCGACAGCTCACGAGCCTGGCAAGCACTGAGTGCGCCCCATCAAATCGACGCGCTAATGGATTTGTTCGGGCACTTTCACGACGCCTGCGTGCGAAAAATTCACGTGGCCACGGGGCACTATGTGGTTCAGGATCTATCGATGAGCGTGGACTGGCGCACGAGTGTTCACCTGCTGGTTCAAAGACAGTTCCCGAACCCGTCCGCTGTCGAGTTGCGCTTCGAGGAGGTGGTGGGATTGAAGGTATCTCCCCCGCCGCCCGACTGTGAATCAATTGTCCTTCGTGTTGCATTCTTCCTGCGAGACCGAGTTTTCTACTGGGCAGAAAACAGCGATTGGAGTCCGGAATCGACGGTTCGGGATGAAATCACTTGGGTGGCGGCCAGACGAGCATGGTGGCGAGATGCGAGCGAATGGATGGGGCCCGATCTCCGCTACCGCGAAGAGCTCCGATCGGCCTGATCGAAGATCCACGAGCCAGTGAGCCAGTGATCCGCTCCCCGCCCGGCATTGACCATTCCGCGTAGAATGGGGTGATCCCTTATGTGGCTCGTACGGTCTGCCATGCGGCGGCCGGTCACCATCTTGGTGGCCGTCGTGGCCGTCGCGTTGTGCTCGCTGCTCGCGCTGGCGCGCATGCCGGTGGATATCTTCCCCAACCTGGGCGCGCCCGCGGTCTATGTGGCGCAGCCTTATAGCGGTATGGACCCGGCGCAGATGGAAGGGTTTCTCACTTACTACTACGAGTATCACTTCCTCTACATCACGGGTATCGAGCACGTGGAGTCGCGCAACATACAGGGCGCCGCGCTCATGAAACTGGTGTTTCATCCGGGCACCGACATGAGCCAGGCGATGGCGCAGGTGGTCGGCTACGTGAACCGCGCGCGCTCCTTCATGCCCACCGGCGTGGTGCCGCCGTTCATCGTGCGCTACGACGCGGGCAGCGTACCGGTCGGGCAACTGGTCTTCTCCAGCCCCATACGCAGCCCGGGTGAGATGCAGAACATCGCGCTCAACCAGGTGCGGCCACTGTTCGCCGTGCTGCCGGGCGTCTCCGCGCCGCCGCCCTTCGGCGGTAACCAGCGCACCATCGTGGTGCGGCTCGACCCGGAACGTCTCGGCGCTTATCGCATCTCGCCCGAAGAAGCCATCGCGGCGGTGAACCGCGCCACGCTCGTCATGCCGTCGGGCAATGTGCGCATCGGCGATCTCACGCGCATTGCGTCCTCCAACGCATCGCTGGGCGGCAACCTCGCGGAGCTGGGCGCGGCGCCCATACGCACCGGCAGCGGTCCCACGGTCTACCTGCGCGACATCGGCGTGGTGGAAAACGGCACCGACATCGTTTCCGGCTACGCGCACGTCAACGGGCGGCGCACGGTCTACATTCCGGTCACCAAGCGCGCCGACGCCTCCACGCTGGACGTCATTAAGCGGGTGCGCGCCGCCATCCCGACCTTTAGGAACGCGGTGCCGGAGGATGTGGACATCCGCCTGGAGTTCGACCAGTCGGGTTTCGTGGTCAACTCCATCCGGGGCCTGCTCACCGAGGGAGCGCTGGGCGCGCTGCTCACCGGGCTCATGGTGCTGCTGTTCCTGCGCGACTGGCGCAGCTCGTTCATCGTCATCACCACCATCCCCTTCGCGCTGCTGGCGGCGGTGGTGTGGCTGTGGGCCGCGGGGCAGACCGTGAATATCATGACGCTGGGCGGCCTCGCGCTCGCGGTCGGTGTGCTGGTGGACGAGGCCACGGTGGAAATCGAAAACATCCACACGCACATGGCCGGCGGCCTCGGGCGCGCCCGCGCGGTGCTCGACGCCTGCCGCAAAACCGCCATCCCGCGGCTGCTCTCCATGTTGTGCGTGCTCTCGGTCTTCGTGCCATCCTTCTTTATGGTGGGCGTGGGGCGCCAGTTGTTCGTGCCGCTGTCGCTGGCGGTGGGCTTCGCCATGGTTTCGTCGTACGTGCTTTCGAGTACGCTGGTGCCCGTGCTCTCCACCTGGCTGATGCGGCAGTCGCGCGGCGAGAGCGAGCAGGGAGCGCTACGCCGCGCATACGCAGCGACGCTCCGCCGCCTGCTGCGTTTCCGTTGGGTCGTGGCTGCCGGCTATGCGGCGGGCGCGGCCCTGCTGCTGTTTCTGCTGCTGCCCCGCCTTTCGCTCGAGATCTTTCCCGCCGCCGACAGCGGCGAGTTTCAGTTGCGGCTGCGCGCGCCCACCGGGACGCGCATCGAGCGCACGGAGCTGATGGCGCTCCAGGCGCTCGATCTCATCAAGCAGGAAGTGGGCCCCGCGAACGTGCGCATCTCGACCGATTTCGTAGGCGTACAGCCGGCCAGCTACCCGATCAACACCATCTACCTGTTCACCAGCGGGCCGCAGGAGGCGGTGCTCAAAGTGGCGCTCGAGCGCGGCGCCACGCTGCGCGGCGAGGAGCTGCAGGAGCGGCTGCGGCACAAGTTCGCCGAAGCGCTTCCCGGCGTCGCGGTATCTTTTGAGGCGGGCGATATCGTGAGCCAGGTGATGTCCTTCGGCTCGCCCACACCCATCGAAGTCGCCGTTCAGGGCGCCAGCCTGGCGGCCGACCGCGCCTTCGCCGAAAGACTCCGCGCCGAGCTGGCGAAAGTCTCTTCGCTGCGCGACCTGCAATACGGGCAGCCGCTGGACTATCCCACGGTGCAGGTGGCCATTGACCGCGACCGCGCCGGGCAGTTCGGGCTGAACATGTCCAATGTGGCGAAATCGCTGGTGGCGGCGACTTCCTCGAGCCGCTTCATCGAGCCGAATTATTGGCGCGATCCGGTGAGCGGCAACGGGTTCCAGATCCAGGTGGAGATCCCGCAGCACAAGATGGCGTCGCTCGAGGACGTAGGCAACATCCCGGTGATGGAGGACGGCGAACCGCGCCCGCTGCTCAGCGACGTGGCCAGCGTGGCGTACGGCACCACCGTGGGCGAAGTGGACCGCTACAACATGCAGCGCGTGGTATCGCTCACCGCCAACATTCACGGCAAGGTGCTGGGGGACGCCGCGCGGGAAGTGCGCGCCGCACTGGCCCGGGTTGGTGCTCCGCCTCGCGGGTTGACGGTGAGCGTGCGCGGTCAGTTGCCGCCGCTCGAAGATACCGTTGCCGGCCTGCGCATCGGCCTGCTGCTGGCGATCGCCGTGATCTTCCTTCTGCTGGCGGCGAATTTTCAGTCGGTGCGGCTGGCCTTCGCCGTGTTGTGTACCGTGCCGGCGGTGCTGTGCGGGGTGGCGGCGATGCTGCTCGTCACCGGGACTACGCTCAACGTGCAATCGTTCATGGGGGCGATCATGGCCATAGGGGTGGCGGTGGCCAACGCGATTCTGTTCGTGACCTTCGCCGAGATGCGCCGGCACGAAGGCGCGGACCATCTGGATGCGGCGTTGCACGGAGGTCGCAGCCGCCTGCGCGCGATTCTGATGACCGCGGTGGCCATGATCGCCGGCATGACGCCCATGGCGCTGGGGCTGGGAGAGAGCGGGCGGCAGACGGCGCCGCTGGGACGCGCGGTGATCGGCGGGTTGGCCGCGGCCACGCTGGCGACGCTGTTCATTCTGCCCTCGATCTATGCCATCCTCGAAAGGCGGGCGCGCGTGGCTTCGCCATCGTTAGACCCCGACGATCCCGCGAGCCGATATTATGAACGTGCGTAACAGGCTGCCGGCGTTACTGATGGTCATGACGGCGCTGATGAGCGCGCAGCAGCCGGTCGAGCTGACGCCCGTCGTGTCGAAGCCCATCGAGCGCAAGCTGGCGCTGCCCGGCGAGCTCATGCCGTATCAGGAGGTGGCCATCCACGCCAAGGTCACCGGCTTTCTCGACCGCGTGCTGGTGGACCGCGGCTCGCTGGTGAAGAAGGACCAGTTGCTGGCCACGCTCGACGTTCCGGAGCTGGCCGCGCAACGCGCCGAAGCCGAGGCCAAAGTGCAAGCCGCGGAGGCGCAGCGAGCCGCGGCCGAGGCGCGGCTGGCGTCGGAACAGGGCACCTACGAGCGCCTGCAAGCCGCCTCGGCCACGCCGGGCGCCATTTCGGGTAATGAGCTCACCATCGCCGCGAAAACCGTGGATGCGGCGCGTGCGCAAGTGCTGGCCGTGGAGTCGTCCATCAAAGCCGCGCGGGCCGCCGCCAAGGCCGTCCAGGATATGGAGCAATACCTGCAAGTCACCGCGCCCTTCGACGGCATAATTACCGAGCGCAACGTGCACCCCGGCGCGCTGGTGGGTCCATCGGGCGATCAGGGGCAGGAGCCCCTGTTCCGCCTGGAGCAAAACACCAAATTGCGCCTGGTGGTGGCGGTCCCGGAGGTGGATGTTTCGGGCATCGAAGTCAACGCGCACGTCACCTTCACGGTTCCGGCATGGCCTGGAGGAACGTTCAACGGCGCGGTCGCGCGTGTGGGGCACTCGGTGGATGCGAAGACGCGCTCCATGGCTGTGGAACTTGACGTCGCCAACGCGCGCGGCCAACTCGCGCCGGGCATGTACGCCACGGTGAACTGGCCGGTGCGCCGCGCGAGGCCTTCGCTGATCGTGCCGGCGTCGGCCGTGGTAACTACCACCGAGCGCACGTTCGTCATCCGGGCGAACAACGGCGCCGCCGAGTGGGTGGACGTAGCGAAGGGCGCTTCGGCCGGCCCGGACACGCTCGAAGTGACCGGCGCGCTCATGCCCGGCGACCGGATTGTGAAACGCGCCAGCGACGAAATCCGCGAAGGGGCGCGGCTGAAATAGTATCCTGTTAGTCTATGTCTGACGCCAACGCAACCGCTCCCGCCCGCCAGATGGGCTTCGCCACCAGATCTCTGCACGCTGGCCACACGCCCGACAAGGCCAGCCTGGCGCGCGCCGTGCCGATCTACCAGAGCACGTCCTTTGTATTCGAGAACTCCGCCCACGCCGCCGCCCTGTTCGGACTGCAACAGTTCGGCAACATCTACACGCGCATCATGAATCCGACCACCGATGTTTTCGAGCAGCGCGTGGCGGCGCTCGAAGGGGGCATCGCCGGACTGGCCACGGCGAGCGGCCAGGCGGCGCAGTTCCTGGCCATCAGCAGCCTGGTGGCGCAGGGCGAGGAGGTGGTGGCCGCCAGCACGCTCTATGGCGGCACCTACACGCAATTCGACGTGAGCTTTCGCCGCATCGGGATCAACGTGAAATTCGTGGAGCCGGACGACCCCGAGAACTTCCGCAAGGCCATCACCCCGAAGACGCGCCTGCTCTACGGCGAAACCATCGCCAATCCGCGCATGAACGTGCTCGATATCGAAAAGGTGGCGGCCATCGCGCATGAAGCCGGGGTGCCGCTGATGATCGACAACACCATGGCGTCGCCCTATCTGTGCCGGCCCATCGAGCACGGCGCGGATATCGTGGTCCAATCGGCAACGAAGTTTCTGGGCGGCCACGGCACGTCCATCGGCGGCATCATCGTGGACAGCGGCAAGTTCAAGTGGACCAGCAAGTATCCCGCGATCACCGAGCCCAGCCCGGGATACCACGGCATGAAGTTCAGCGAGGTGTTCGGCGACCTGGCCTACATGATCAAGGTGCGCGTCGAGGGCCTGCGCGATTTCGGCCCGTGCATGAGCCCGTTCAACTCGTTCCTGTTCATCCAGGGCATCGAGACGCTGCAGTTCCGCATGGAAGCGCACAGCCGCAATGCGCTCGCGGTGGCACAATGGCTGGAGAAGAACCCGGCCGTCACCTGGGTAAAGTTTCCGGGGCTTCCGTCCAGCCCATATTACAAGCTGTCGCAGAAGTACCTGCCCAAGGGGCAAGGGTCCATCGTGGCCTTCGGCATCAAGGGCGGAGCGGAGGCGGGCCGCAAGCTGATCGATTCGGTGCAACTTTTCTCGCACCTCGCGAACCTGGGCGATTCCAAAAGCCTGATCATCCACCCGGCCACTACGACGCACCAGCAGTTGAGCGACGCGCAGCAACTGGAGGCGGGCGTCACCAAGGACCTGGTGCGCCTCTCGGTGGGCATCGAAGACGTGGCAGACCTGATCTGGGACCTGGACCAGGCGATCGCGGCTTCGCAGAAGTAGGGGCGCGCGCCGCATGGCCAAACGCAAGGCGGGCCGTCCGCCGGCGCCCCCGCCAGGCCGCCGGTTTCCCGAGTGGTTTCCGCACGCCCTGGGGCTTGCGGTGCTGGCCATTGCGATCTATGCCAACAGCGTCCCCAACGGGTTCGTGGGCGACGATCAATTCCAGCTTCTGCGGAACCCCCTGATTACCGATCCTGGCAAGATCCCGCAGATTCTGGGGTCGAGCGTTTGGGCGTTCCTGGGACTTCCCGGGAATTATTACCGGCCGCTGCAGTTCCTGGTCTACCTGCTGCTGTACCAGTGCGCGGGCTTTCATGCGGCCGCATTTCACCTGTTCATGGTTTTGCTGCACGCCGGCAACACGGTACTGCTGTTTCTCTTAGTGCGTCGCCTGGCGGCAGGGCGCGTGGCCTTGGCTGCGGCGGCGCTGTTTGCCGCGCATCCTATCCACACCGAGGTGGTCGATTGGATCGCCGCTCTCCCCGACCTGATGCTCACCACGCTGGTGCTGGCGGGCGTGCTGGTATTGGTGCGCCAAGGAGCCGCGCCGCGCGGGTGGCAGATTTTCGGGCACTGCGCCTGTTACCTGCTGGCGCTGCTGACGAAGGAAACGGGCGTCATGCTGCTGCCGCTCTATGCCGGGTTCGGCTTCTTCTACCTTGGCCGGCGTTGGAGCGAGTTCCGGCGCAACGCGGGACTCTATGCGGCGATGATGGCGGCCTTCGGCGTCTATCTCGCGATGCGCGGAAATGCCCTGGGCGGCCTGGCGCCGGGGCAGCAGTCGTTCATTCATCTCGGCCCGGAGGGGTTTGCGCTGAGCGTGGTAGTCACAGCGGCGCAGTATGTTGCGGCATTGTTATTCCCGGCGGATCTCAACTATTTCCATGTTTTCCATCCCACCCATGCCGTCACCGTGGAGTTTCTGTTTTCCGCAATGGCCCTGGCCGCGCTCGCCGCGCTCCTTCTGCGCTCGCGGACGCCGCTCATCGCGTACGGAGTATTTTGGATGGCGGCGGCCATAGCACCGCCCCTGAACCTGACCGGCGTCGGGCCGAACGTGTTTGCCGAGCGCTATTTGTATCTGCCTTCCGCGGGATTCTGCTGGATCGCCGGATGGGCCTGGGACTGGCTGGCCGGACGCCGGTTGCTATGGGCGAGAACGGTGGGCGCCGTTGTTCTGTTGGCCTGCGCGCTGAAAGCGATGGCGCGCAATCGCGACTGGCGGGACAACTTCACCATGGTGCAGATCACCGTGCGGCAATCGCCCACGGCCGGCTGGGTGCACGACGCGCTGGCGTCGGAATACGTGGAGCGCGATGCCTTCGACCAGGCTCTGGAACATGAGCGGCTGGCCGTCCGGTACGACCCGGACGTGGCGCTCTTCCAGATGAAACTGGGGTATCTGCTGATGCGCAACGATCCGCGCGCGGCCATTGCGGCATTCGAAAAAGTAGTCGCGCTCGAACCCGCGGCGGCGAAAGGTCACTGCGATCTGGGGATGGCGTTCGAGGCCGCGGGCGATCTCCAGCAAGCGGCGCGCGAATACGAGAGAGCCTTGCAGTTACAGCCGCAACTCCGGGAAGCGCAGGAGGGATATCGGCGCGCGAGTGCGGGGCTGCGGTAGCATCTCCGAGCCGGGCGCCGGGGCCGCCTCTGCCCAGAAACAACAGATCTGAGACTGATGCTATGCCTCGCGGGCCGTTTGTGCTAAGGTTCCTTATCGAGGTCCAGGACGTTGCGCCCCGTTCTGAATTCGCTGCGAGTCAGTCCGCTTTGCTTCCGGCTTGAGACTCTCGGTCCATTCCGCGTTCCCGAATATAAGGGCGCGTTGTTTCGGGGCGGATTCGGACAGTACTTTCGGGAGATGGTCTGTGTAACCGGAGCACCGGTGTGCACAAATTGCCCGCACTTAGCCACGTGCCCGTATTCGACGGTTTTCGAGACTCCGGTAATTCCCGACCAGTTCACAGTGTTGCGGAAGTATCCGAACGCGCCGCATCCGTTCGTACTGGTGCCGCCGTTGGATCAGCGGACCGCGCTGCCGCCGGGAACGCCCCTGGAGTTGGGAATAACATTGATCGGCCGGGGAATCGAGTACTTACCGCACTTCATCCAGGTGTTTGAGGGAATGGGACGGGACGGGCGGTATGGAGGGCGATTCCGGCTGCGCAGTGTAGTCTCGGCGGTGGAATCGGAGCGACTGGTTTATGACGGGATGACCAGCCGGTTCGCGGCGGAGCCTGTGTTGTGGCAGCCGGCAGAGACCTCGCAACCGGTCGGCCGTATGTCGCTGGAGTTCCTGACGCCCCTACGGATACGAACAGAAGGCCGGTACAACCTCCGGCCCGACTTCGTGGCAATCACGCAGGCATTGCTGCGGCGCATTCACCTGCTGATCGCGATCTATGGCGATAGAGAAGCGTCTGGCGAGATGGATTGGGTGCACGACCTGCTTCGCCGCGCAGATCGGGTGAAGACCCGGCGGGCGGAGTTCCGGCTTTATGCCTGGGACCGGATGAGCGGCCGGCAAGGGCGGCGGGTACAGATGGACGGCGTGATCGGGACGCTGGAGGCGGAAGGCGAGTTGTCGGAGTTAGCGGCGTATTTTCGAGCGGGGGAGTGGGTGAGCGTGGGTTCGGGGACGAGTATGGGAATGGGAAGGTATCGGATGGAGGTAGGCGGATGAAGAACTTCCTTTTCGTGACACTGGGAACCTCCGCGCTGGACGCGCCCAGGCGAATTCCCGTAGTCAATCCTGCGCGCAGAGCAGAACTGGAACCGCTGGCGCAAAGGGTGAGAGAGTTCAAGAAAGACCAGAGCGCCGGCAAGGAGATTGAGGCCGAGGCACTTTTCAAGCCGCTCCTGGCGCTTCACCTCGGCTTCTGGACACAGTCGAGTATTCCGAAGGACACAGAGAGCCGGCGGCAGACTTCGGCGGAACTTCTGACCACCGTTGTCTTGCTGAACCAGTTGGCCCACGACACCGACGTTTTCGTTGACCGGGTTGTCTTATTGATACCGGAGACAACAGAAGGGATGCTATCGGGCCGCATCGTCACGAAGGTGATGGAGTCGCCGGAATACAGGGGTCACGGCCCCATTCCAGAGGTTCGCACGCGGGTAATACCGGGGATTGCGGAGAAAGAAAAAGTCCCGCTGTTGCCGGGTGCTTTGCTCTCCGCCGTGGATGAAAACCGGGAATCCGAAGCCGACCGGATCATTTTCAACGCCACGGCCGGGTATGGGGCCGTGCAGATCCTGATCGGAATGCTCGCGCTCCGGTACGGCTTCCGCATCTACTACCAGCATGACAGCATGCCAGAGCCGATTTTCGTCTCCCAGAACCTCGACATTGGTTGGTCCCCGCGAACATGGATAGTTTCCTGAATTACGTTACTACGCATAATGCGCCGGCCTGGCGGGATGAGATCTTTGCTACGTTGCGACATCCCGACCCGCCGGGTGCCAAGAACGTGAGGGGCGAGTGGAGCCTGGAGCACGAAAGGGATTTGGAGCGAATCCGCCTTTGGATTCGAGAAGCTGTGAACCCTGCATCAGACCTCGCACAGGTTTACCGCAAGCTCCAACCCGGCCTGGATCTTGAGGAGGACATTCTGACGGGCCTGCCGGCTTTCGAGAGGACTCCGGGTCTCGGGCCCCTGGAAGCCCACTACTCTTTGCGCATGCTGTGGCGGGTGCTGCTGCGGCGTCACGCGATCCGTGAGGCAAAGCAGGCGGGCGCCCTTCTCGCGGCAGGGGAGGGCCGAGCATGGCGCTGCGCAAGGCGCTTGAGCTATTATTACCCACGGCTGCTCGTCGGCGTGCTACTCGGTTTCTTCACGCTTGGAGCAAGTAGCGGCGTCGCAAGTGCCATCGAGACGTTACGTTTCCATGCGTGGTGGCCAGTCCCCGTAGGGTCCATCGTACTGGTTGCTTTTCTGGCCGTTGCGGACGTGGAGCGCCGGGTCGGCCGCGTCCCCGGAAAGACGATTTTGGCCCGGGCGCTTCGGGTCTTGGCATTCGGGATCGTGTACGCGGCGTTGCTTGCGGGGATCGCGTACCGGGTGGCTGCGGCAGTCGGTCTTACGGCATGCCACTATGGCCCAGTGCCAGTGATGTGGGGCAGCGTAGCCCTGGTGCTGGGTTTTGTGTTTCAACTCTTCTGGCAGGAGCGGTCGATCGGAGAACCGTTATGAACGAGAGACTGTACGTGGCCGGTGAGTTCTACGGAATTCAAAAATATGTGCTCGGTATTACCGCTGCGGGAGGCGGTCAGGCCAAGCGACTGCGGGCGCGTTCTTTCGTTGTACAGGCCCTGGAGCAGATCGTAGTCGAGGAACTCCGCGCTCTCGGCTCGTCCGAACTGATCATGGCGGGAGGCGGCCAGTTCGTGCTGGCGCTGGAAAACTCGCAGGCTGCGCAACCGCGCCTTCTCGAATTCCGGCGGGAGTTGCAGGAGCGGCTTTTCAAGGAATTGGGCGGCGAGCTCAGCTTCAATCTCGGCTGGTCGGATTCGATTGAACAAGCGCGGCACGCGCGGGAACTGGAAAGACGGCGCCCCTGGGCCGAATACATGACCGGCCCCAACGGCTGGGCGCACGAACGAATGCGTCTGGGCAACATCTACCCCCCTTGCGATATCTGCGGCAAACGCCGGGAGACGGTAACGTGGTCCTCAGATGGGCCGCCCGAGAGCGTATGCGAACGGTGCAACTCAGACAGGAGTATCGGGACGCAGATTCCGCACGTGCAAGGCGTGGAACTGGCGGAGCACGACTCCGATATCCAGCTTCTCGGACGCGGCCTGCGGTTCCGCCATGCAAGCTCAGGGGCGGCCGTGGGGGACGGCGGCCGCGCGCTTCACAGGTATGTACCGGTGCAAGACGACCGAAAGACCCTCCTCACCTTCGAGGAGATCGCAGCGAAGGCGGAAGGCGACGAACTGCTGGGCATCCTGAAAGCGGATGTGGACAGTTTTGGCCGGCTTATTGCGAAGCACACAAAGGAGGGAACTCTGGACGCGCTGGAGAGGGTCAGCAAGGATCTCGACGGCTTTTTCAGCATCACGTTGCAGCGGGCGATCAGTGAGAACGCGGAATGGAAATACATCTATACCGTATTCTCCGGCGGCGACGACCTCCTGCTGGTGGGCCCCTGGAGCGTTATGTTGGACTTCGCCGCTACGGTAGAAAGCATGTTCTCGTCCGGGCCAGGCCGGCAATACGGCCTGAGTCTGAGCGCCGCGGTATCGTTCATGCCGCCCAGGATTCCAATCCGCCACGGTGTGCACCGGGCCGAAACAGACCTCAAGCAGGCTAAAGGGGGAAGCAAGAACCACTGCGCGACTCTGGGCGGAGTTTGGGATTGGGAGGACTTTCGGCGCATCCTGGGCAAAGGACGGCAATTGGTCAAGTGGTGGACTTGCGGCGTGAAGAAGGCCCTGCTGCGCCGTTTGTACCACATCGCAGCCTCGGCCGAGCCCGGCGCCCAACTGTGGGCGTGGGAGTTGGGCCGGAATTTTCCACCCCGGAACTCGCCACATGACGAGCTGCGCCTGTTCCGCGAGTGGGGTGACCGGGTACTCGCCAATTGGGAGGCGGGAACCATGAACGAGACAAGGGCGGCGCTGCTGTACGCGCTGACCGCAACCAGAATGATAAGGAGCAAGGATGAGCGACGCGGACGATGATGGATCGTTTTTCGAACAAAGCGGCGGTTTGAAGGTCCGATTTGTGGACCGCGAGCACATGGAGCCACAGGCTGAGGCCATGGCCAGGGACGGCCTGAACATGAACCAGTTGAACCGCTTTTTTCGACACTGCCGCCGGATCGAATTCCGCTTGAGACGGAAAGAAACCGGATGGGACCAGGAAAAATCGGAGGTGGACCTCCTCTCCGCCCATGCCGCCGATGCCTATGGGAAAGGGGAGAAGATACCCGCGTCGTTCAAGCGATTCATCGACGACAACGTGAAGCGAACTCGTACGGAAGGCGATTTCGCAAAAGGGTTCATGAAGCACTTCGAGGCTCTCATGGGATTCGCCAGCCTCTACGCGAAGAAGGGGCAGAGAGGATAACACGATGAAACGGATGTCGCGCCACATCATTGAAGGAACGATCAACTGCGTCAGCGGGCTGCACGTGGGAGGAGCCGACGATCAGCTTGAGATCGGCGGACTCGATCTGCCCGTGATCAAACACCCGGATACGAAGGAGCCGTATATCCCCGGGTCCTCGCTCAAAGGCCGCATGCGATCCGAGCTGGAGCATAAGCTCGGAAAATACAGCGGCAAATCGGCGAACGAACCGTGCGGGTGTTGCCTCGCGGACTGTCCCATCTGCCGCGTTTTCGGGCCGCACAAGTTCGATCCCCGGCACCCTCCAGGGGCCGGCCACCCCGGCCCCACTCGTTTGCTGGTACGAGACGCCCAAGCGATAGGCGCTCTGGCCCTGGAGCTCAAAACCGAGAGCGGCAACGACCGCGCGACCGGGCAGGCCGGCAACCCGCGCCAATTGGAGCGCGTAGCTGCCGGCGCCAAATTCCACTTGCGCCTGATGCTCCAGGTATTCGATACCGACGACAAGTTCAAATACGCCGGCAAGACCGGAAAGGACGCTCTCCTGGCTGTCGTTTGCGAGGCACTCGGTTACGTCCAAAGCAGTGGAATCGGCGGCGGTATCAGCCGCGGCTCGGGCGAGGTCCGGATTGACGGCATGACCCTCGACGACAAGCCATGGCCATGCAACTGATCCGCTTCCGGCTTAAGCCCAGGACGCCGTGGATGACGCCCTGGCAAGCCGACACCATCGGCGGCATGCTGGCGGCGCTTTACGCGCGCGTCAAGCCGAAGGAAGCGGAGGAGGAGTTGATCCGGCCCTGGCAGGAGGGACAGCCCAACCTGGTGGTATCGGATGCGTTTCCGGGCGACCTGCTTCCCGCGCCGGCCAATCTGGCCCTTTGGCCAGAGATGCAGGAGCGGGACCCGAAAGAGGTCCGGGCCGCGGCGTGGCTTACCCCGGAAGAGTTTCGCTCGATGCAACGCGGAACGCTGCCGCCATTGTTCAAAGGGGAGCGCCAAGACCCTTACCGCCAGGCGGTCCGCCTGCGGAACTCCATCGACCGCGGCGTGAATTCGACCGGCGAATCAGGCGAGCTGTACGAGGCTGCCGGGCAATTGCTCGCCACTCCTGGCGGGACCCTCACGATTTTTGCGCGCGTTGCCGATAACCGCGTGGCGTGGGCCGCCGGTCTTTTCGCCCTTCTGGCCGAATACGGCTTTGGCGCGGACGCACCCGTGGGCGCGGGCGAGGTGGAGATGGCCGGGGAGCCAGAGGTCGTCGGCGATTTGGACCCGGCCGACACTACCGGCGGTTGGATGTCCCTCTCCAGCTTCCAGCCCGCGCAACGCGACCCGACCGAAGGCTACTGGCGCTCGTTTGTCAAGTACGGGAAACTGGGGCCGGACCTGGCGGTCACGTCGGTGTTCAAGCGTCCCCAGTGGATGCTCCGTGCGGGCGCGTGCTTCCGCGATTCCGGTCCGAGGCGGGACTGGTACGGCCGCTGGATCGGCGCCGAAGACCTGCTGCCGGACCGGGCGCGCCGCGAACTGAAGGCGGCCGGCATTCAGCCGGGGCAGCCGGCATACGCGTTGGCCGTGCCGCTGCGCTGGGTTGAGGTTGGCGTGGCACTGTGACACCGTACATGAGCGCAACCGCCCTGCGCCGTGCCTTCCTGCGCGTCAACGAGAACCACGGGTGCGCGGGCGCCGACGACGTTTCGCTGGCGGGGTTTGAGAGCGGGCTCGACGGGCAGGTCGACCTGCTGCGGCGCATGGTGGAGGATGGGTCCTACTTCGCCTGGCCGCTGCGGAAGATCGAGGTGGAAAAAGCGCCGGGGTCGGCGGAGCGGCGGACTTTGCTGGTGCCGGCGGTGCGCGACCGCGTGTTGCAGACGGCGGCCGCGGCTTACATGGAGCCGTTTCTCGAAGCCGAGTTCGACGAGTGCAGCTTTGCCTACCGGCGGGGACGAAGCGTGCGGATGGCGGTCGAGCGGGTCTATCAGCTCTACCAGCAAGGGTATTGCTGGCTGCTCGACGCCGATATTCAAAGCTTCTTCGGGACCGTTGATAGGGAAATCGCGATCGGGCGGCTGGCGACGCTGGTGCCCGACGAAACCGTGGTGCGGCTGGCGCGGCTGTGGCTGGACTCGGCGGTGTGGGATGGGCTCCACCTGACCCGGCCGACTTTAGGCCTTCCGGAAGGGGCCGTGATTTCGCCCATGCTGGCCAATCTGTGCCTGGATGTGCTGGACGACCGGCTGCTGGCGGAGGGGATCAAGATGGTGCGGTATGCCGACGATTTCGTGGTGCTGACTAAAGGACGCAAGGCCGCGGAACAAGCGCAGGCGCTCACCGAGGAGGTGCTGGCCGGCTTGCGCCTGCGGCTCAACCAGGGGAAGACGCGGATCGTCCGTTTTTCGGAAGGGTTCAAGTTTTTGGGGATCATCTTCCTGAAGGATCTCCTGCTGCAGCCGTGGAAGCCGGGACGCAAGCGTCTGAAAGTGCTTTCCGTGGCGCCTCCCTTGCCGGAAAGCTTCTTCCCGCAGAGCGAACGGCGGCCGTTGCGCCGGTATCGGGTGGTGTGAGCCATGGCCGTGGTTTATGTGAAGGAACAGGGCGCCATCATCCGCAAGCACGGCGGCCGCATCCTGGTGGAGAAAGACGAGGCGCTCCTGCTGGAGATCCCCCTGCGGCAGACCGACAGCGTCGCCGTATTCGGGAATGTCCAGGTGACCACCCAGGCGCTGTCGGAGCTGCTCGACCGGGGCATTCCGCTGGCGCTGTACACCCGTTACGGGCGCTTGAAAGGGCACCTGGTTCCGGACCTGTCGAAGAACGTCCCGCTGCGCGTGGCGCAGTACCGGGCGGCATTGGACGCAGAGGCATCGCTGGAATTCGCCAAGGCCGTGGTTGGCGCGAAACTGCGGAACGCGGGCAGGCTGCTGGCGGACTACCGGAGCAATTATCCCTCGGACTTGCTGGCCTCGGCCGGTGAGGCGCTGCGGAACGCGGTGGAGCGCGCGGCGGCAGCGGCGAACCACGGCGAGCTGCTGGGCTACGAAGGTTCGGCGGCGGCCGCCTATTTTGGCGCCTTCGCGGCCATGAACCGCAGCCCACTGCCGTTCGACGGGCGGCGCAAGCACCCGGCAACCGACCCCATCAACGCGCTCCTGAGCCTGGGATACACGCTGGTGATGAACGAGATTCGCGCGGCGGCGGAGGGCGCGGGCATGGAGCCGCACCTGGGCTTCCTGCACAAGGTGGATTATGGGCGTCCGTCGCTGGCCCTGGATTTGCTGGAGCCGTTCCGTTCCCCGGTGGTGGACCGTCTGACTCTGCGCCTGGTGAACGAGAGAATCCTCACCGCCGAGGACTTCGCCACGCGGCAAGCGGGCGGCACGCCGGGCAGCGTAATCCTGTTGCCCGACTCCTTTCGGAAATACCTGGAGGCCTACGAGGCGGCCGTAAGCGAACCTCGCGAGCGCGCTCCCACGGGGTTGCGGGACGCCTGGCGCGCCGACGTGGAGCGACTGGCCGCTGCGATTCGGGATGGCGGCGGGTTCGCGCCCTACTGCGAGGGGGAGTGATGCTGTACCTGGTTTCCTACGACATAACGGACGATACGCGGCGGCGGCACGTGATGGAGGCGCTGAAAGATTTTGGGCGCCGCGTGCAGTACAGCGTCTTCGAGTGTAACCTGGACGAGGGCGCGCTGACGGAGTTGCTGGGGCGGCTGGAATTCGCGATTGATGGACAGACGGATTCGTGCCGGCTATACCGGTTGTGCGAGCGATGCGCTCCGGAGGTGCGGATTCTGGGTAAAGGAGACCGCTACCAGGAGCCGGATTTTGTGATTATTTGAGCGTAACCGGCTGATTTTAGAGGCTTTGGCGTGGATGAAAAAAAGGGGCGCGAGGAGGAGCAGGTTACGGAGCGGTTGATTCGACTGGAGTTTGCCCGGATCGTGGGGCGGAAACCGGTGCCCGACGATGGGTGGCCGCCGGACAAAAACAGGGGGTTACGGTAACGGCTATGTGATCTACAATGTTGTCAAGGGCTTGGCGCGGCGGCTGCAGGAAGGGATTCGCTGACGAAGAAGCGATTGAAACTACGCGAACGCCAAAAGAGAAGTCCGGCGAATGCAAGCAGGAAGGGATTCGCTGACGAAGAAGCGATTGAAACATGATAAACCGGCAGATTCGTGGGTCCAAATAGCGGGGCAGGAAGGGATTCGCTGACGAAGAAGCGATTGAAACTCGTGGCCAGCGTATAATCTACCACCGGCGGGGTCGTTGCAGGAAGGGATTCGCTGACGAAGAAGCGATTGAAACTGAACGAAATGAGTGCGTCTGATCGTCTTTATGATCTGCAGGAAGGGATTCGCTGACGAAGAAGCGATTGAAACCTCGGTGGCCGCTTGCTGAACAGCGGTCCAGTCTGCAGCGCAGGAAGGGATTCGCTGACGAAGAAGCGATTGAAACCCGCAGGCGTCTTGAGCTTCCAGCCTGGATAGAATAAAGCAGGAAGGGATTCGCTGACGAAGAAGCGATTGAAACCTTTCTGTCGGGCGATCACCCAGTCAAAGTACTTTAGGGCAGGAAGGGATTCGCTGACGAAGAAGCGATTGAAACTTCTTGTTGGCGGGGTTACCGCCTCCTTCGTCGCATGCAGGAAGGGATTCGCTGACGAAGAAGCGATTGAAACGTCCGAAATGGATTCCTGGTGCGAGTGTGTCTGCCTGTGCAGGAAGGGATTCGCTGACGAAGAAGCGATTGAAACTTCCCCGATGAAACTTATCCGCGCGAGGGTCGCGCTGCAGGAAGGGATTCGCTGACGAAGAAGCGATTGAAACTCTGACGAGCTACTTCTTCCGTTACCGGCTTATTCATTGCGGGCAGGAAGGGATTCGCTGACGAAGAAGCGATTGAAACGACAGAGTGACGGTGCAGTTGAGCCCGTCCCCCTGAAAGCAGGAAGGGATTCGCTGACGAAGAAGCGATTGAAACTCGATGCTTCGAGACCGGATATGGCGTGCTTCTGTGCAGGAAGGGATTCGCTGACGAAGAAGCGATTGAAACTGGGATGCGGACTGCTTGGCGAGATCCTCGAGGGACAGCAGGAAGGGATTCGCTGACGAAGAAGCGATTGAAACCGCAGCAGCTCGATTTCTTCGGTGAGTCGCCGCTTGGCAGGAAGGGATTCGCTGACGAAGAAGCGATTGAAACTCTCTATGGCTGTTTCGCAAGGAGCAAGCCCGCCGCGCGCAGGAAGGGATTCGCTGACGAAGAAGCGATTGAAACCATATTGGTCCGACGGCCGCGCGATAAGAGCCCATTCTGCGCAGGAAGGGATTCGCTGACGAAGAAGCGATTGAAACAGGAAAACCCACGAAGCATCCACTCTGATAGACAACGCAGGAAGGGATTCGCTGACGAAGAAGCGATTGAAACTTATAGGAACAGAAGAAGTACCCAATAATGTACTGTGCAGGAAGGGATTCGCTGACGAAGAAGCGATTGAAACGAGTTGTTGATGTCCTCGTAGATCGCCACCTTGCAATGGGCAGGAAGGGATTCGCTGACGAAGAAGCGATTGAAACGCTACTTGTTCGACCATACGTTGCGTCTCCTTTTTGGGCGGGAAGGGATTCGCTGACGAAGAAGCGATTGAAACTCCGAAGCGAACTGCGGGATGCACCCGGAAACTTCCGGCGGGAAGGGATTCGCTGACGAAGAAGCGATTGAAACGTGAAAGCTACGTGCGGGCCGGATGGCAGCGGCAGTGCGGGAAGGGATTCGCTGACGAAGAAGCGATTGAAACATGGTCTTCCCTTTCGAGTCTTGAGTTAGGATGCTTTCCGCGGGAAGGGATTCGCTGACGAAGAAGCGATTGAAACAGGTCTTGGCGCCCGAGATGAGCAATTCCGTTGCGGCGGGAAGGGATTCGCTGACGAAGAAGCGATTGAAACCCTGCTCGGCCAGCCGTTCGGGGCCACTCACATCGTCGCGGGAAGGGATTCGCTGACGAAGAAGCGATTGAAACGGAGATTGGTCGTTCCAAGCGAGACGTACAGGTCAAGCGGGAAGGGATTCGCTGACGAAGAAGCGATTGAAACTTGATAAGCGCTCCCGCGATCGTGTCGATCTCTGCGCGGGAAGGGATTCGCTGACGAAGAAGCGATTGAAACCTTACTCAACACACCGCATAGCCCGAGTACCAGGCTGCGGGAAGGGATTCGCTGACGAAGAAGCGATTGAAACTCTGAGGTTGAACGGCAGGTTGAGTGGCGTCTCGTTGCCGCGGGAAGGGATTCGCTGACGAAGAAGCGATTGAAACTTCATCATAACAAAGGGCGTCGGGGGTTGGTCATTCGGGGCGGGAAGGGATTCGCTGACGAAGAAGCGATTGAAACTCCAACTTCTGAGCATCATCCTGGATCAGGCTCAAGCGCGGGAAGGGATTCGCTGACGAAGAAGCGATTGAAACTCAAGTTGGATTACTCTCGGCCGAGGCCTTAGAGTGCGGGAAGGGATTCGCTGACGAAGAAGCGATTGAAACTGATACTGCCCGGCGGCGTCCGGGATCGGGCTTTGGATGAAGCGGGAAGGGATTCGCTGACGAAGAAGCGATTGAAACGCTGACAACCACCTCGGTCACGCATGCCCCAATCACCGCGGGAAGGGATTCGCTGACGAAGAAGCGATTGAAACGGCAGCAGCATCGGCAGCAGTGCTGCCGGAGGATGGCGCCCACCGCTCCCGTATGGTCGCGGCTCCTCAACTACAATATATACAGTGTCTGGGAAAACCTTCTACATCGAAACCTTCGGCTGCCAGATGAATGTGCACGATTCCGAAAAGGTGATCGGCACGCTCCTGGCGCAGGGCTACGCGCAGGTGGAGGCGCCCGAGGCTGCCCACCTCGTGCTCTACAACACGTGCAGCATCCGCGATAAGGCCGAGCAGAAGGTGTTCAACCGCCTGCAGAACTTCAAGCGCGACGCCGGCAAAGGGAAAATCTTCGGCGTGCTGGGCTGCGTGGCGCAGCAGGAAGGCGAGAAGATTTTTGACCGCGCGCCGCACGTGAGCCTGGTGTGCGGCTCGGCCAGCTATACGCGGCTGGGCGAGATGCTGGTGCAGTTGGAAGCGGGCAACCGGCACGTCACCGGGCTGAGCCTGGATACGGACGAGACCTTCGACACCCCCTTCACGCGCCGCGACAACCCGCACCGCGCGTATATCACCATCATCGAAGGCTGCGACAAGAGCTGCGCCTATTGCGTGGTGCCGTTCACGCGCGGTCCGGAGCGCAGCCGCACCAGCGAAAGCGTGATGGCGGAGGCGCGGCGGCTGGCCGCCGAGGGCTACAGCGAGATCCAGTTGCTGGGGCAGAACGTGAACAGCTACCGCGACCCGTCGCCCGCCGGCTGGGACTTCGCGTCGCTGCTCGCGCGCGTCGCCGAAATCCCCGGCATTCGCCGCGTGCGCTACACCACCTCGCATCCGCGCGATTTCGTGCGCGCGATCGTGGACGCCATGGATGCCAACGCGGTGCTGTGCGATCACGTGCATCTTCCCGTGCAGTCGGGCTCGACCAGGATGCTGGCGGCCATGGACCGGCTGTATACGCGCGACGATTACATGCGGCGCATCGAGTGGCTCAAGACGGCACGGCGCAGGTACTCCATCACCACCGACATCATCGTGGGCTTCCCCGGCGAGACGGAGGAGGATTTCGCGCAGACGCTCGACCTCCTGGACCAGGTTGAGTACGATTCGCTGTTCAGCTTCAAGTACTCGCCGCGCCCCAACACGGCGGCGCTGGCTATGAGCGACCGCGTGCCCGACGAAGAGAAGCAGCGCCGCCTCGTCATCTTGCAGGAGAAGCAGCGCGCCATACAGATCCGCCGCAATGCGGAGCTGATCGGCGCCGTGCGGGAAGTCCTGGTGGAAGGCCGCAACCAGTCGCTCGGGCAGTGGATCGGCCGCACCTCCGACAACCGCACGCTCAACTTCACGCATCCCGATGCCAACGGCGATTCGCTCGAGGGTAAGTACCTGCCGGTGCGGGTCACGCGGAGCGGCCCGAACTCCTTGGTGGGCGAGAGCGCAACTGTGGTGTAATGAAAACTGGAGGGGTCTCATGGAAGTCGAAATGAAGATCCGCGGTCTCATGATGGATCCCGTAACCAACATGCCCATCGTCATTCTCAAGGACGTCAATGGGAACACCGTGCTTCCCATCTGGGTGGGCGTTTACGAGGCCAATGCCATCGCCCTCGAGATCGAAAAAGTTTCGACTCCAAGGCCCATGACCCACGATCTCATCAAGAGCCTGCTGCTGGGCCTCAACACGGCCCTGCGCAAGGTGGTGGTGAGCGAGCTCAAGGACGACACCTTCTACGCCGTGATCTGGCTCGACCGCGAGGGCGACCTGATCAGCGTGGATTCGCGGCCGAGCGATGCCCTGGCCCTGGCGCTGCGGCTCGATTGCCCCATCTACGTGGAAGATGCCGTGCTCAAGAGCTCGAAGCTGGCGGCCACCGTTTCCGACAAAGTGAACAACGAAGAGCTGCGGCGCTGGCTCGAGGGACTCAACGACGAGGACCTCGGCCGCTACAAGATGTGACCTCCGCACTCGCCGCGCGTCTGGCCAGCCTGGACATTCAGCTCATGGCGGAAGCCGCGGCTTACAGCCTGTTCGTGCGCGGCGCCTGCCTGGCGCTCGTCCACCGCGCCGCGGAGGAGTTCGATTCCATCGGCGCCTCGGCTATCATGACGGAAAACGGCCCGGCTTACCTGGTGTGGCGCGATGGTGCGCCGCGGCTGGCGGCCAAGGGCGGAGAGTTGCCCGCCACGCCGGAGCAGGTGGAGACCATCCGCCGGTTCTCCGCAGATTTGAAAGCGGCGCTCGAAGTAACGGAATGACACTCGACCAACAACTCGACTACCTGCGCAAAGGGATGGCGGAGATCATCCGCGAAGAAGACCTGCGCGAGCGGCTTACCGCGGCTGCGAAGACCGGCCGGCCGCTGCGCGTGAAGGCCGGCTTCGACCCTACGGCGCCCGATCTGCACCTGGGCCACACCGTCCTGCTGCGCAAGATGAAACATTTTCAGGACCTGGGCCACACTGTAATTTTTGTGGTGGGCGACATGACGGCCATGATCGGCGACCCCTCCGGCCGCAACGTCACGCGCCCGCCCATGACGCGCGAAGCCATACAGGCCAACGCCGAAACCTACATGGCGCAGGTGTTCAAGATCCTCGACCGGGAAAAAACGGAAGTTCGTTTCAACAGCCAGTGGCTGGGAGAATTGCGCTTCGAGGGCTTGATCCGGCTCTTCTCGAAGTACACCGTGGCGCGCATTCTGGAGCGCGACGATTTCGCCAAACGCTACAAGGAAGGCGTGCCGATTTCGCTCCACGAGCTGATGTACCCGCTGGCGCAGGCGTACGATTCGGTGGCCGTGGAATGCGACGTGGAGATGGGCGGCACAGACCAGAGGTTCAACCTGCTGGTGGGCCGCGAGATTCAGAAGGACTTCGGGCAGCCGCCGCAGATCGTAGCGCTGACGCCGCTGCTCGAGGGCCTCGACGGCGTCAACAAGATGTCCAAATCGCTGGGCAACTACATCGGCATCACGGAACCGCCCGAGGTGATGTACCGCAAGGTCATGCAGATTTCCGACGACCTGATGTTCCGCTATTACGAGCTGCTCACCGACCGGAGCATCGCCGAAATCCAGGCGCTCCGCGCGCAGATCCACCCCATGGAGGCCAAGATGGCGCTGGCGCGGCTGATCGTGAGCGATTACCACACCGCGGCCGACGCCGCGCGCGCCGGCGAGGTGTTCAACAGCGTGGTGCGCCGCAAGGAAGTGCCCGCCGATCTCGAAACCGTGCCTCTGCCGGAGGGGGTGTCGGTGGCCAACGGCATCCGCGTGGACAAGCTTCTGGCCAGAATCGGGCTCACCGGATCGGTGAGCGACGCGGTGCGCAAGATCAAAGCGGGCGCCGTCGAGATCAACGGCGAGCGGGTGAAGGAACTGGTGCTGGCGGACGCGACGCCGGAGATGGTGATCCAGGTGGGGAAGAACTGGCGCAAGGTTGTGCGGTGAGAAAACTCTTCTACTGGAAGCTCAAGGAACGCGAGATCAAGCTGGGCGAGAGCACCGTCCTGATGGGGGTGCTGAACGTGACGCCCGATTCGTTTTCCGACGGCGGCAAATACTCCGACCCCGACCGCGCCTTCGCGCGCGCTCTGGAAATGGAGGAGCAGGGGGCGGACATCATCGACGTGGGCGCAGAATCCACCAAGCCCGGTTCGGCGCGCATTTCGGCGGCCGAGGAATTGCGGCGCCTCATCCCCGTTCTGAAGCGGCTGAAAGGCCGGCTGGGCGTGCCGGTTTCCGTCGACACCTACAAAGCGGAAGTGGCCGAGCGCGCGCTCGAGCTCGGCGTCGAGATCATCAACGACCCCTCCGGCCTGACCTTCGAGCCGCACCTGGCGCGCATCGTTTCCAACCACGATGCCGGGCTGGTGCTGAACCACATGCGCGGCCGGCCGGAGACGTGGGCCAAGCTGCCTCCGCTGCCGGACCCCATAGGCACCATCGCGCGCGACCTGGAAGCCACCATCAGCCGCGCCCGCCACGAGGGCGTAGACAAGTCGCGGATGGCCATCGATCCCGGCCTCGGCTTCGGCAAGCGCAAGGAGCAGAATTCGCTGATCCTCGGCCGGCTGGGCGAGCTCGCCGCGCTGGACCTGCCCATCATGATCGGCCCCTCGCGCAAACACTTTCTGGCCCATGACGATCCGGGAGAGACCCGGTTCGCCACGGCCGCGGCGGTGGCCGCCGGGGTGCTGGCCGGAGCGCACATCGTGCGCGTTCACGACGTGCGCGAGATGCGCGCCGCCGCGGGCGTAGCCGACGAGATTCTGCGCAACCGGGTTTAGGGCAGGCGGCACCGCCTGCGAATGTTGCAACCGGGCACTGAATTTTCCGTCTAAGTCTGTGCTATGAAGCGAGCACTTTCAGCCCTTTTTCTGATGGTATTCGCGGGATTCGGCCGCGCGCAAGGCCGCCTGGAATACGCGCTGGTTCTGGAGGATGCTCCGGTAGCTCAAAAGAGCCAGTCGCGCTTGGCCCTTCGGAGCGCGGAGTCGCTAGCCCAATTGCAGCGGGTGCGCAACGCGCAGTCAGGCGTTCTCTCGGAGCTGAAGCGCCGCAAGGTGGCGGTCACGGGGACGGCGCAGACGCTGGTGAACGCCATCTTCGTGAACACTACGCGCGAGGCCGCGGCGGAGCTGCGCAACATTCCGGGCGTGGTGCGCGTGCAATACCTGCCGCCGGTGAAGCGCGACCTCAACACCGCCGTGGACCTGGTAAACGCGCAGGCGGCGTGGAGTGCGGTGGGCGGACCGGCGAACGCCGGCGCGGGCATCAAGATCGGGATCATCGATACGGGGATCGATATCGGCCACCCCGGGTTCAACGACGCGGGCTTTCAGGCGCCCAGCCTGCCCGCCGACGCCGACCCCAGCGCCCCGCGCAACCCGGCCTTCCAGAATAATAAGGTGATCGTAGCGCGCAGCTACGTCCCGCTGGTGGCGGTGGGATTCAACCCGGTTGCCGGCCAGCCGGAGATCACTTCGCGGCCGGACGATGTTTCGCCGCGCGACCGCGTGGGGCACGGCACGGCTATCGCCATGATCGCCGCCGGCGTGCGGAACACGGGTCCGCAGGGCGACATACAGGGGCTGGCGCCCAAGGCGTTTCTGGGCAACTACAAGGTGTTCGGTTCGCCCGGCGTGAACGATTTTTCGAACGATGCGGCGGTGATTCAAGCGCTCGAAGACGCACTCGCCGATGGCATGGACGTGGTGACGCTCTCGCTGAACGAGGGGGACCCGGCGGGATTCGGCCCGCTCGATATCGATCTGGACCCCAACAGTTGCGGCGGCCAGTGCGACGTGCGCGCCCAGGCCGTGGAGAATGCCGTGGCGCAAGGCTTGGTGGTGGTGGCTTCGGCGGGCAACGACGGCAACGCGGGAACGCTCGGCGCCACGCTCAACACGATCCACACGCCGGGCACGGCGCCGCACGCCATCACCGTGGGCGCATCCACCAACGCCCACGTGCTGTCGCAATCGGTACACCTGACCGGCGCGAACGCGCCCTCGAATCTTCAAAACATCGCCGCGCGGTTCGGCGACGGGCCGCATGTGGCCTCGCCCCTGAGCGGGCGGGTAGTGGATATCACGCAATTGCAGAATGACGGCCAGGCTTGCTCGGCGCTTCCAGCGGGGTCGCTCAATGGGGCCATTGCACTGGTCGAGCAGGGCACGTGCATCTTCGCCAATAAGATCGTCAACGCGGAGAACGCCGGCGCCAAAGGGGTCATCATCTATCGGACCAGCGGGTCGGACCACATATTCGGAGTGCAGAATACGGGCATTCCCGCGGTCATGATCGGTAACCGCGACGGGCTGGCATTGAAAGCGTTCGCCGATTCCAACCCCGGCGCCAACGTATCGCTCGACCCGGCACTCACCGCGCCCGTCAGCAGCGCACCAGACACGGTGGCGCCTTTTTCCTCGCGCGGGCCGGCGATTGGCATCACGGCCGTGACGCAGACTTTCGACATCAAGCCCGAGCTGGTAGCCCCCGGCGACAATATCTATACCGCCGCGCAGAAGCTGGACCCCAACGGCGAAAACTACAATGCCAGCGGCTATGCCGTGGTCTCTGGGACCAGTTATGCCGTGGGCATGGTGGCGGGCGCAGTAGCGCTGGTGAAGCAGGCCATGCAGCCCGTAGCCGGAAAGCTGACGGCGCCGCAACTGGCCGCGAGCCTGAAATCGGCGGTGGTAAATACCGCCGACAGCATACTGGATTCCGGCGTCACGGCGCGCGTGAACGCGGCCGGCGCAGGCCGGTTGAACGCAGGCAAAGCGGTGAGCGTCGCGGCCACGCTCGACCCGCCCACCATCTGTTTCGGCGCCATCGCGTCGATCTCGACAGCGCCGAAACGCACGCTGAATATCACCAACCTCGGCAACGCCGCCGCCACCTTCAGTTTCGCCGTGCAGCCATCTACCAGTTCCAGCGCCAGCGTGACGCTTTCGCAGGCCACCCTGACCTTGCAGCCCGGCCAGCAGAACAGCGTGACGGTCAGCCTGACGGGCACCCGCCCCGGCGCGGGAAGTTACGAGGGATTCATCGCCGTCACCAGCGGCACGGGCACTAACTTGCGCGTGCCCTACCTGTACCTGGTGGGCGACAACGTACCGCGCGATATCTTCCCGGTGGCTAATGGACTTTTCGCCGGCGCCGGCGATTCGGCGGACAACCAGAAGGCTGCCTTTGTCGGGTTCAAGGTGATCGACCAGTTCGGCGTGCCGGTCGCACTTCCCCCTGGCGGCGTGCGGTTCAACGCGGTGAAAGGCGGGTCGATCGCGCTGGGGGACACCGGCACCGACCGTGTCGGCGACGCCTTTGCCGAAATCAACCTCGGCACGGGCGACCAGGTGATCACGGCCACCGCAGGCGGGCTCAGCATCGAATTCGACGGCTTCGCGCGCGCGTATCCTTCGATTGCCGGCGCCAACAACGCGGCATCGGGCGACATCGGGCAAGGGCTGGCGCCTGGCTCCTATATTTCGATTTATGGCACGGCGCTGGCGGACGTGGTCCAGGTGGAATCCACGTCGTCCCTGCCCGTTTCCCTCTCCTGGGTGAGCGTGAGCTTCGACGACGGCGGTCTCAGCGTGCCCGGCCATCTCCACTTTGTGAGCCCCGGCCAGATCAACGTGCAGATCCCTTGGGAGTTTCAGGGGCACTCATCGGTGGCCATGAAGGTGACCGCCAGCTATTTGCCCAGCGCGGTCTTTACCGTACCGCTGGCCACTTACTCGCCCGGTATTCTGGAGTATAGTGACAGCGGCACGTCATCCGCCCTCGTGCAGGATATCAATTTCGTTCTGGTAAGCCACAGCAACCCGGCGCAGCGCGCGCAGGGGATCACCATCTACATGAACGGCCTGGGACCGGTGAGCCCGCAGCCTGCATCGGGGGAAGCATCGCCCTCCACGCAGCCTTTCGCAACTACGCCCGTGAACCCGATGGTGACCATCGGCGGAGTGAACGCAAGGGTGATCTTCAGCGGGATGACGCCCGGGTTTGTGGGGCTGTACCAGGTGAACGCGATTCTGGACCAGAACACCCCCACGGGACTGCAGACGCTCGATGTCTCGATGAACGGCGTCGTGGCCAAGACCTCGCACGTGCAGGTACAATAGGTAACGACAGACCTCGGGCTGTAACCGCGGGCATCCCTCAGGCATCCAAGGATAGAGTCGTATGAAACGCTTCTGGGTCCTTCTCATTTGTGCTCCGTTGTTTGCTGCGGACGTCGTTCCCAACCGATATATTGTGGAACTTTCCAACGAATCGGTGGCAAGTCATGTAGTCCGCATGGCGCCGCGCGGTGAAGGCCGGCTATTGATGCACAGCGCCGAAGCTGAACAGCATCGCGCGCGCATCCGCTCCGGGCAGGCCGCGGCGCGGACAGAGATCGAGCGCGGCACGGGCAGAGTGACGGGCGCCGTTGAAAACGCCCTGAACGCGCTGATGGTCAGCATTTCCGATGCCGATGCCGCGCAGTTGTCCGCCATCCCCGGTGTCGTCCGGGTGTATCCCGAGCGGATGTTTCACTTGTTGCTGGATCACGCGCTGCCGCTGCACAAGGTGCCCGACGCCTGGGCGCAGGTGGGAATCGCCAACGCGGGCGCGGGTGTCAAGATCGCGCTCATCGACACCGGCATCGATATCGGCCACCCCGGATTCAACGACGCGGGCTTTCAGGCGCCCAGCCTCCCGGCGGACGCCGACGCCAGCGCCCCGCGTAATCCGGCCTTCCAGAACAACAAGGTGATCGTGGCGCGCAGCTACGTTGGCGCAGCCGATCCCGATCCATCGCCGGCGGATCATGTGGGTCACGGCACCGCCACGGCTATGGCCGCCGGCGGGGTGTCAAACACCGGCCCGCTGGCCACCATCAGCGGCGTGGCGCCGCGCGCGTTTCTCGGCAATTACCGGGTCTTCCCCACTCCCACGATTGCGAACCCCAATCCCGGCGCTTCCGACAGCGCCATCCTGAAGGCCATCGACGACGCAGTAGCCGACGGCATGGACGTCATCAGCATGAGCCTGGGCAGCGACGTTTACACGCGGTTGGGCGACGATCCCGAGGTGCAGTCATTGGATACTGCGGCCTCGCTGGGCGTCATCGTGGTGGTTGCGGCCGGCAACAACGGCGCGGACCCGGCCACCATTGCGTCGCCCGCGATTGCGCCCGCGGTGATCGCGGTGGGCGCATCGAACAACGACCGCATTTTCGCCGCCAGCGCGCAGCCGGCCGGCGGCAGCCCGCTGCTGGCAATCCCCGGCTCGGCTTCCACCGCGCAGACCCCCGCGGTTACCGCCACGCTGGTGGATGTGACCACCCTCGATGGCAACGGCCTCGCCTGTTCGCCCCTGCCGGCGAACTCGCTTAAGGGCGTCATCGCGTTTATCGAACGTGGCACGCCGCCTGGAGCGCCGCCGTGCACCTTCGAAATCAAGCTCAACAACGCGCAGGCCGCCGGAGCCACAGCAGCGCTCGTGTACAACAACGTGGCGGGTCCGCCCATCGGCATGGCGGTGGGGGCCGCCACACTCCCCGCCGAGATGGTCTCCAACGCGGACGGCCTGGCCTTGCAGCAGCGGTTGCAACAGGTATCGCAGGCGGCCCCGCGGCCTCGCACCCGCAGACCGTTGCCGCGTCTCAAGCTGGCCCAGCCGCCCTTGCAGGTCACCTTGCAGTTCGCTCTGGGATCCTTCCGCGTGGATCCCGACAGCTTGGCGCCCTTCTCCGCTGCTGGCCCCAACGTGGATTTCGCCATCAAGCCCGACCTGGTGGCGGTGGGCGAGAACATGTATACCGCCGCCGAGAAACTGGACCCCCTGGGCGAGATTTTCAGCCTCGACGGTTACTCCGTCGAACAGGGCACCAGTTTCTCCACGCCGCTGGTAGCCGGCGCGGCGGCCCTGCTCAAGGCGGCGCGTCCCGGCCTGACCGCGGCCCAGTATCGCTCGCTCCTCATCGACACCGCCGCACCGGCTTTTCTTACGCCGGGCGTTTCGGCCCGCGTGCAGCAGGCTGGCGGGGGACTGTTGGATGCCCTGGCGGCGCTCAATGCCACTGCTGCCGCGGCGCCCGTCTCACTGAGCTTCTCCGTGGCAGGCGGCGCACTGGTCAACCAGTTGAACCTGACCATCTCCAATGTGGGCACGGCGGCCGATACCTTCCAGCTTTCCGTGACGCCGCGTGGCGGCGGGCCGGTTCCGCAGTTGCCCGCCACCTCGGTGCCGCTTGCCGCAGGCGCTTCCACAACCATCGCGGTGCAGCTTCAGACGGCGGGGCTGGTGCCCGGCCAGTATGAGGGCTTCATCAACATTCAGGGCACGCATGCCAGCGCAGGCACCCACGTTCCCTACTGGTTTGCGGCGGCCTCGGGCCAGCCGCAGAACATCACCGTGCTGGCGAACGCTGGTACCAACGGCGCCCCGCGGGCCGGCGCCCGCGTGAACGACGCCTTGATTTTCCGCGTGACGGACGCTGCCGGGCTGCCGGTGGCCAATGTACAGCCGGTAGTCGCCGTGGCGTCGGGCGGCGGGCGCATCGTGAGCACCAGTTCGTTCGACAGCACGACGCCGGACGCGTTCACCGTCACGGTGGTCCTGGGCCCGCAGGCCGCGGTAGCCAACGTGTTCAGCATCCAGGCGGGAAACATTACCAGGAACGTGACCATCCTCGGCAACTAGCAAACGGGACACTCCGCTATAATGTGACCTGTGGGCGCCGCACCGGATATCAAGAAGAAGATCCAGGATGAGATCGCCACGCTCGAACGCGAACTGCACGTCGAGCTGCCGAGAGAAATCCTGAAGGCCCGGGCGCACGGGGATCTCAGCGAAAACGCCGAATATCATGCCGCCAAAGAGCGGCAGGGCATGGTCAACGCGCGCCTGAACCAGTTGAAACACCGGCTGGCGGAGATGTCCATGATCGACTTCTCCAAGATCCCGCACAATCGCGTGGGGCTCGGCTCGACCGTGGTGGTGCTCGATACCAACCGCGACGAAGAGGCCAGCTACAGCCTGTGCACCGTCGAGGAGGCCGACGCCGCCAACGGCAAGATTTCCACCACTTCTCCCATCGGCCGGGCGCTGCTGGGCAAAGAGGTGGGCGACGTGGTCCGGGTGCAGAGCCCGGGAGGCGTCAAGGAGCTGGAGATCCTGAAGCTGGCCACCATCCATGATGCGATAGACCCATGAAGTGGACCTTTACCAAGACGATCGGGGTGGTCTTCGGCGCCGTGATCGATCGCATCGTGCGCTGGCTGGCGCTTTCCAAGATTCACCCCAATGTGCTCACGGCCCTCGGCCTGGTGATCAATATCTGGGCGGCCTGGCTGTTCGCGCGGGCCGGTTCCGCGGCGAACCCCAAGGTGGACTTCCGCTGGGCCGCCGTGGTAGTGATCGGCGCCGGCCTCTTCGATATGGTGGATGGCCGCGTGGCGCGCGCCACCAGCCAGGTGACGCGCTTCGGCGGCTTCTTCGACTCGGTGGTGGACCGCTACTCCGACCTCGCCCTGTACATGGGGCTGCTGGTGTACTACGCCTCCATCAACCGGTTTTTCTACATTGTGCTGACCGCCATCGTGATGACCGGCTCAGTGATGGTAAGCTACACCCGCGCGCGCGCCGAAAATGCCATTCCGAAATGCAAGGTCGGTTTCCTGGAGCGGCCCGAGAGGGTGGTGCTGATCATCATCGGCGCGCTGTTCGACCGCATGGCCGCAGTCCTGTGGGTGATCGCGGTGCTCTCCAACCTCACCGTGATCCACCGCATGATTTACACCTGGCAGGAAGCCAGACGCCTGGAAGACGCCCAACTGCGCGCGGTGCCCAACGCCCCCGAGGCTGCGCGGCGGCAGTAGCGCAAGGTGACGCACACCAGGCATAGAGGCCTGCTCCACAGCCCATGCTAGAATGCCCCAAAGGATTGCCTCGAATCGCAGCATGCTCCTGGAGCCTGTGAATAGCCACGTTCGCGACTACGCGGAAGGATGGCGCCGCAATCTGCTGTGGCTTGCCGGATTCTGGGTCTCACCGCTGTGGTGGATCTTCCTGGCCGCATTTCCGCTTTCCCATGCGGGCCAGTTCGTCGTGCCCGCCATAGGATTCGCACTGGCGCCGGTGCCGGTCCTGGTGCTGGCTCGGCGCCGGCAGGACCGCCTGGCGCGCCGGGCGAGCGCCGCCGCCGAAGAGTCCGCGCGGCTCAAGCTGCAACTGGAGAGCGTGCGCTACCGGACGGCGCAGTTGCGCGAGGAGCTGTCGGCCGCCGACCGGCAGGCCCGCCTGTCGCATCAGCTCACTCTCCTGGGACAGTTCACGGCCGGCTTCATGCATGAGTTCAACAATCCGCTGGCCATTGTGACCAGCCGCATCGAAGTACTGCTGGAAGAGCGCAAGGAAGACGCGGCCTTGTCCGCCGACCTGCAGCAGATGCTCAAAGAGACGCGCTACATGGGCAACATTGCGCGCACCCTGCTGCAGGCGCTGCGGCGCGAGCGCGGCGTGGGCCCCTTCGCCGCCTCGGCGCCAGCGGAATCGTTGCGCGACGCGCTGGCCGCGCTGGCGCCCGAAGTGGAGAGCCGCGGGGTGCGCATCGAGCTGGAGACTCCCGAGGTGCCGCGCGTGGACCTGCCGGAGCACGTGGTCAGCGAGGTGGTGCGCGCCTTGATCGGCAATGCGCTGGAGGCGCTCGCGGGCCGGACGAGCGCCACCATCTGGCTGCGCCTGGAACCCTACCACACCGCCGGCGCCAAGGTGATCCTCAAGGTCGAAGACAATGGACCCGGCGTGCCCGAGGGCCTGCGGGAACACCTGTTTGAGCCGTTCGTCTCGCAGAGTCCGGGACGCGAGCGGCTGGGGCTGGGACTGTTTCTGGCGGCCAGCTTACTCGACACCTACGACGGCCGCCTGCGCTATGAGACGCGTCCTGGCGGCGGCGCCAGCTTTGTGTTGGAGCTGCCTCCGGCGCGCTTCACGCCGGGGCCCCATGACTGGTTTGTGGGAAGAGCCTCCTCGTGAGCCGGGTTTTCGTGATCGACGATGAAGCCGCCATGGGCGAGAACATCCAGCGCATGCTGCGGTCTCCCGAAATCGCCGTCACCGCCTTTGCCGACCCGGTGAAAGGCCTGGCGGAGGCGCTGGCCAAGCCTCCCGACCTGCTGCTGCTGGATATGCGCATGCCGGGGATACCGGGGGAAGAGGTTTTCCGCCAATTGCACGCGGCGCATCCCGGCCTGCGCATCGTGTTTCTTACCGCCTTCGGTTCGGTCGAAGGGGCTGTGCTGGCGATGCGCAACGGCGCCTTCGATTATCTGCAGAAGCCCTTCAAACGCGAGGATCTGCTGCTAGCGGTTAGGCGCGCGCTCTCCCACGCCAGCCTCGAGCAGGAGGTCGAAAAGCTGAAGGGACGGCTGGAAGCGCTCGGGGAAGGGGACCATCCGCAGAGCCGCAGCGCGGCCATGCTGGAGCAGATCGAAAAGTGCCGTCGCGCGGCGGCGACCGACGCCACGGTCCTGATCCTGGGCGAGAGCGGCACCGGCAAGGAGGTGATGGCGCGCTACATCCACGGCCAGAGCCGCTGGAAGAGCGGCTCGTTTGTGCCCGTGGAGTGCAGCGCCATGCCGGCGTCGCTCATCGAAAGCGAGCTGTTCGGTTACGAGCGCGGCGCCTTCACCGGGGCGGAGCGCATGAAAAGGGGCCTCATCGAATCGGCCGACGGCGGCACGCTGTTTCTCGACGAAATCGGCGACCTCAGCGTCGAGCTGCAAACGCGCCTCTTCCGGTTTGTCGAGGAGCGCGAGCTGCGCCGATTGGGCGGCTTGACGCCGGTCCACGTGGAGTGCCGGATTCTGTGCGCCACCAATCAGGACTTGCCGGCCAAGATCAAGGCCGGCACCTTTCGCGAGGAGTTGTACTACCGGCTCGGGGTGGTGACGGTCAAGCTGCCGCCCCTGCGGGAGCGCGCCGAAGACATCCCGCACCTGGCGCGTTTTTTCCTCGAGCGGTTCGCCCGGCGGTACGGAAAGAGCCTGTCGGCCTCTCCACAATTCTACGAGGCGCTTCTGCGCAAGCCATGGCCGGGCAATGTCCGCCAGCTCAAGAACGTGATGGAAAACCTGGTGGTGCTGCACGCGGGCGGGCTGCTCGAACCGGGCGACCTGCCCGAGGACCTGCCGTTGAACGAAGCGGCGGCGAACCTCTCCAGCCTTCCCTGGAAAGAGGCGCGCGAGCGGTACCTGGCGAGCTTCGAGCTCTCCTATGCCCAGGCACTGCTGGCCCGCTGCGACGGCAACGTCAGCGCCGCCGCGCGCGAGGCGGGGGTGGACCGGAAGACCTTTTATGCGCTGCTGCGGCGGGAGAAGGACGCGCCGGCTGGGGAGTAAACTCTACAGCTTCCCCACCGGCGCCGGGGAATCAATTCCCCACCTCTTCGATCGAGGCTCTATAAGTTGTTCAGGAATATCGATTCCCGGTTCGGCTAGCGGCTTGCTCCGGAAAGGCGCCATGGTGATAGTGCGAACGAAGCGACTGTTTCCGGGGGCCATACCCTGTCTGGCGGTGCTTGGCTACCTGATCCTTTCTATCCAGCCGGCGCAGGCTATCCCTGCGTTCGCGCGGAAGTTTAAAGTCAAGTGTTATAGCTGCCACACCATTCCGCCCGCGCTCAACAAGACCGGCTACATGTTCAAACGTCTGGGCTATCGCATGCCGCCGGACGAAATGGACGGCACCAAGCCGGCGCCGAAGATTGCCGACCTCGACAAGAACATCCCATTCAGCCTGACGAATTCGGTGGCGCTGATTGCCCAGGGCAGCTTCTCGCTGGACAAGGTGAGGGGCGACAGTCCGAGCTCCAGCTCCAGTTTCAACCTGGACGAGGCGGCGCTGTTTGCCGCGGGCGCCGTGCCGGACAGCAATTTTTCCTACTTCACGCAGTTTGAGCTGTTCCAGGACGGGGAAACGTCGTTGGAAACGGCCGTGTTGAGTTACACCGGCGGGCGCGCCAACAGCAGCTTTTTCGGCAAGGCCGGGGAGATGCACTTGCAAGAGGGCGAGGGAACGCGCGCCGCCATGTTCTACAACCTGTTTCCCGAACCGTCGTTGATACTTACCAACACCAGCCCGCTCAACTTCACCCTGGACCAGCACCCCGTGGGTATCAACGTGGGATACACCTGGGCGTCGAATTACTTCAAGCAGGTTTTCGCGGTCTCTGCCAAAGTCACTAATGGAGTCAATCCCGACGGGAGCGAGATACTCCTCAATTCCACCAAGAACTCGAAGGATTTCTGGTTCGATGCCGACTACTGGTTCGGTCCCGACGGCGGCGTGACTTTCATGACTTACTACGGGCGCAAGGACCAGGTACAGAATGCGGGGGCGGACGACGAGTTCACTTTTCATCCCACCATCCGGCGCTATGGAGTCTTCGGTAACTACCTGTTCTTCGACAAGCTGGATGTCCTGGGAGGCTACCTGCGCAGCAACGACGATTTCCAGGACGTCGCCGACAGCAGCAAAACCAGCTTCATTTCGAACGGATACCGCGGGGAGGTGGACTACTACTTCAAGCCCGGCCTCGCCCTGATGGCCCGCTACGACCGGCTGAACCAGACCCTGGCCGGCGGGCCCGTCACCCACACCGACGCGTGGGCCATCGGCGGCTTGCATGCGCTCACCCAACTGGGCAATGTAGTGATCCGCGGAAGCTACACTCACGAACGCGATACCGATCCTGCTTCCGGTTCGGTATCTACGGACAAGCTATTTAAGATTGACTTACGAATCATGTGGTGAGGAGAACGGAAATGCATAGACTATCATTACTAATCGTGCTCGGCGGCTTGTGCCTGCAGGCACTGCCGGGACAGACTAAGAGCAATGTGACGCTGCCGCAAGACAAGGGACCGGATAAGATCGATGTTTCCGCTTACCCCGCACCCATGCAGGCCAACTACAAGCTGTTCTCGGCCAAGTGTTCCAAGTGCCATACCATCGCCCGGCCCATCAACACCATGATGAAGGAGGACGAGTGGTCGCGCTACGTCAAGCGCATGATGCACAAGCCCAACTCGGGCATCAGCGATAACCAGGGCAAGGAGATTTTCGAGTTCCTGATTTACGACCAGACCAACCGCAAGGACAAGAACCCCAAGGCCTTCTTCCCCGCCCTGAGCGACGAGGAAATTGACAAGCTGAAAAAGGGTCAATAGCGGCAGGACGCCATGCGCTATCGCGTCACGGTTCCCGACCAGGAATACTTCGACCGCAACATCCCGTGCCGCACGGCGTGTCCCATTCACACCGAATGCGGGCGCTACGTGCAGTCCATCGGCATCTCCCAGGACGAGGAGGCGTACATGCTGGCGCGGGCGCCCAACCCGTTCGCCTACGTGCTGGGCCGGATCTGCGCGCATCCGTGCGAAGACGCCTGCCGGCGCGGCAAGATCGACGAGCCGATTGCCATCTGCGCGCTCAAGCGATACGCCACCGAGCGCCACAACCTGGGAATGGGGCACGACCCGGTGCGCAAGCTCCAGCCGCCGGCCCCCAAGCGCGGGAAGAAGATTGCGATTGTGGGGGCGGGGGTGTGCGGTCTCACCTGCGCGCACGACCTGGCACTGCTGGGCTACACGGTGGAGGTCTTCGAATCCGCGCCGGTTCCGGGCGGGATGCTGTACCTGGGCATTCCGCATTTCCGGCTGCCGCGGGAAATCATCATGATGGAGGTGGATAACATCCTCAGCTTGGGCGTCACGCTGCATACCAGAATGACGCTGGGGCGCGACATCACGCTCGCCGGGCTGCGCGCGCAATTCGACGCCGTGCTGCTGGCCACGGGCCTCAACAAGGGCCGCGAGTTGAACATCCCGGGCGCGCACCTGCCGGGGGTTTACAACGGCATCGATTTCCTGATCAACGTCAACCTGGGCTACGAAATCGAGCTGGGGAAGCGGGTAGTTGTGGTGGGCGGCGGCAACGTGGCCATCGACGTGGCGCGCGCGGCGGTGCGCCTGGTGCAGGACACGCCCTCGGGCGGCGCCGCCGAATCCGGGGCGGAGAGCCTCCAGCCGGCCCTCGATGCGGCGCGCATGGCGTTGCGCTCGGGTGCCGAGCAGGTGACGCTCGTCAGCCTGGAATCCCGCGAGCAGATGCCCGCGTGGAAGGGCGAGGTCCACGAAGCCGAGCACGAAGGCATCAGCGTGGACAACGGATGGGGGCCCAAGGAGGTGGTGGCCCAGGACGGGAAGGCCGCCGGCCTCAAGGTGCGGCGCTGCATCACCGTCTTCGACGAAAACGGGCGCTTCAATCCCGCGTTCAGCGACGAGGAGAAGATCATCCCGTGCGAAAGCGTGGTGTTGGCCATCGGGCAGCAGGCGGACCTCTCGTTCCTGGGAAGCGAGGACGGAGTCCAGGTGACCCCGCGCGGGATTCTGAAGATCGACGAGAACCTCATGACCACCGCTCCGGGAATCTTCGCGGGCGGCGACGTGGCCTTCGGGCCGCGCATCCTGGTGGAAGGCGTGGCCAACGGGCACAAGGCTGCGCGGTCCATCCACGTGTACCTGAGCGGCAAGACCCGCAAGACCATCCTGAGCCGCTTCCGCATCTTCAACAACTGGGAGATGCCGCGCGGCTTCCTGAGCATCGCGCGGCAGACCATGCCGGTGCTGCCCGCCAACCGCCGCATAGGGATCGCCGAGGTGGAGTTGGGCTTCGACGAGGAGCAGGGGCGCGCCGAGGGGCTGCGCTGTCTGAAGTGCCAGGTCAACACCATCTTCGACGGCTCGAAATGCATCCTGTGCAACGGCTGCGTGGACATCTGCCCGGAGCACTGCTTCCGCCTGGTGGACCTGACGCAGATTCAGGGGGACGAGCGCTACGAGGCCCTGATCGCCAAGCGGTACGGGATGGCGGCGAGCGAGCTGCCGCGCGGGCAAGCGAGCGCCATTATCAAGAACGAAGAGAAATGCATCCGCTGCGCGCTGTGCGCCCAGAGATGTCCCACCCAAGCCATCACCATGGAGTCTTTGGAGCAGCAGGAGCGGGAGGTGTTCGAGTGAGTGTGTTCTGGTGGCGCAGGCGGTGCCGCCTGCGCTATGCGGGGAGGACGGCATGAAGCGGCGATCCTGGTTGGGCTGGGGCACGGCGGGGCTGGTGGCCTTGTGGTCGGCGGTGGGAGTAAGCCTGGGAGCGGTGGTGCGGTTCCTGACTCCCAGCGTGTTCTATGAGCCGCCGCAGTCGTTCAAAATCGGCAACCCCGCGGATTTTTCGTTCGGCCCACCCACCTTTCTGGCGGAGGAGAAGATCTTCGTGTTCCGCGATCGCGAAAAGGGATTCGCCGTGGCCAGCGCCGTGTGCACGCACCTGGGCTGCACCGTGGGCTACTTCCAGGACGACCAGCGCTTTCACTGCCCGTGCCACGGGAGCGTCTTTGCCGGCGACGGCGCGGTGCAGCACGGGCCGGCGCCGCGGCCCCTCGAGTGGTTCGAAGTTACGCTGGCCCGCGACGGGCAGCTCCGTGTGGATAAGGACCACGTCGTGCCGGCGGCCTATCGCCTGATGGTGTGACCATGACTCCGTTACGAGACGTGTGGCGTTCGATTGTGCGCCGGGACCCGCTTTCCACCGATAAGGGAAAGTCCGAGCTGGTCTTTCTCAACCTGTGGCTGCACATTCACCCGGCCAAAGTGAAGCGCGAGAACTTCAAGCTCAAGCACACCTGGTACCTGGGCTTCATCACCTTCTACCTGTTCCTGATCCTGGTCACCACCGGGGTGGCGCTCATGTTCTATTACCGCCCCGACGCGCCGCAGTCCTACCAGGATATGAAAGACCTCCAGTTCGTGGTCTACCTGGGAAGCTTCCTGCGCAACATGCACCGCTGGAGCGCGCACGGCATGGTGATCTGCGTCTTTCTCCACATGTGCCGCGTGTTCTACACCGGCTCCTACAAGGCGCCGCGCCAGTTCAACTGGGTGATCGGCGTATTTCTTTTTCTGCTGACGCTCGGGCTCTCCTTCACGGGCTACCTGCTGCCGTGGGACCAACTGGCGTTCTGGGCCATCACGGTGGGAAGCAACATCGGCGGCTACGCGCCGCTGGTGGGCCCGCGGCTGAAGGAGTTGCTGCTGGGCGGCCATGCAGTGGGCGAATCCGCCCTGCTGCGCTTCTACGTGCTGCACGTAGCGGTGCTGCCCTCCACGATGATCCTGCTCACCATGGTGCACTTCTGGAGGGTGCGCAAGGATGGCGGGCTGTCACGGCCGGTCTGGAAACTGAAGCCGGCGGCGGCCGGCCCGCTGGTCCGCATCGGCGCGCCCGCGCCCGCCGAGGCGGCGCTTGTCGTGGTGCCGGCGTCGCAGGACAAGACATACGGGCTGATGGAGGTGGTGACGGGCAAGCCGATCTTCGAAACGGTGACCGCGGAGGAGGAAGAGGACACGGTGTTCTCCTACCCCTACGCGTTCTTTCGCGAGGCGATCGCGTTGATGGCCACGGTGACCAGCGTGATGGCCATTTCCCTGTTCTGGCAGGCGCCGCTCGAAGAGCTGGCCAATCCGGCGAAAACGCCGAATCCGGCCAAGGCGCCGTGGTATTTTCTGGGGCTGCAGGAACTGGTGAGCCACTCCGCGCTGCTGGGCGGCGTGGTGGTGCCGGCGCTGGCGGTGCTGGGGCTGTTGGCCATCCCGTACCTGGACACCAACCCCAGCCGCCGTCCGGCGGACCGCAAGTGGGCCATTCGCGCTTTCACCCTGTTTGTGGTCGTCAATGTGGTGCTCATCATTATCGGGACCCTCTTCCGCGGCCCGGGCTGGGCGCTGGTGCCGCCGTGGGTGCACGTTTCGGGGGCTGAGTAAATGGAACGGAGGATGCCGCAGTTTTTCTTCGCGCTGAGCCTCATCGCGCTGGTGCTCATGCTGGGCGCGGTCTGGCAGGCCGCCGCGCCCTCGTGGAAGAAATACCAGCAGGAGTACCATCGGCTGGAATCGCTGGGCGAGCCCAACGCCGCCGCGAAAGCCGCGGTGCTGAACACGGCGCTCGATATCCGCCAGGAACTTCTCCCCGGCTTGCAGCGCGTGGACCGCTGCACCACCTGCCATCTGGGCGTGGAAGACCCCACCATGAAGAACGCGCCGCAGCCCTTCACCTTCCATCCCAACCTGGCGCCGCACGTGGTGGCGAAGTTCGGCTGCACGGTGTGCCATGGCGGGCAGGGACTGGCCACCGACAAGGTGAACGCGCACGGCAAAGTGCCCTTCTGGCCGGAGCCCTTGCTGCCCAAGGAGTACATCCGCGCCTCGTGCGGCCGCTGCCACAAAGAAGGCGACGTTCCGGGCGTGCCGGAGCTGACCGAAGGGCGGCGCTTGTTCGAAGCCACGGGGTGCCGCGGCTGTCACAAGCTGAACGGCGTGGGCGGCAGCATCGGAAAGGACCTGACCGAGGAGGGCGCGGTGCGCCGCTATCCGGAGTGGCTCGAGCGCCATTTTCTCGACCCCAACGCGGTATCGCCCAATTCGCCCATGCCCAATTTCCACTTCACGAAAGAACAGGCGCGGGCGCTGACGTTCTACATGCTCTCCCTGACCAACGAGCAGATGGGCACCTACTATTCCAGCGTGCGGCTGATTCCCAGCGCCGGCTACGGGCGGCAGTTGTTCACGGAGAAGAACTGCATCGCCTGCCACAGCATCGGCGGCGTGGGGGCGAAGGCCGGGCCGGACCTGTTGGGCGTCGCCAAGGCACACTCCGCGGGCTGGCTGGACGAGCAACTGGTGAATCCGCAAATGCTGTACCCGGGAAGCACCATGCCGGCGTACGACCTGGAGACCAACGCGCGCAAGGCGCTGATCACGTTCATGGCGGCGGCCACGCAGGAGGACGCCCAGACGATTCTCTCGGGACGCCCCAAGCCGCTGACCGCCGAGGAAGCGGCCATCGAAGGAGGAAAGCAGAGCTTCGCGCGTTTCGGATGCGTGGGCTGCCACGGCCTGAACCTCCAGGGCGGCGTGCCCAATCCCAACAGCCAGGGCGGAGAGGTGCCCTCGCTGCTGCATGCGTCGGACGACTACACCAAGGACGAGGTGATCAAGATCATCCGCAACGGCAAGCAGCCGCCGCTGCAGGATACCTCGAAGCCCGCTCCACCGCTGTACATGCCGTCGTGGAAGGCCGTGCTCAACGACGAGGACATCAACCGCATCGCCGACTATCTGTGGTCGCTGCAGTCGAAGAAGTCGGGCTGGTAGGGGATGCCCGCACGATCTCCGCTTGCCGAAGGCGGCGGTTACGGGTTACAGTAAAGAGAGTTGCAGGTCCTGAAATAGCAATGTCACACGAACGCATTGAGCTGCACGGATGGGACGCGCAGGCCCGGGCTTGGCATGGGCCGGACGAGATGGCGTTTTCCCTCCGGGGCTGCCGCGATCTCCTGCATAAATTGCAGGAAGTGCCCGGCTCCTGGTATGGCCGTCTGCGCGCGCACGCGCCCGGCGAAATGCCGCTCCACATTCGCGCCTCCGTCCACGATCTGGGCGACGCCGGTCTGGCGGTCCTCGACATCGAAGGCTCGCCCGGCGGTCCGATGGAGATCATCCTGGTGGTCCCGGCGCAGCGGCGGGCGAAGCTGCGGCAGGACCTGGCCTTCGAGTTCGTCTCCTTCCTGCGCTTCGTGGAAGGTCCGGAGAGCCTGGGAGTCGAAATCGCGGTGCACGACTATGTGGAGCGCGTGCTGCACGAAGGCGGCGATCCGGCGACGCTGATCTTCACGGTCGAAACCCTGTCCATCACGCCGGACGCGCACCTGCCGCTCTCCCAGCAGGCCGAGAAGCTGGCCGCCAGCATGATCGCCTGGATGGCCGCGAAGGACGGACACGGCACGGAGGCGGGCGCCGCCTGCGAGCCGGATCGCTGCCGGTGTTGACGCGATCGGAACCAGAGAGAAATCGCCCTTCAACGGGTTAGCCAACCTGGTCCGGCGCGTTCCCAGGGCGCTTCCGCGCAAACCTCCAGGCGTGCTCCACAATAGTCCGCAGCCCGGCGTATTGCGGTTGCCAGCCGAGCTTTTCGCGCAGCTTGCCGGACGCCGCCACCAGGCTCGGAGCGTCGCCCTGGCGCCGCGGCCCGATCATGTACGGGACCTTCCTGCCGGTAACTTCCTCCACCACGCGGATGGTCTCCATCACCGTGTGGCCGGTCCCCGTGCCGGCGTTGAAGCGGTCCGACGCGCCGCCCGCCAGCAGGTATTCGAGGGCCAGGATGTGCGCCTGCGCCAGGTCGTCCACGTGGATGTAATCGCGCACGCGGGTGCCGTCGGGCGTGTCGTAATCGTCGCCGAAAACGGTGAGCGGCGTTCCCGTGATCACCGCCTTCAGCAGCAGGGGAATCAGGTGCGTCTCCGGTTCGTGCTCCTCGCCCAGCCGTCCTTCGGGATCGGCGCCCGCGGCGTTGAAGTATCGCAGGCAGACGCTGGTAAGGTGGTGGATCTCGTCGAACCAGCGCAGCAGCGTCTCCACCATCACCTTCGATTCCCCGTACGGGTTGACCGCCTGGATGGGAAACGTCTCCAGGATGGGGCTGGCATGCGGGTTGCCGTACACCGCCGCGGTCACTTCCCGGAACGCGCTGACGCGGAGATGCAGGCCGCCGGCGGTTTCCGGCGGGTTTAGGTAAACGCTACGGCGTCAGCGAGGAGTAATGTGGCCTGAGCACCGAACACAGGCGCCCGCAACGCGCCAGCGACAACCTCCGGATGGCCCGTTATCGGCCCCGAACCTACGCGAACGCTAGGTCACTTGCTGCCCAGATAGACGCGGGCCCATTCCAGCTCCGGCCGTGAAGTCTCCGCATTCTTGGCGATTTCTTGGAGCTGCATTGCGCAGGCGCGGGCTTTCGTCTTATCACCGGCCTTGTCGGCAGCCTTGGCCGCGCCGGCCGTGGCATTGAGGCGACGCGGCGCGGCCTTCAGAACCGCCTCATATTCCTTCAGAGCCTCCGGCGCCATTCCATTCTCCAGCAGCAGATCGGCCAGCATCTCGCGCACGGGAAGCATCGCTCCAGGCGTCACGGGGTGCTTGTCGACGGCATCCTCATAATCGGCAGCCATACGCAGGAGCCGGAGACCCTCGTCCTTCTTACCTTCGGCCAGTGCGATCAGCGCCGTGGCCGCTTCCCACTGCGCGCCGATCGAGCCGCTCCAATCGTAGTCGCGAGTTGCCGGCATGGCCCTGCGGATCGCGGCGATTTCGTCGTTCGAACGGCGCGCGGCGACCACATCACCTGCACGGGCAGCCCCAATGGCTCTCGCGTAATGCACCAGTGCTTCGGCGTTCCGAAACCGATTCCAAGGGAACCATGCTGGCTTGATCTCCAGCGCAGCTGCGGCTCTCCAAGCGTGCCGCTCGAGAGCCCAGCGCGCCGGCGAGGCTGCAAAGGCGTAGGCGGCGGCGAACTGATCTTCGTCGAGCCTGGTGATCTCCTTCATCTCCGCTAGCACCCTTCGAGCGCTCGTGTCCTTCGCTTGCTGGAGGTAAGCATAGACGAGGTAATCCATCGCGTGGAGTTGGTCGAACGATCCCCCGCCACCGTGCAAACGTTGCGCCTGTGCGATGGCTGACTTCGTCGAGGCGGTGTTCGAGGCTATGGAATCGTCCCACAGCCCCAACCGCGTGAAGATATGGGATGGCATGTGCAATGCATGCGGCGCATCCGGCGCAATCGTGGCGTACGCGCGCGCCGCCTTGAGGCCCAGTTCGGCCAGGGACGGATAATCGACGCTGTGAATGATGTAGTGCGCTACCCCAGGATGGTTCGGATGGCGTGCCAGCACCTGGTTGAGAATCTCGCTGCCCTTCTTCTGCCAGGTATACGTCTTGTCGGTCGGGTCGAGGTATCCGATCGCCACCAACTGCAGAGCGTGGAAAATCGCGGCTTCGTCGTCGCTGGGGTTGCGATCGCAGACCGCGGCCAAAGCCCGCTCGTAATTCTTCGCGCGGGTCGCGTGATCAACCGTCAGCCAGTCCTTGTAGAACACCGCAAGAGCCTGAATGTAGTCGCGCTCGCGGTCCGTCTTCGTGTTAATGGCCCGATCGAGAGCCGCTGCGCCTTGCTTCAGTTCATCGGGCGACGGTGGCGCCCATATCGGGTGATACCAAGTCCGCGCGATGCCCCAGTAGGCCATGGCACAGGTTGGGTCTGCCTTCGCGGCATCGTTGAACGTGATGCGCGCTTCCTCGTAGCCGAACGAGTGGAGTAGAGCCGCTGCGCGGGAGATCGACTCTTGCGCCGTGGCGTTGCAGGAGGTCGGAAAGTCCACTGTGCCGAGACCGGCAACGGCGTGTTGGTGTTGCGAGTGATCGTCCTGTGCCGCCGCAAGTACAGCGCAGAGAATCAATAGCACGAGTCGCACACATCCTCCTGGGGGGCAC
>JAIQEX010000153.1 GCA_020073615.1 Terriglobia bacterium
CCGAAAAGTCACCGCTACGACGTTACCCCGGCGGGCCTGCGCATTGCCCTGTTCTTCACGCGAACCTACGCGCGCCTGTTGCGTCCAAAACTCGCTCAAATCATGCCCGCTGGTCCACCCGGAGACTCTCCTCTCCGGGCCGCCTTCGATCGTCTCCAGACGGAGATTGACCGCTGCTGCAAGGAGGAAAAACTCGTCGCCTGAAAACTTGACTCATTCACATTACAATCTCTTGGGTAAGGACTCTAGCGCGTTCCACGGGTACCCGAAGGAATACAGAAGACGCGGCTTCGTCGCGCAGCCGTTGCTCGGCATCGCTGAAGAGTTGCGCCATCCCGTGCAGCAATAAGTTCGGGTCTTCCGTCAACGTCAAAAGCCGCTCCAGGGGAATCTTGGTCATTGGAAACGAGGCTTCCTCGCAGTATCGGCACCACGCTTCAATGCCGTCCAGCATTCGCTTCTGCTCCTCAGCGGACCACTGACTAAACTTAGCATCTGAAGGTAAGTGGGAGAATTCCGCATCGAAAATCCCGAAGGCGATGAGCGCACTGCATAGCCTGCCAGCATCGAACACCACAATGTCCAGCCAACTGAAAGCGGGGTTTCAGCAAGGACGCGCTCCGCTGCCGCAGTGGACACGCGACCTACCTCTCTGCGAAAATCAAAACGAAGCGGCCTTCGGTGGTGGAAACACCGAATCGCGGTCGCGGTATTTCAGCAGAACAATTCAAGGGGCGGCTTTTCCGGCCGCCCCTTCGCTTTCTTCAGCCTAGCACAGTTTGGTATGGCAAGTAAGTTATTGCCCAGAATAGCGCCCAAGCTCGTGGCAGTCGCATTGTCGCCGAGCCCCGTCCATCCGCAGGCGCCAGTGCCGGCGATGCGTTGAAGGCTTTTCTCCCCCGGATTCATGCGCAGTACCGTGCACTGGGACGCCACCAACAGGGCACCGTCGCGGTCAATCCCCACGTCACTCGCCGGAATGGGTTGTCCGGAAGTGTCCAGGACGGCCGAAGGTAGGGCGACGCCGGGATCAAGACGGTACAGCGAACTGCTGAAGGCGCCGTCGGAACCGACGAAGTAAATGGCGCCCGCCTTATCCACTGCCAGTCTGACGGCGGGCAGTCGGTTGACCGGGCCATCACCGTAGGGTGTGGAGATCAAGCCGGTCAGCGCGTCGATGCGGCGGATCGCGCCCGCCGCGAGGTAAAGATTACCGGAGGCGTCGACAGCCATTCCAGTGGTCGGAAAGATCTTAGCGTAAACTGCCGGCCCGCCATCTCCGGGGAAATACGTCCCCTCCTCAGCATGCAGGATGCCCAGCGCGTCCACAGAAAACAACCGGCCTTGCTGATTGTCCAAGATCCAAATAGATCCCGACGCGCCGAGTGCGAAGTCCGTTATATTATATACAATCCGTCCGAAGCCCCCTGGGCGATCACGGCGCTGACGGTCATATCGGCAAGATTGAGTCTTCGGAATCGGAAGTCGCTGTACTGGCGATCCACATAGTAAAGTCGGCGATCCGGGCCGAAACGCAGTCCTCCTGGGCCCGTGAGACCAACCTGGTCGGCCGGGCCCACAGTGACGCCGCTGCAAGTTACACACTCTCCCAGGACTGTCGTCAGCACTCCCGTCCCGGCATCGATACGCCAGATTCGCCCCATAGCGAAATAGACGTTGCCGTCGGAGTCGGCAGCCACCGAGCCCGCACCGTACAATCTCACGTTCGTGGCAAGATCTCCATCGTGTGGCTGTGGCCCGGCCACACCTGTTCCCCCGATGAGCTTTTCGGCTCGTGCTTTGACGTCGAAGGAGTAGATCCGGCCCTCGTTGTCGACAAGGACCAGATTCCCGGTTGGCGTCAACGAATAATCGGAAGGCAACACTGGAAACGAAATGAATTTTCCGCTGCAATAGCCCACGATCGGTTCGGACACCCCAGATACCAAACGGCGAACGCAGCGGTTGACTGGGTCCAAGTACCAGAGCACGCCGTCTCTGTCGAATTGGAGATTGGCAAAGTAAGGAACCCCATAGGGCTCGGCGACTGACGCCTCGGCGAAGAGGGAAAACTCTCCAGAAGTTGCGCTCCGAACCCAAAGGCGCCGTTGTTCCCCCAGATATAGGTTCCCCGACGCGTCAAACGCAATGTTCGTGGCGCCCACCCAATCGATCGGCGAGGTACCGGATACCGATGAGGAAGACCCGCCCGCAACAGTGGCAATCGTTCCTTGAGCGCACAGGCCCGAAGCGAACAGAAAAGAGGCGATAACAAGCCGGCATGAGATGGCCCATCGAAAAGCGTCCATTACGCGTGAATTGTAGCTAACAGCACGTTTCGAGTCTACGTGTTTGCGGAGGCGGCCAGGGCGATGTGATCGTGGTGCCGCCACGGATGCCGCATGCGTTCTCCACCCAGCGCGGCACGAGCGCGGATCTCCTGATCGTAATCGCACCGGGCGTCGAGCGATTCGAGTACTTCCGCCAACTCACTCGTATTGCGCGCGGCGAGGAGCCTCCTGATAGCCTGCGCGACGTACAGGACCTGTACGATACCTATTTCCTGAACAGTCCCGAATGGGAGGCGGCGCACACGACTTAGTGCGGAACGGCCGGGCGGCACTCGACCATGAATCGGCCAGAGGGCTGGCGCCCGGTCGCCCGCACCTCCAGGCCGGCTTCACAGGCCAGCGCGCGGAACTCGTTCAGCGTGCGGCTCCGGCCGCCCACCAGCACCAGCATCAGCAGCTCGGGCGCCGGCGTCTCCTCCGGGTTCACCCCGCCCAGGATCACAACCGTCCCGGCCGGGCGCGCCGCCTCCGCGCAGCGCCGCAGGAGGGACTTCGCCTCGCCATCGGGCCAGTCGGCGAGGACGTTTTTCAGCATGTAGAGGTCGCCGCCGCCGGGCAGCGGGTCGAAGAAGCTCTGCCCCACGGTAGTCGCGCGGTCGGCCACGCCCGCGGCCTGGAAAACTTCGCTTGACCGCGCCACCGTCCGCGGCAGGTCCAGGATGCCGCGGATCGTGGGCCGGGCGCGGAGCACCTCCGCCAGCAGCGCTCCCGTGCCGCCGCCCACATCCACCACCGTTCGCACGGAACTCCAGTCGGCGGGATCGAGTAGCACCTGGAAATCCGGGACGCCGTGACCGGCCGGCCCCATGAGCGCGTCGAAATCGGCGGCGATGTCGGGATGCGCGTCCAGGTCCTCCCAGAACCCGCGGCCGAAGGCCTCATGATAGGCCGGCTTGCCCGTCCGCACGGCGGAAAGAAGCGTGCCCCAAGCGTGCGCCATGCGGCCGCCCAGACCGTCGAGATCGAGACCCAGGTGGACCGGGCCGTCCAGTAGCGCTTGTGCGGCCTCATTCAGTGCGAACCGGCCGGGCACCGGCTCTTCGAAGATGCCCTTGCTCACCAGGTGCCGCAGGACCCTCGACAGCGAGTCTGGATCGGCGCCGCACGCGGCACCGAGCTTGTCGATGTCCGCGCTCCCTGCCGCGATGTGTTCGGCGATCCGCAGCGTTGCCACCACGTGAATGCACCACGGCGTGAAGAGGTCGCCCAAAGCCCACAGATCCATCGTGCCAGCACGACACATCGCCTGATGCGGATTATCCTTGACATCTGACATCATTATGATATCATTGTGATGTCAAAAGGAGAAACATCGTGCGGGAAAAAGAAATCAAAGGACTTTCCGGCTGGCTCATGCTGATCCTGCTGGTGGCCGCGTTCATCGCTTCCATTGCCGGGCTGGTATGGACGATCCAGGCCGAAAGTTTGGCCGGGATTCTGGCATGCGTCTTCGTGCTGCTGCTCTCCCTTGCCGGAACGTTCGGGTTCACGGTGGTGAACCCCAACCAAGCCAAAGTGATTCAGTTGTTCGGCGTGTACAAAGGCACCATCAAGGCGCAGGGGCTGTGGTGGGTGAACCCGCTGACGCGCCGCCGCCGGGTCACGCTGCGCATACGCAACTTCGAGAGCAACAAGTTGAAGGTGAACGACCAGGACGGCAACCCGATCGAGATCGCCGCGGTGGTGGTGTGGCGCGTGGTGGAGACCGCCGAGGCCATTTTTCAGGTGGACGACTATGAGCAGTTTCTGCACGTGCAGAGCGAATCGGCGGTGCGCAACCTGGCCACCAGCTACCCCTACGACGCGCATCGCGAAGACCAGATGTCGCTGCGCATGTCGGTGGCGGACATCGCCCACAAGCTGCGCGACGAGATTCAGGAGCGCCTGGAGAAGGCCGGCATCGAGGTGATTGAAGCGCGCATCACGCACCTGGCGTATGCTCCGGAGATCGCCAGCACCATGCTGCGCCGGCAGCAGGCCAGCGCCATCATCGCGGCGCGGCAGAAGATCGTGGAGGGCGCCGTGAGCATGGTGGAGATGGCGCTCGATATGTTGAACGCCAGGCACGTGGTGGCGCTCGACGAGGAACGCAAGGCGAGCATGGTGAGCAATCTGCTGGTGGTGCTGTGCAGCGACCGCGACGCGCAGCCCATCGTCAACGCGGGTACGCTGTACCAGTAGGGGTGGTTATGGCGGCACGGAAGGCATTCCTGCTGCGGCTGGACCCGGCCACCCACGAGGCCCTGGAGCGCTGGGCGGGCGCCGAGCTGCGCAGCCTCAACGCGCAGATCGAGTTTCTGCTGCGCCGCGCGCTTCAGGACGCGGGGCGCCTGCGGCCGGCGGAGGAAGCGCTTCCCGCCGCCGGAAACGACGAGCGGCCGCACGGCGGCCAGGAGGAATGAGCGATGTTTCGACCGAGCGACTGGACGCCTCCCGACGGGCTGGGTTACACGCGGGCGCGCCCCGTGCGCCTCACCGCGGCGGGAATCGCGCTGGCGGTGGTCGGAGTGGCGCTGTTGCTGGGGGCTATCGGCGCGGCCGTGGGCCTGGGGACGCTGGCCGGCAGGCAGGCCCGCGTGCATCGCCTTCTGGGCGAACAGGGGGAAACCGCCGATGCCGTGATAGCCAGAGTCTGGCGCAGCAGCGGCAAGGATACGACTCACTGGGTGGCCTACCGTTTCGCGTTTCAGGACCGCGAATATGAAGGCCGATCCAAGGTCCCGTTGCGCATCTGGCGGGACCTTACGGTGGGCGGGCGCCTGCCCGTTCGCTTCGTGCCGTCCGACCCGGCGCAGAGCCATCCGGCCGGCTGGCCGGACACACCGCTGCCGCTGTGGTTTCCCTTCGTGCTGGCAGCGGTGCTGGCGCTGGCCTCCGCCGTGCCCGCGCTGGCCCTGCGGTGGCAGGCGCGCCTTCTGGCGGATGGGCGAGCGGCGCCCGGCGTGGTGACGGCCCACCGCCGGGTCAAGGAAGGCACGGCCATCCGCTATGAGTTCACCCTCCCCAGCGGCGGTACGGAAAAAGGGCGGGGCGGCCCGCGCCAACATCCGCCGCCGCTGGGCGGCGCAGTCTGCGTGCTCTACGACCCGGAGCGCCCGCGCCGCAACGCGCCCTACCCGCTGTCGCTGGTGAAGCTGGCGCGGCCGTAGGAGCCGAACTCGATGGTCTATTCCCGCACCTTCAAACGCCGCAACAGGTCGGCAAATCGGGGATCGCCATGAAGATTCTTGAAGCCGGGGTCGCAGTTCAGCGCACTCAGCGGTATGCCCTCTCGATCCCCGTATGCCTTCTCCAGCCATTCGAAAGCCTGGTCCTTGTTTCCAAGTTGCGCGTAGGCCTCGGCAATATCGGTGGGGCCGAACCAAGCCTGGTCCGGTTGCCCGATGCTCTCCAGGCCTAACTTGAGGTAGCCTTGCCAGTAGTCGCCCGGCCGCCCGGTCGCGGCAGCCTTTCGCCATGCCGCGGCGTGCTCCGCCGCCTGTTCCGGAGGAGTGCCGGAGAGGATCTCGCCCTTCTGAAATTCTTCGATGGACTCGCGGTAGCGCCCCAGGCGGGCCAGAAGAATCGCAAAAAGCAGGCGCGTCCTGCCGTGGTTCGGATCGAGTTCGACCACCCGGTGAAACTGCTCGAGGGAACCTTGGTAGTCGCCCGCGAACATGTACATCAGGGAAAGAAACTCGTTGACGGGCAGCGACAACGGGTCCAGTTCCACCGCTTTCCTGGCTTGGGCCAGCGCCTCTGGGTACCTGCCCATGCATTTGAGATACGAACTGGCATAGTACCGGCGGGCCAACGCGGAATTGGGGTTCAACTCGATGGCCCGCAAGAATTCCTTTTCTGCCCCCGATCTGTCCAATTCGTAAACCGATTCTTCTATCGCCAGGGCGGTGTGCGCATCCGAAAGAAGGGGGTCCAACTGAATAGCCCTTGCCGCCGCCGCTTTCGCCAGCGGAAATGTCTCCTTGGGGGCAGAGCCCGCGCTGAGGCTGCTCATCTCATAAGCGATCGCCAGGCTGGCATAAGCCAAGGCAAACCCCGGGTCCTTTTGGACCGCTTGCCGGAAGTGCGCAATGGCATCCCGCGTGCCGGCGGGGCTGTATTGGTTCCAGTGAAACAGTCCTCGAAGATAAAGGTCGTACGCTTCGCGGTTTACGGGCTGCGCAGCGTCGAAGCGCGAGTGCTGCTGCTGGGTAATGGCGGCCCGGACTTGGGTGGCAATCGCTTGCGCGACTTCGCCCTGCAAAGCCACGATGTCGCTCAGGTCCCTTTCATAACTGCGTGCCCAAAAGGTGGCGATCGGTGGAGGCCAGGATCAACTGGCTGCTGATGCGGACGCGGTTTCCCGAGCGCACCACGGAGCCCTCGACGATGCCATCCACGCCGAGTTCGCGGGCGATCTCAGGCAGAGGCCGGCGCGTTTGTTTGTAGCGCATCACCGAAGTCCGCGAGATCACGCGCAGGGCGCCAATCTGCGCCAGATCGGTGATCAGAGCCTCGGTCATTCCGTCGGCAAAGTATTCCTGAGACGGGTCGCCGGTCAGGTTTTCGAGCGGGAGCACGGCAAGCGAGCGAACGGCAGCCGAAGCACCAGGGCCCACGGTCTTGCGCCGCACTTCGCGCCAGGCCCATGCCGCCAGCACGATGACCAGCCCAACTGCCAGCAGGGAAGCAACCATCGCACGCCGGGGCCACCGGGAGGCCGGCTGCGAGGCGCCGGCAACGCCTTCAGCGACGGAGGCCGTGGAAACCGGGGCTATGAAGCGATACCCGCGGCGCGCGAGCGTCTCGATGTAACGAGGCGTGCCGGCGGAATCGTTCAGCGCCGCCCGCAAGCGCCGGACTGCCGCGTTCAGGCTGTGTTCGAAATCTACAAACGTATCGGCGGGCCAGAGTTTCTTTTCCAGTTCCTCGCGTGTGATCAGCTCGCCCGGACGTTCCAGCAGGATCGCCAGGACGGCAACCGGCTGCCCCTCCAGCCGGACACGAACTCCGTGCTTGCGGAGCTCCCCGCTACTAGGCTCGAACTGGTAGACCCCGAAACACAGAAAACCCGGATTGACGCGGCCCGCTGCCACGCTGAATAATCGTCCTTCCGGTCGAGTATATCCGTTCCAGCGGGGCACCGACAAGCAAATCCATGTAACCTTAGCCGATAAGTCTTTGTGTTTGAATCGATTCCCACATCACCAACGTTTCATCCCCGCTCCATTGAACGATCGCCGGGAGTCGTAGATTCTGGCGGCATGACAACACTTCGTTCTTCACCTACTGCCCCATGCTGGGTCCTGCTGGCGGCTCTGATCGCACCCGGAGCAAGCCTGGCGGACTCCTGGAAGATGACCGCTGGAGCGCAAAGCGGAAATAAAGACAGACAGGCTTTCGCATTTCTTCCGAACGAGCTCTGGATCCATGCCGGCGACTCGGTCACCTGGCGGATAGACAGCGACGAAATGCATACCGTGACCTTTTTGAAGCCCGGAGGGACGCGCCCGGCATTCCAAGCGGGGTGCCCGGGGAGCACGCCCGATGGATCCCCGTTCAACGCCTCGGCGTGTGTGAACAGCGGCACCTTGAGCACCGGCCAGACCTATTCCGTGAGCTTCCCGGCCACCGGCAATTTCAAATTGGTCTGCCTGGTCCACCCGGACATGACCGGAACGATTCACGTTCTGGATTTCCAGTCCATACTTCCTCATGACCAGCGTTTTTACGACGCTGAGGCGGAATCCCGGCGGAGTCAACTATTGGAACTCTCGTCCAGGCTCCTCCCTTCGCGTCGTTCCCGAGAGGATGACGCGCCGTCGCCCGGCGATTCTCAGAGTGTGGTTACTGCCGGCGTTGGAAGGATTCTGGCGACTCCGGGCGGAAGCGAGACCGTATCGATCGTACGCTTCCTGCAGCCCGCGGTCATGGTTCGCGTGGGGGATACGGTCGAGTGGCAAAACTTCGACCCCGTCGCCCCGCACACGATCACGTTCGGCACCGAGCCGGCCAACCCCAATCCTTCATCTTCCAATGTGACAGTAGACCCGGACGGGGCCAAACATGCCACCATCGGTTCTGCCTCCGACAGCGTCAACTCCGGTTTCATCGTCGCCGCTCCGCAAGACCGGATCGGTCTGGCGCAAGCGGCTCCCGGGGTCACCCGTTTCCGCGTGACATTTACCACAGCGGGAACCTTCTACGGTTTGCGTGTAGAGGAATTTGAGCGCGGCGTTACGTACTTGCAGAGTGGGCCAGGCAACCTTCCTCTCGTTGATGAGATGCAGTTGGTAGTCACGGATCTGATCCGGCCCCAAACGGTCTGGCGACAGGTTGAAGTGGCGGGCGAAATCCGCCACGGACTCGATGTAAGAGTGGATCGTCAGCTCGGAGTAGTTCCGAAGCCGAAGATCTTCCGTCATGCGTTGACGCAGTGTCGTCATGAACGAGTTCCTTTCACCCGTTCATTATTCACCTCCACGCTGCGCGCTGAAATCCCCCTGCCGCGCTAGCAGCTTAGTCCAACAGCCCGTCCCACCAGAAATCCAGAAATCAAACGCGAGTGTCGCCACGCGCTACGCTGTCATTTGGCCCGGCGGGGCTACTGCTCGCCAGGGCCGCCCTAATGGGGCAGGTCGAAATTGCCGATCTATTGACTTCGCAGGGCGCGAACGTCAACGCACATGACCGGCCAACTCCTCACCCCCGCCGCCCGCCGCCACATCGCCGCCATGTCGCGCGCCATCGCTCCCGCCGCCAACGGCCTGGACCGCCATTTCAGAACGCTGCTCCGCGGCCGGCGCTACGATGCCGCGCAGATCCGCGCCCTCCTGGGCATTACCCCCGCGGCCGCCGCGCGCCTGCGGACCTTCGCCAGCTTTCTCGAACAGGTGCAATACAATGGCCGGCGGCTGGCCCGCCTGAATGTGCCGCCCGGAGAGGTAGACGAAGTAATGGGCAGCTTCGGCGCGCTCCTCGATGCGTTGCTGGGGAACCGCTTCCAGCCCGCTCGCGAACAGCTTCATCTGGCCACCATGCTCACCCTCAACGACGCCTTCTACCAGGTTCGCGAGGGCGAGTCGCAGGCCTTCTTCGGCCTCTACCGCGCCGAGGCCGAGGCCGTGGATCTCGACGACCTGCTGCGCCGCTTCGTGCGCATTCTCACGCACACGTTTCATGCCCGTGCCGGACGACTGCTGCTGCTCGACCAGCCGCCCTCGGGAAAACTGGCGCGCCCGCTGTACATCGAGGGCGGCCGGGCGGACGAGCGCCTGGTCGCCGACCCCGCGCTGCGCGGGCGCTACGCATCGTACTGGTCCTACCCGCTGCGCTCGCGGGCGCTCCTGCAGTTCGCCTTTCCCGTGCGCTATCCCTGGCTGCCGCGCGAGCTGGCCCTGCTGGTCGCCCTCGCGCAGCGCTGCTTCGAGGCTATCGAGCGCGCGCGCATGCAGGGCGAAATTCGCCGCCTGGAAGCCCAGGCGAGGCACGCCGAGGAGGAAGAGCGGCGCCGCATCGGCCGCGAGCTGCACGACGAAGCCGGCCAGTCCATGCTCACGCTCCGCCTGCAACTGGAAATGATCGAACGCGACGCGCCGCCTCCCTTGCGCCCGCAATTGGCCGATGCCCGCTCGACCGCCGAGCGCACCGTGGTCGAATTGCGGCGCATCGTGGCCGCCCTGAGTCCCGGCGTGCTCGACCGCCTTGGGCTGGCCTCCGCGTTGCGCCACCTCGGCACGCGCTTCCGCCACCTGCACCCTGCACACCTTCGCCTGCGGATCTCCGGCTCTTGCCATCCGTTTTCCAGGCAGACCCAGGAGGTGATTTACCGCGTCGCCCAGGAATCCCTACAGAATATCGCCAAACATTCTCAGGCGACTCATGTAAACCTTTCTCTGCGCGCGGCCGATAAGAGTATCAGGCTGAGCGTCGCCGATAACGGCGCCGGCTTTTGTGCGGAAACGGCAGCGGGAAAGCCGGGGTCTTTCGGTTTGGCGGGCATGCGGGAGCGGGCTGCGCTCCTCGGTGGAAAGCTCGCCATTCGCAGCGCGCCCGGAAAGGGCGTCACCGTCGTTCTCGAATTGCCCGGCGCACCGGTGGCAGACAATGTCGAAAATTCGTGTACTCCTAACTGACGATCACACACTGTTCCGGCAGGGTATCCGGACCTTGCTTGCGGCGGAAACCGATATGGAAGTGTCGGGCGAGGCTTGCAACGCATCCGATGCCGTCGCCGTCGCGCGGCAGGTCCGTCCCGACGTAGTCCTGATGGATATCGGGATGGCCGGCATGAGCAGCTTTGAGGCTACGCGCCAGATTCGCAAGGAGCGCCCCGAAACACGCGTCGTGTTCCTCTCCATGTACGACGACGAGGATTACGTGGCCGAGTGCGTCGATATGGGCGCCAGCGGCTACATCCTGAAGGAGAGTCCGTCCGAACAACTGGTCACCGCCATCCGCGAAGTCCATCGCGGAGGCAGCTATCTCACGCCCCGGCTGCTCACCCGGCTGGTGGACGACTTCCGCCAGCAGGGCCGCGGCGGCACGGTGCGCCAGCCGCGCTTCGGCACCCTCACCAAGCGCGAGCTCGAAATCCTGAAAATGCTGGCCGAAGGCCGGTCGGTAAAGGAGATCGCATCCAATTTCGAGCTCAGCGTGAAGACCGTCGAGGCCCATAAGTTCAACCTGATGCGCAAGCTCGACATTCACAACAAGGCCCAACTCGTGCAGTATGCCATTCAGAAAAAGGTCATCCGGCTCGCCGATCCGGACTTGAACTGAGGAACTGCCTGAAAATAACCGGTTCGCTTGCGACTGGGGGCCTTCAGCGCACTGCCGGCGAAACCGGCGACGCAGGGCCGCCCGGGATCGTATCATACACCTATGCTCCCAACTGCGTTTCGGACGCTGCTGCTCGCCGTCCTGATGTCCCTGTCCGCATTGGCGCAATCGGTTCCGGTTCGCCAGTTCCTGCTCCGCATTGAGCCGGTGCGCAAAGACTTCACCCTGCAAAACATGAACGAAGACGAGCGCCGGATTGCCGGCGAACATGTCGCCTACCTGCAGAGCCTGATGGCGGAAGAGAAGCTCACCTTCGCCGGACAGGTGCTCGACCCCAAGGGGCTGTGGGGCATCATCATTGTGAATGCTCCGGATCAGGAAGCGGCCAACGCCTTGTTGAACGGCGATCCCACAATCAAGGCCAAGATGTTTCGCGGCGAGGCGATCCCCTTCCGCACGGTATTTGCGCGCGCCGCCCCGGCTTCGCCGAAGCAATAACCGGCGCCCCCTCGCCGAAACCAGGAACTGGTTCCTCGCTCCGCCCAACGACGCCGCGGCGGTGGTTCATGCAGGCCTGGCAATCCAGGAATGATAGCGGATCGGACGGTCGCGCCCTACTTCAGATTCTTCTCGAACAGCGCCAGGATGCGCTTGTACTCGTCGGCCCAACTGGCGGCCTCCACGAAGCCGTGATTCTCCACCGGGTACACGGCGAGCTGCCAGTTCTCCTTGCGCAGTTCGATCAGCTTCTGCACCAGCCGCACGGTGTCCTGGAACTCGACGTTGGTATCCACCATGCCGTGGCAGATCAGCAGCGCGCCTTTCAGTCCTTGCGCGAAAAAGATGGGCGAAGATTTCCGGTACGCCTCCGCGTCGCTCTGCGGAAGGTTGAGGATGTCGGAGGTGTAGCCGTGATTGTAGAGCGCCCAGTCCGCGACGGGCCGCAAGGCCGCGCCCGCGGCGAACACGTCGGGTTGCGTGAACATGGCCATCAGCGTGAGGAAACCGCCGTAGCTGCCGCCGTAGAGGCCGATCTTCCGCGCATCGACCCCGTGCTGCGACACCAGGTATTTCGCCGCATCCACGATATCGTCCAGGTCCTTGCCGCCCATGTGCTCGTAAATGGCAGTCCGCCAGGCGCGGCCGTAGCCGGCCGAGCCGCGGTAATCCACATCGATCACCGTGAAGCCGCGCTCCATCAGGATGTGGTCGAACAGGTACTCGTGGTAATACGTAGACCACTTGCGGTCCACGTTCTGCAAATAGCCGGCGCCGTGCACGAAAACCACTCCCGGGCCGCCGCTCTTGAAGTTGGCGGGCTTGAACAGCCGGGCCGGCACCGGCACCCCATCGCGCGCCGGGAAGGTAACGATCGGCGCATCCAGCCAGGGATATTGGGCGAACTCGGGCGAGGGCGACGTGGTAAGTCTCTTCGCGTCTGCCTGCGGCCGGTTTTCCTGCACGTACAACTCGGGCGGCTGGTTGGTGTACGAGTAGACGTCGGCGATCCAGTGCTCGTCGGGCGAGAGGGTGGCGACGTGCCGGCCCGGCGCCCGGGTCAGCCGGGTGAGCGTGGCGGGGGGGGCCCCGGGTTCGCCGGTCAGCTCATAGAGATGGTTTTCGTACGGGCTGTCCTTGCTGGCGGTGACATAAAAGTGCGACTTGTCCTTCGACTGCCGGACATTCAGCACCTCCCAGTTGCCCGCGGTGAGCGCGCGCGGCTCGCCCCCATCCCAGGAAACGGCGTAGAGGTGCGCGTAGCCGGTGCGCTCGCACACAAAATAGATTTCGCGATCGTTCTTCATCCAGCCGATGGTGTTGCCGCCGGGTCCTCCCGCCCAGGCGTCGTCATGGTCGGCGGCCAGCACGCGCGTCTTCCCCGTGGCCGGATCGAGCGCCAGGATCCACCGGTCCTTGTTGTCCGCAGCGCGCGCGAAGAGGACCGCCCGTGCGCCATCGTCGCTCCACACCGGCTGCCCTAACTGCACCTCGCGCTCCTGGGGAGTGGGCGCCCGAACCGGCGGCGCGCCGCTCTCCCGGCCCTCTTCGGTCTTCTGCAGCGGGGCGGGCGGGGTGCGCTTCTGCCCATGGTCCACCCATTTCCAATCGCCGCTCTCGACCTCGATCGCCGCCAGGCGCGAGCTCGACTGCGTGTCCCCCACGTTCGGCCGCCCCTGAATATCCTCCGTGTACGCCGATTCGGTGACATAGTTGGGCACCAGGGTGTTCTTGGCGCCGCCCGCCTCGACGATGGTGGCAGTGACATATTTCTCGTCGGGCGAAAGCTGCAGCGCCGCCACCGACTGCCGCGTCTGCAGCGTGAATGGTTGGCGCGGATTCTCCTTTTTCTGCCGGGCTTCCTCCTCCTCGCGCCGTGCCGCGCGCTCGCGGACCGATGCCAACAGTTCCTTCTGTTCCTTCTTGAGGTACTCCTGGCTGGGAGTGCCGGCCGGCGGCGCACCGGCCGCCGGCGGGGGCGCGCCGCCCTGCCCGCGGCCGCCGCCTGCGCCGGCCACCGTGGCAGGCGCTGCTGCCGTGCCCGCCGCGCGGATGTCGGTCATCTGCACCAGCATGCCCGAATCGAGCGACATTACATAGAGATTGTTGGCGCGTGTGAAGGCGACGCGCTTGCCGTCGCGCGTGAAGCGCGGATTGGTTTCCGCGTCGGTGGTCCTGGTGAGCCGCTGCGTCTTGCCGCCGGTATCGTCGTAGAGGAAGAGATCGCCCGCGGCGGCATAGACCGTGAGGCGCTTGTCCCTGCTGGTATCCCCGCCCGCCGGAGGCGCCAGTTTCGCCTCCTCGCCGGAAAGCTTGCGCAGGCCGCTGCCATCGCGGTCCACCAGGTAGGTATCGAACGGAGCGTTCTCTTTCGCGTCCGCCCGCTTCCATTGGAAGTAGATGTGCGCGCTGTCGTGCGACCAGCGGACCTGCGAGGGCTCGTACCCCACCAGCCCCGGGCCGCGCATAATATTGTCGATGGTGAGAGCGAATTTACCGGTGTTCTGCGCCTGCGCGAGAAACACCACGACGCTCAAGGGAACAAGAAGTCTTCGTGGCAAGAACGAATCATATCGCAATCGCACCAGCGGCGACTGAATGATGGTGACCTGTCGGCGCCAAATGGTAATGTCCTATTCGTGCCAAGTAGAAATGTCCTATTGACAGCGTTCAGGCTGGGGAGGTGCGAGAAGGACAACTACTGATGACGCAAGCCGAGCGGGACCGCCTGGTGGCCCCGAAGAAGGCGAAGAAAAAACTGATCACGAAGAAGGAGGCAGCAGGGGAGCTAGAGTCCTTACCCAAGAGATTGTAATGTGAATGAGTCAAGTTTTCAGGCGACGAGTTTTTCCTCCTTGCAGCAGCGGTCAATCTCCGTCTGGAGACGATCGAAGGCGGCCCGGAGAGGAGAGTCTCCGGGTGGACCAGCGGGCATGATTTGAGCGAGTTTTGGACGCAACAGGCGCGCGTAGGTTC
>JAIQEX010000012.1 GCA_020073615.1 Terriglobia bacterium
CGGCGCGTGGTGGGCAGGCGGCGCGGCACGCGGTGGGGCAGGCGGCGCGGCGCGTGGTGGGCAGGCGGCGCGGCGCGTGGTGGGCAGGCGGCGCGGCACGTTGTGGGCAGGCGGCGCGGCGCGTGGTGGGCAGGCGGTACGCCGAGCCCGTGGACGGGCGCTGTTTTCACAAGTTGCCGGTGTGGGGCCGGGCCACGCGCGAGATGGCGTGGACCAGCTTGCGGTAGGGCAGGTCCTGGTAACTGTCGAAGCCCAGCCATTCGCCGTCGCGCCAGCTCGAGTAATACCAGCGCGCCAGCAGGGCCAGATATTCCTGCCGTTCGCGGACGGTCAGCTTGCGCGGCGCCGCCTGCGCGAAGGTCTCGCGCAGCTTGCGGTCGAGCGATACGGTCCGGCCTTGCTCGACCTGGAAACCGAAAGTCATGTGGGACTGCACGACGCCTTCGCGCACCGGCCACAGCTCCACCGCGTCGGGCGCCAGCGACCGGGTGATGGCCAGGCCATTCAGCCGGTCCAGGCCGTGCGCCAGTTCGTCGCGCAGCTTCAAGACCTCCTGCACCTTTTCGTACCGTTTGTGCAGCCGCGCGGCCTCCTCGAACACCATCTCCTCGCTCAGCCGGTCGCGCGAACGCGCAATCGCCTCCGCCAGCGAGCGGCCGTCGCTTTCGAGGAACTCCACCACGCGCGCGACTTCGTGACCGTACTCGGCGGGCCCCACCACCTGCTGGCACGGCCGGAGACACATTCCCATTTCGCCGTAGATGCAGCCGGGGTGTTCGGGCGAGGGAACCAGGTCCTCCTGGCAGCGCCGCATCTGGAACAGGTCGAGGAATTGCGCTTCGAACTTCTCCGCCGAGGCGCGCGAGCGGAACGGCCCGTAGTACAGGCCGGCCGAGCGCGTGAGATGGGTGGTAATGAGGCTGCGCGGGAACTCGTTATTCAGGACGATCTTCACGTAGGGCGGCATGCGCAGCCGGAGCATCTCCAGGTAGGTTTCGGGAAAGTGGAGGCGGGCGCGCTCGTAAAGAAGCACGCTCGATTCCAGGGCCGACCCGGTCAACTGGTACTCGATGCGGCTGACGGTGTGGCGCAGGTTGAGCAGGCGCGAAGGTTTCTCGCGCTCCTTCAGGAGGCGCAGCAGGCGGCGGCGCAACAGCGCCGTCCGGGAGAGGTACGGGTCGCCCTCGGTGGGCCAGAGCACGAAGACCGCCGGGCTGTTGGGCAGCGCTTCGAGCGCGACATCCAGTTGCGCGAGATCGCCCGCGACGTCAATGGCCTGCATCACTGGTACAGGCGCAGATAGGCGTCCCGGCCGGCGGGCGGAACTTTGGCGATACCCAGGTTTTCCAGCACGTGGTCGCGCCGCCCCATGCCGACCAGGGCGACGGCGATCCCCGGCGTCGAGCGCGTGAACTGGATGGCCCGCTGGGCATCGCTGGCCAGTCCGGGCAGCAGGTCGGCCACCGCGGCGGGCATCTGCGCCAACACGCGCGTCTGCAGGAGCGTGGCGCTGGCCACGACGGCGATTCCCAGCGAGGCGGCCGCCGCCAGCACATTATCGGTCCGGTCCACGAACGCTTCCACCATGCCCAGATTAAACGGCAGTTGGATGAAGCGGAAATGATGCTCCGCCCCGCCCTCCTGGGCGGCGATCGCCGCCAGGCGCGGCAGGCGCAGCGCGCCCTTCTTGCGAAAGCCGTCCCAGGTGGCGGCGCCGTAGCGGCGAATCTTACCCTGCGCGACCAGGCGTTCCAGGCGCGCGAAAGCGCGGGCAATGCCCTGGTCGAATTCCGCAGGCGCGCGGAAGCCGAGCTGCGTTTCGGGATTGTGCAGGTAGAAGATGTCGATGGCGTCCACGCCGAGGTTGGCCCGGCTGCGTTCAATTTGATCTTCGAGGAAATCGGGCGCCATGGAGTGCATTCCGCCCACCACGTCCTCGGCCGGGAGAGACTCGGGCACGGCGCCCGGGGTGAGGAAGCCCGCTTTGGTGGCGACCACGATCTCGTCGCGCTGGAGGTGCTTCAGGGCGGCGCCGATGGAGCGCTCCGAGCGCTGGTTGCGATAATTGATGGCGCAATCGAAAAAGTTGATGCCGCTTTCGCCCGCCGCGATGAGGGCATCGGTGTAGGCGCGGTCCGTGGCGTCGTCGGCTGCGCCGAGGTAGGTGCCGATGCCCAGAGTCGAGACTCTGAGATCGAAAACCGTGCGGTAGAAGCCGGCGTCGCGGTGTTCCGGGCGGCGGTCTACGTGGCGCGCGGTGCCTTCGGCGGTGGCGTACATGAATGGATGTGGGGTCCCCCGTCCACCACCTATTATCGCCCGTGAAAGTGCGGACACGCAGCCAAGCGTTAGGATAGTAGATATCGGCATGCTCACCGCATGGCCGAGGAATTGCAGTCCGAGCCCGATGACGCCAAAGCCCATCGTCAGTGGGCGCAAATCGAGAAGATGATCTTCGGCCTGGACTATCCGGACTAACGCATGCCTCATATCGATTGGCATGCTCTTCCACGAGCGGTGCGGGATCATCTCCAGGACAGGGCCAGGACGAGGCTACTGTTCCAAAGAGGATCTGCTGAACTTGATGGAATGGGTCCGCAATAATCCGGAGGTGCCGGAAGGCGCGTGGTGCAAAGACTTTGGCACGTTCAAGCTGGTGGTGCACGAAGCGATGCCCTCGACGTTTCTTGAAAAACATCAGCCGTGCTTCGGTACCGTTATTTGAGCGTGGCACGCGAACCCGGCAGCCGCGGATCGACCGCTCTATCGAACCCTAGCGCCCCGGTGTTCTGAGGGGGCCGGGATTCGGTTCCCGCCACCGGAACGATCACCGGCGCTTCTCGGCATACACCAATCTCTTGGCTTCCACCGCAGTCAACTCATCGCGCATGGCCCGGTAGATTTCAATGACGCGAGCGAAGTCCTTCTGGGCCCATGCGGCGTCCGCTTCCTTGCGCCGGAGCGCGAGTTCTTGTCTTCCGGTGTACGGCCGTGGTATACGTTGACGAACACTTGCTTCGATTGGTAGCGAACGAAGGTTGAGTTCTTCGTTACCGGCTTGAGGCCGTAGGACCGCAAGAAATTGAAGCTACCGAGCGCAGCCCCTTCAAAGGCCAGCAGTTCGCGATTCGCTCCAGCCTCGGTCTTGAACATGATCTCGATTCCCGCCGGACTTGCATGGCTTCAGACAGCGGATCATACTCCGTTTACTCCACAACCGCTTTTTCGTCGATCAGCTTGCGGATCGCGGCCATGCAATCGGCCAGCGGCTGCGCCCCCTGGTCGCCGTGCTTGCGGTTGCGCACCGCCACCTGCCCGCTTTGCTGTTCGCGGTCGCCCACCACCAGCATGTACGGAATCTTCTGTAACTGCGCGTCGCGAATCTTGAGGTTCACCTTTTCACTGCGCTCGTCGACGGTGGCGCGGATGCCCGCGGCGTCCAGTTGCTTCTGCACGGCGCGCGCGTACTCGGTCTGGCGGTCGGTGATGGGCAGCACGATGGCCTGCACCGGCGCCAGCCACACCGGGAAAGCGCCCGCGTAGTGCTCGATGAGGATGCCGAAGAAGCGTTCGATGGAGCCGTACAGCGCGCGGTGGACCATCAACGGCTGGTGCTTCTTGCCGTCCTCGGCGATATACTCCAGCTCGAAACGGCGCGGGAGGGTGAAATCGAATTGCACCGTGGAAAGCTGCCAGGGGCGGCCGATGGCGTCCACCAGCTTGACGTCGATCTTGGGCCCGTAGAACGCGGCTTCGTCGGGCACCACCTTGACCTTCATGTGCAGGCGGTCGGCCGCCCGCTGGAGCGCCTTCTCGCCGATCTGCCACTGGTCGGCTGTGCCGTCGTACCTGCCGCTCGCGCCGCCATCCCAGGTGGAGAGCTCGGCCGTGTACTGGTCGAAGCCGTAGGTTTTGAGCGTGTCCACGGCGAACTCGAGGCAGCCGGCCACTTCGTCTTCGATCTGCTCCGGCGTGCAGAAAATATGGGCGTCGTCCTGGGTGAAGCCGCGCACGCGGAACAGCCCGTTGAGCACGCCGGAACGCTCGAAGCGGTAGACCGTGCCCAGCTCGCCCAGGCGCACCGGCAGATCGCGGTAGCTGTGCGGACGGTCGCGGTAGATCAGGATGTGGAACGGGCAGTTCATGGGCTTGAGCTGGTACTCGGCGTCGTCCAGCTCCATGCGCGAGAACATGTTGGGCGCGTAGAAGCCCGCGTGGCCGGAAGTCTTCCACAGATCGAAACGCGCCACGTGCGGGGTGTAGACCAGCGAGTAGCCGCGCTTCAGGTACTCGTCGCGCATCCAGTCTTCGAGCTGCTTGCGGATGATGCCGCCCTTGGGATGGAAGAAGATCAAGCCCGGGCCGGCCAGCTCCTGAATGCTGAACAGGTCGAGCTCTTTGCCCAGCTTGCGGTGATCGCGCTTCTTGGCCTCTTCCACCTGCTTGAGATAGTCGTCCAGCTCTTTCTGGGTGAAGAAGGCGGTGCCGTAAATGCGTTGCAACTGCTTGTTGTGCTCGTCGCCTTTCCAATAAGCGCCGGCGATGGAGAGCAGCTTGAAGGCCTTGATCTTCGAGGTATCGGGGAGGTGCGGCCCGCGGCAGAAGTCGATGAAGTGCGGGCCCAGGGTGTACTCGGAGAAGACGTCGCCGGCGCGCTCGGCGATCAGCTCGCATTTCATCCACGCGTCGGAGTATTTCTTGAGGCCTTCTTCTTTGGGCGTATAGACGCGCTGGTAGGGGAGATAACGCTTCTGAATCTCCCACATTTTCTGCTCGATCTTCGCCAGGTCGTCCTGGGTAAACGGCGTGGCGCGGTCGAAATCGTAGTAGAAGCCGTGCTCGATCGCCGGTCCGATCCCCAGCTTGGTCTCGGGATATAGTTCGAGCACGGCCGCGGCCAGCAGGTGGGCGGTGGAATGGCGATAGATTTCGAGCGACTCGGAATCCTTGGGGGTAAGGATTTGCACGCTGGCATCGTTTTCGAGCGGCCGCGTCAGGTCGTAGAGCTCCCCATTGACTTTGGCGGCGATGGCGGCATCGGCCAGGCGCGGGCTGATCGACCGGGCGACATCCATAGGCCGGGTCCCCGCCGCGACCGACTGCTTACTGCCGTCGGGCAGAGTAATCTCGAGGGTGCTCATAGGGAATTTTCAGCGTAGCACGTAAAGAGTCATCGCGAAGGCGACCGGGTTCAAGGGTTAGTACGCGTGCTCGGTCGATACGATGTCACCGCCGAGACGCCGAGACGCCGAGCGAAACCAAGTCTATGGGTTTCGACGAGCCCGGCTGGCTGGGCACACGATCCTGAAGGAAGCGGAAATGCGTGGAAAACCAGTTCTCGGCGTCTCGGCGGTGGAAGGCCTTTGCCCTTGCGCTATGATGATGGTGTACCCGCCATGGCCGTTCCCAGCCAAACCGGAATTGACGAGGGCACCCTTGTGGCGCAGGCCCGCGAGGGCGACACCGGCGCGTTCGGCGAGCTGGTGAGACGCTATGAGGGTAAGATCTTCCGGTTGGCGCAGCACGTGACGCAGAACCGCGAGGATGCCGAAGATGTGCTGCAAGAGACCTTCATGAAGGCCTACGAGCACCTCGACCAGTTTCATGGCGATTCGAAATTCTACACCTGGATCGTGCGCATTGCGGTCAACCAGGCGCTGATGAAACTGCGGCGCCGGAAGACCGACAAGTCGGTATCGCTGGACGAGACCATCGATACCGGAGAAGACACGATCCTGCGCGAAGTGGCCGCCTGGGACGAGGATCCGGAGCAGCGCTTCTCGCGCGAGGAACTCGGCAAGATACTCAATTCGGCGATTCAGAGCCTGGAGCCGCCGTACCGATCGGTGTTCGTGCTGCGCGATATCGACGAACTTTCCACCGAGGAGACGGCGGAGGCCCTGGACCTTTCCATACCCGCGGTGAAGAGCCGGCTGTTGCGGGCCCGCTTGCAATTGCGTGAGAAGCTGACGCGCTTCTTCAAACGCAAGGGAGACGACGCCTTTGCTTACATGTAAAGATTTCCTCAGTGAATTGAGCGACTATCTCGACGAGTCTCTGGACGCCGAGCTGCGGACGAAACTGGAACAGCACATCACCGAATGTCCCAACTGCTGGGTGATTGCCGACACGACCCGGAAGACGATACAGATCTATAAGGGGATGGACCCGTATCCCATCCCGGGCGAAGTGGAAGCGCGGCTGATGAAGGCGCTCGAAAAGAAGATGGCGGCCAAGCAGCGGTAGCGAGGCGATTCGGCGCCGGCCGGTGGTACCCGGTCTATGTCCACGGCGCGCTTTTTCCCGGCCGAACCAGCGACAGCCAGGCGGCCAGTTGTCTCCAGCGCGCTTCGGGCTTGCTTTCCCCGTGCACCACGGCTCGAATGAAGGGGATGTACCCACCGCGCGGCAGGTCGATGATCACCGGGTCCGACCCGCCGGCGCCCAGGTAGTAATTGTGCAGGCGGCGGCGAACGTGAGTAGCTTCGGCGCGGACGATGGAGTTCTTGCGGCGGTCGAAGCCGGCGCCCAGGTTGAACACGTGGGCGGCCACCAGGGGTTCGTTGATCTCCCTGGCCCGGCCGGCCAGGGTCTCTTCGACAACGAACCGCAGAAACTCCTGCACGCGCGGGGCGCGGGCGAAAGCGCGCGACGCCAGGATTTTCTCCAGGTAGCGGCGCACTTCGCCCTGGTCCGGCGCGTTACTCGCGAGTGTGGGGCCTCCGATCCCCATGTCACCGGGTGTCGGCGATCAGTTTCGCCACTCGCGACTCGGGGGTCACGGGCTCGACCATCAGGATATGCGCGGCGTTGATGGCCATGTAATCGGGCGCGTGCCATTCCTTGCCGCGGCGGATGAGCACGCTGGTGGTCTGCTTGGTGTTGGGGTCGGTGGCGGCTTGCACGTAGAAGACGTCGCGCAGAATGGGAAAGGCGCCGCCCAGCCCTTCCAGCTTGCCGTAGTACACGTTGCCGTTGGTGAGCAGCACCGCCTGGTAGGCGGTCTTGAACTTCACCGTGCCTGGAGTCAGGGAGCGCCCGACGCCCCACACGGCGGCGCCGAGCACGATTACGGCGATGATCATCCACAGGATTCGTTTCATATGTGCCTCGCAACTCCCGTTACCGGGTGCGGCGCATTTTGCGCCATTGATAACCGCCCACCAGCAGGCCGGCGGCGATCAGGAAGTAAGTGGCCGGCTCGGGAACGGTATTACCGCCGCCCTGATAGAGAACTTCCAGGGTCAGGCTCTTGTCGCCCCACAGGGAAAGGAACGAGTATCCGCTAGCCAGCGTGGGAAAGGTGATGGCGTCGAAGGAACCGGTGCGCACGCCGGTCCAGTTGAGGATGTCGAAGGTGGTTCCGCCGGCGGGCGCGTAGCCGCCGTAGAGCAGGATAGCGAGGGTGCCGGCCAAAGAGATGTCGCCGTTGACGTTCAACTGGTCGAATTGCCCGAGGCCCGGGCCGCCCAACTCGATGTTCATGAAGCTGCCCATGGTCTGCGTGAAGTTGCCGTTGATGGTGAGGGTGCCGGGGGAATTCCCGGGATCGGTTTCGCCGGACACGACGACGTTGCCGTCGATGATACCCGAACCTTTCAGTTGCTGGCCGGAGCCGACATCCACGGTGCCGGCCACCAGCGTGCCGCTGACGTTGAGGGACCCGGTGTTGTTGAAGGTGCCGGTGACGTCCAGGGTAGAGCCGGCGCCGACATCGATGGCGCCTTCGTTGGAGAGATCGCCCGCGGTGGTGAAGTTGCGGCCATTGAGAAGCTCAAAAGTACCGCCCGCCCGGTTGTCGATGAAGGTGGAGGCCAGCGCATCGATGGCGCCGTACACCAGGGAGGACGACGTGCCGTCCAGGATAATGGTGGCTGCGTTGTTGACGATCGGGCCGGCGATCCCGATGATGCCAACCATATCGTAGGTGCCGCCGGTAAGCGTGCCGCCACTGTAGTTGGCCAGATCGCCGATACTCAGGACTTCTCCGGCGCCAGCCCGGACCGTGCCCAGGTTGGTCAGGTGGGCGGTGATGTTGCCGGAACCCTGAATGGTATTGTCGATGTTCGTCAGGCTTCCAGGGGCGCCGTTAGGAGTGTACCCATCGATGAGGCCCCCGGCCATGTTGATCGTTCCGCCACCGGTCAAAGTAGCGCTCCCGGGGACGAACATTTGGAGATTCAGTCCGATATTCCCGCCCGCCATGGTGATGGTTCCGACGTTGTCGATAGTGCCGGCTAATACGGTGTTGCCGCCCCCCACCGTGCGCAGGTTCCCCAGATTGGCGATGCCATTCAGCACCACGGGGCCGGCATCGATCTGGCCCGTGTCCGACGTGTTCAGGGTGCTGCCGGTAACGGTGAGGCCGCCGCTCAACGCGACCGTGGAGCCGTTCAGCGCCTGGATGAGTCCGCCGTTTACCGAAGTCGTGGCGCCGCCCCCGAGTTGCAGCGTCCCGCCGTTGCTGGCCTGCAGTGTGCCGGTGTTGTTGACGGTGGCGTCGTAAATCGCCAGCGTCTGGCCACCGGTGTTGGCGTCGATCACGCCTCCGGCCTGGTTGTTGAGGACGATGGCGGAGAGCGAGCCGGCGCCCTGAATGTGGTTGTCCGTAGTCAGCGTTCCAGGGGCGCCGTTGGGCGTGTATCCCGAAATGCTGCCCCCGCCCATGTTCACGGTTCCGCCGCCGGTTAGGGTAGCGTTCCCGGGGACGAACATCTGGAGATTCAGTCCGATGTTCCCGCCCGCCAGCGTGATGGCGCCCGTGTTGTTGATGGTGTTGGCCAGCACGGTGGTGCCGGGCCCCACCACGCGGAGGTTGCCATTATTAGTGATGCCATTCAGCACCGCGGCACCAGCATTGATCTGGCCCGTGTCCGACGTGTTCAGGGTGCTGCCGTTAATGGTGACGCCATTGCTCATCATGACCGTGGAGCCGCCCAGCGCCTGGATGACGCCGCCCGATACCGAGGTCGCGGCGCCACCCCCGAGTTGCAGCGTCCCGCCGTTGCTGGCCTGCAATGTGCCGGTATTGTTGACGGTGGCGTCGTTAATCATTAGCGTTCCGCCGCTGGTGTTGGCGTCGATCATGCTCTGGTTGTTGAGGACGATGGCGGTGATCGAGCCGGCGCCCTGAATCAGGTTGGCGGCGTTGGTCAGCGTTCCCGGCGCGCCGTTGGGGGTGTACCCGGAAATGTTGTACCCGCCCATATTGACGGTTCCACCGCCGGTCAAGGTAGCCGCTCCGGGGACGAACATCTGGAGATTCAATCCGAGGTTTCCGCTGGCCAGGGTGATGGTTCCGGTGTTGTTAATGGTATTGGCCAGGACGGCGTTATTGCCCTGCAGAACACCGGGCACGGTCACAACCTGGAGATTTCCCTGGTTGGTAATGCCGTTCAAGACCATCCCTTCGCTGGCCTGGATGACGCCGCTGCCGACGGTGCTCAGGATGCTGCCGGTGATGGCGCCGGCGGCATCATAGTCGCCGGGGTTGGTGTAGCCGAGCAGGACTGTGGAACCGTTCTGGGCCTGGATGGCGCCGCCGTTTACATTGGTCGCGCCGTAGCTCCAGTGGCCGCCGCCGAGTTGCAGAGTTCCGCCATTCACGGCCTGCAAGACACTGCCGGTGGCGTCGATGGTGGCGCCGGACACCACTAAGCCGCCCCCGTTGGCCTGCATCATGCTCCCGGCCGTGATCAGACACAGGCCCGCCAAGCCGTTGCAAGTGACGATGCCCGAGCCGTTGCCTTGGATGGTCTGCGCGCTGAGCGTCAGCGGGGACGTGATCAGCAGCCTCCCGCCGGTCAGGTTGATGGTGCCGCCCCCGGAAGCGGTGATGCCCGTTACCGGGTCCATCCACGGTGGGACGTTGACGTTGTTGCCCACCTCGAGAAAGCCGTCCGTTATATTGATCTGGTTGCTGTTGATCAGCGAACTGGTGACTATGAGTGTAGGCACGTTGCCACCGGTGCCCTCTTTCACCAGGCTGATGACGCCGGAGTTGTTCAGCACGTTGACGGCGGGCCCCATTCCCGTCATCCCCGACTCACGAACCGTGATGGTGCCGGAGGTGTAGGCGGTGACGACATCTCCGTATGCCGTGATCGTGGGCGGTCCGGTAGGGCTCCAATTGTTGGCGCCGTCCCAAGTTCCGGTACCACCGAGCCAAACGTACTGGATGCTGCTGCCCCAAGCCAGGCTGGCGGTCCAGAGGACGAATAGAGTAACGACAAAGCGCTTCATCGAAAAACTCCTTTACCTGCGTTGAACTCGATCCACTGTAACCGCGATTGTGTGCGCCACGGCCGCTAAAAGGTGTATTTAACATGCTAAACTCCTGTTACTTCAACCCCTTGCAATCCTGCAAAAAGCGGAGTACATTCAGGACATCGGCATCCCGTTTAAGGTCGCGGCGCCGGCTCGAGGATCGACGCTGGGCGTGGGGGTGGACTCCCGCGAGGTTCGCGAACACCTCGAAAAGATCCTGGCATCGCCGGCGTTTGCCGGTGCTCCGCGGGTGCAGCAATTTCTGCGTTTCGTGGTGGAAGAGGCCCTGGAAGGCCGGGCGGGCGAGATCAAGGAGAGCGTGGTGGCGATGCAAGTTTTTGGCCGCCGCGGCGACTTCGATTCGCACAGCGACTCGGTGGTGCGGGTGCACGCCACGCATTTGCGGAGGCGGCTGCGCGAGTATTACCGGAGCGAGGGCGAGGGCGATGCCCTGATCGTCGAACTTCTGCCGGGCGCATATGTGCCCTCCTTCCGGCCCGCGGCCGCCGCGCCCATCGCCGCCGCGGGTTGGAGACCAAGATGGCTGTTGCCGGTAGCAGTGCCGGCCACCCTCGCCGCGGCCCTCGCGCTGGGGGCATTCGTCTGGGTGGCGAGGAGCGGTCCCACGTCAATCGCGGTGCTGCCCTTCACCTCCCTCGATGCCACGCCGGACAGCGAGTATCTGGCGGAGGGCATTGCGGAGGATCTGATGACTTCGCTGGCCCGGATGCCAGGGCTGAGGGTGGTGGCGCGCACTTCGGCCTTCCAGTTTCGCGACAGGAATATCAGCGCCCGTACGGTGGGCCGCGACCTGGGGGCGAGCGTCCTGCTCGAAGGGAGCATCCGGGGGAACCGCAATCACCTGAAGATCGCCGCGCAACTGGTGAACGCGGCCAGCGGATTCGACCTCTGGTCGGAAAGCTGGGAAGGAGCGGTGGGCGACGCGCCGCTGTTCGAGGAGCAGATTGTCCGGGCCGTAAGCCAGGAGTTGGGGAAGGCGCCCGCCAAGCGGGCAGCATCGGCAGCGGCAACCGCGGCGCGTCCGCCCCTACCCGGCGCCCAGGAAGCCTACTGGCGGGGAAGATACCTGTTGAGCAAGGGCCACGCAACGCGGGCCGACAGCATCAAGTTTCTGGAGGAGGCGGCGCGGGCGGATCCCCAGTATGCGCCGGCCTGGGCGGGCTTGACCAGCGCTTACGCCACCCTGGCTTTCCACATGCAAGGGGACGTCGGCGAATTAATTGCCAAGACCAGGAACGCGGGCGGGCGGGCACTGCAGCTCGATCCGGATTCGGCCGAAGCGCTGGCGTCGCTGGCGGTGTTGAGCTATGCCTTCGACCACGATTGGGCGAGCGCGGAGCGGGATTTCGAGCGCGCCCTAACGCTCAATCCGAGCTATGCCCGCGGCCACCTGCAGTACGCCATGGGGTTGATTACGCGCGCGCGGTTCGAGGCCGCGATCGCGCACATCCGCCAGGCGCGGGTGCTGGACCCGCTCTCGTACGCGATTGGCAACGATCTGGCGGTGGCCCTGGAATGCGCCGGCCGCTACGAGGAATCGATCGCCACCGCGCGGCAGACGCTCCGTAGCGATCCCAAGTTCGCGTACGCGCACGTGCCGCTGGGTTCGGTGCTGGCCTTGCAGGGCAACCCGGCGGCCGGCATCGCGGAAATCGAACTGTCGGTTCAGGCCCTGGGCCGCGACGCGTGGATTCTGGGCCCGCTGGGTTACGCGCTGGCGCGCGCCGGCAGGAAGGCGGAGGCGGAGAGCATCGCCCGGGAGATCGAACCGGCGGGGGATGGCGGGGTGGATCTCGCCCGCGTCTACGCCGGCCTGGGCGACCACCCGCGCGCCCTCGATGCCCTGGAGCGCGCCTATACGCAGCGCATCGTGGACGTCAACTTCATGGCCGTGGACCCCATGTTTGCCGGCCTGCGCGGGGAGCCCCGCTTTCTGGCGCTGAAGCGCCGCATGGGGTTGTAAGCTCGCGCGTCGCCGGCGCCCCTGCGCCCTCGGGTCCATAATAAGCTCAGAGGGTAAGAGGATGCGCCACCTGTTGCAGGACCTCCGTTATGCCATGCGGATGCTGGGGCGGGCGCCGGGCTTCACGATCGTCGCCGTTTTGTCGCTGGCGCTTGGCATCGGCGCCAACACAGCGATCTTCAGCCTGGTTTACGCGGTACTCTTGAAGCCTTTGCCGTTTCGCGAGCCGGCGCGGCTGATCACTACCTGGGACAGCTATTTACCGCTCTTCCCGAAGCTGGGCGTCTCGCCGCCGGAGCTGGAGAGCTGCGAGCGGCAAACGGACCTCTTTGAGCAGACCGCCTGGTATCGCTACGTGCCCAAAGACTTCAACCTGGTCGGGCCCGGGGCGGCGGCGGTGGAACTTCACGCGACGATCGTCTCCCCCGGCCTGCTGCCGTTGCTGGGCGCCGCCCCTGCTCTGGGCCGCGCCTTCTCCGCAAGCGGCTCGCCGCAAACGGTCCTGCTGAACGATCGCTTGTGGAAGAGCCGCTTCGGCGGTAGCCGGGCGATCATCGGCCAGTCAATCCGCCTGGAGGACCGGGAATTCACTATCGCCGGGGTGATGCCGCCGGAGTTTCAGTTTCCGAAATCGACGGACATCTGGCTGCCGCCGGGAACGCTGATGGGCGATGAGCTGACCAACCCGGTGCGGCACGCTTTTGGGTTTATTGCGCGGCTCCGCCCCGGCGTGACAGCACAGCAGGCGAGCGTGCGCCTGGAGACGGCCTTCCGTCGGCTGGCCGCGGAGCACCCCAAGACCAGCGCCGGTTTTGGGGTGCGGATCTCGGGGCTGCAGGAAGACCTGACGCGCGACTCGCGGCCGGCTTTGCTGTTGTTGCTGGGGGCGGTCGCCCTGGTGTTGCTGATTGCCTGTGGCAACGTGGCCAACCTGTTGTTATCGCGCGGCAGCAGCCGAAGGAAGGAGATCGCCATACGGACGGCTCTGGGGGCCAGCGCGGGGCGGCTGATCCGGCAGTTGCTCACGGAGAGCATCCTTCTTGCCGCGGTGGGCGGAGGGGCGGGTTTGGCGCTCGCGGCGTGGAGCCTGGCGGTGTTCTCGCCCATTCCGGCCCCGCTCGATTCCACGGTCCTGTGGTACCTGCTGGCGGTTTCCCTGGCCACCGGCATGGTGTTCGGGCTGGCGCCCGCGCTTCAGGCCCGGAAAATCGATCCGATTTCGGCCATCAAGACGGGGCCGGCGGGAAGCGGACAATCCTCGATGGCGCGGGGCGCGGTGGTGGTTCTGGAATTCGCCTTCGCCCTGATGGTGGTGATCGGGGCGGGCATTCTCGGGCGGAGCTTGCTCTGGCTGCTGCATGTGGACGGCGGCTTCAGCCCACACGGGGTGCTCACCCTGCGGATTTCGCCGCCGCCCGCGGGGGACGCGGATGCCCTGTTCAGGCGGATCGCGGGACGACTTCGGCCGCTTCCGGGCATCGAATCCGTGGCCGCGGCGAATACGCTGCCGCTCATCGCCAACCGCGCGAGCGCGCTGCGTTTCCACGTTCCGGGAAGCCCCCTGATCAACCCCGATGCCCTGCCGGTGGCGCAATTCCGGGCGGTGAGTCCGGAGTACTTCGGCGCCCTGCGAATTCCACTTCGCTCGGGCCGTGTGTTCGACGAGCGCGATCTGAACCAACCGGTGGCGATCATCAACGTGGGCATGGCGCGGCGCTTCTGGCCGGGCAGGGACCCGGTGGGGATAAAGTTCGTGACCGGACCGTGGGGACCGAACCCCAACTGGTCCACGATTATCGGCGTGGCAGGCGATGTCAAGCAGTTTGGCCTCGATTCGGAATCGAGCATGGACGTGTACTTTCCGAGTCTCGCGGGGCGGTACCTGATATTGCGGACCGCGGGCGAACCGGGATCGCTGGCCGCGGCCGTGGAGCGGGAGATCCAGGCCAGCGATCGAGGGCTGGCGATATCGGAGGTACGCACGATGGATCAGATCTCAGACGAATCGACCTATTCGCGCCGATGGACGACGGGGCTGCTGGCCGGGTTTGCCGGCATGGCGCTGGTTCTGGCACTGGTAGGAATCTACGGCGTGACGTCATGGGCCGTAGCGCAGCGCACGCGCGAGATCGGCATCCGCATGGCACTGGGCGCGGACCGGGGGCAGGTTCTGCGAATGGTGCTGCGTTACGGAGCCAGGCTATGTGGCGCGGGCCTGGCGATCGGGCTGGGGGGAGCGCTGGCGCTGCGCCGCGTCCTTTCCAGCCTGGCGTTCGGCGTGAGCACGGCCGATCCGGCGATTTACGGGGGCGCCGTCCTGCTGCTGGTGGTGGCGGCGCTGCTGGCGTGCTATCTGCCGGCCCGCCGGGCGAGCCGGGTGGCCCCGTTGGCCGCGTTGCGCTGGGAGTGATTGGCGCGGGTGGCGGCTGACTATTTGACGGCCAGGGTGACGTTCTGCGTGGTGGTGGCGGCTCCCGCTCCGGTTCCCACGGTAACCACTACGGGCACACTTCCGGGTTTGGCTGTGTCCGGGACCACGGCGTTGATTTGCATGAGCCCGGGAATGGACCCGATTGGGGCCTGCGCCGTGGCCACGGCTCCGGCGCCGTCAATGGTGACGCTCACCGCCAACACGGGGGTAACTTTGCCGCTGATCAGGTTGGCCTCGGTCGCCCCGGTAGTACAGTCGCTGACAATGGCGTCGGAGGCGTCGAGGATGGGGACGCAACTGGTGGCGCCGTAGCCGGTGAGATAGAGCACCACGGTGGAGCCCTTGGTGGCCTGGGTGGACGCGCCATTGACGATATAGTCGCCGGTGGCCGCATTGAAATTCAGGAAAGCGCCCTGGCCGCTTCCGGTGGCATTCATGGTGAAGATGCCAGGGTTGGCGTCGACCTTCTTAACCGGGAAGGCTGCCGAGGCAGCCGAGTTGTAGGTGACCACCACATCCACCTGGCTGCCGCTGGTCGAAGGAGTGGTGAAAGGCACAATGCAGCTCACCTGGTCGGCACTGGTATACACCAAAGGCGCATCCACCCCGTCGATGGTAACGGAAGTCCCGGTGACGCCGGACGGCAAAGAGGTGGCAATGGGATCGGTACCGGACAGGGTGAGCAGATTGGCGGGCCCCAGGCCCAGGCCATAAATCGTAATGATCTCGCCCGGCGAGACACTCCCCAGCGCGTAACTGGCGGCATCGGTCACGGCCAGGATTTCCGGGTCCGAAATAACGGTGAAATCGAGGGTGCCGGAATCTCCAGTCGCGGTAGGCGTTTTGACCATGATGGGCAGGATTCCCTTGGCCGTCATCTGCGCCGCCGGCATGGTCACCAGCATGCTGGTCGGGCTGATCACGATGCTGGTCAGCTTGAGGGTGCCGATGTACGCGCTCGAAGTAATCGCCGCGGTGCCATAGAAATTCGTGCCCGTAATGGTCACGTAGGTGGCGGGCGAATTGATCAGACCCTCGTGCGGCCACAGGGCGGTGATGGTGGGCACTCCTGGGGTGATGATCAGGGTCACCGCGACGGTGATCGGCCTGGTGGCGGTGGTCGAGGGCGTGAATTTGATGGAGGCGTTATAGGTACCCGGGCCGAGAGTGGCGGGATTGACGCTCACCATGACGGTCAACGGGGTTCCCGTCAGCGCGATGCCGCTCGACGGCGCAGCCTTCAACCAGACGCCGCCGGTAATGGTGGTGGCGATGGAAACGGCCCCGCCGCTCGCGGTCAGGACAATCGGCTGGGGCGCCGGATTGACCAACGCGTCGGCTACGAACGCGAACGACAGGGCGGCGGTGCTGGCAATCACCGTGGCCGGAGCGTCGCTGATCTCCAGGGTCACGTTAAAGGTGACCGATTGTGAGGTCGTGGCCGTGGGCGCCTTCACGACAATGGCGCCGCTGTAACTCCCGGAGGCCATGTTGGTGGGGTTGACATAAACTTTGATGGTGGCCGGCGTGGTTCCGGAATTGGCGGAGACGCTGAGCCATGGCTGGGCAATGGGCGAAATGGTAAAGGCCAGGGCAGCGCCGGTGCTCTTGATCTGCAGGGACTGGTTGGCGGGTGGCGCAGCTCCGGGTATGGCCTGGTATTTGAAATCCAGTGTGGCAGGCAAAAAGGAGATATCGTTCGTGGTAGCGAGGGCAAGATTCGCGAGCTGGAGAACCAGAATCGCGAACAGGGAAACGTGGCGGAGCTTTGCTACCCGCCGGTATAAGCAGCTCATGATTGTCATATCGGCGGTTACGCGGAAAACTGTAGGGCGGGGAGGCCTACCCCGTTAGAAATAAGGGTTCGTGCGCGGCACCCGCGGCTTCCGGGGGGCCGGAGTAGTGCCTTTGGCGGCGGGCCTGGTACTCTTGGCGGCGGCTTTCGGTATTGGGGCGGCCTTGGGTTTGGCGGCGGCTTTCTTGCGGGAGACCCCGAGACTGGTTTCCAGCACCTGTTCGAGCAGCTTCTTTTCCGACGGCAGCATGACTTTGGCGAAATCCGCGGGACGCGCGGCAGCCAGCTCGCGCATGCGGCGGAGCCACAGCAGGGATTCCCTGGCGGGGTGGTTCTCGACGGCGCCGAGAAGCTCCAGGCTTTTGTCGAAGTCGGGGATGGTGCGGTAACAGCGCAGCGCGTCGCGCGGGCTGGCGGCTTTCAGGTATTCCACGGCGGCTGCTTCCAGTTGGCCCAGTCCTTCGCGGCACTCGGCGATGAGCATCGGGCTGGCGTCCGACGCCTGCTCAAGGAGTTTGAGAGCCATGCCGTGGGCTTTCATGCGCATCAATGACCGGATGGCCTTTTCGCGCATGCGGGCGGTGCGCGCGGCGGCGTCGAGCGGGCTGAACAGCGCATACTGGGACGCGAGCATCTCCAGGACGAGATCGGGGGAGCGGTCGAGCTCATCTTCGAGCATCCGTAACCAGGCGGCGCTGCGCGGCTGGAGTTCGACCAGCAGCCACCCCTCGACGTCCTTCTGGTGCGTCCGCAGCGCGGAGCCCAGGCGCAGCAGCGAGGGCGTTTTGTCGGTGGCGTAATCCCGCTCATAGGCGCCGATGACCTCGAGGAGGCCGGCGAGCCCCAGTTGCCCAGCCATGTGGGCGCTGCGCGCGGCTTCGCCGAACAGATCGATGCGCCCCATCTCGGCGGGCAGCGCGAGCTTGCGAAAGGCCATGGTGAAGGAGACCTGGCACAGGGTCTTATACGCCGACTGGCGGGCGGCCGGATCGGTGACGGAGAATTTACTGCCGGGCTCGCCCAGGAGCGCCACCGCCTGCCGGGCGCGGGACCAGGCCAGCGGGGGCCGGACCTCCAGAAACTGGCGCGCGTCGTTCTGGCAGAGGCGGACGCGCTCCTCGGCATCGAGCGACTCCTCCTCCAGAGACTTGGCCAGCACCGCGGGGACCACCGGGTAAGCGCGTTCCCCGTCGGCGGACAGCATGTTCTGCGAGAGCTGCAGGACGCGGTCGCTGGGATTGACGTCCAGCCAGTACAGGCGCTCGGAGGGGCGGCTCAGCACCACGCGAAGCTGGTCAATGGCCAGGCGCTTGCTGAGATCGTCCAATTCCAGGCCGCGCCCGCGGTCGCGCGCCTGGAAGACGCGATCGAGCCACAGGCCGGCATCCAGGATGCAGACCGACTGGAAATCGAGCCCCTTGGCTTCGAAGGTGGTCAGGACGCGGTCGCGCAGGGGCTCGGGCACGTAAGCCGGCACGGTGTCTCCCATGGTGATGATGGCCAGACCCTCGCGTTGGGAAAAGGTGTGCAGCAACTCGTCCAGCTCGGGCCCCCGCCGGGCGGCGCACAGGATCACCTGGTCGCCGGCGTTATCGTCGATCTCGGCGACGCCGGAGCCGCCGGGGCGCTCGTGCTTGGCAATCGCGCCGTAGAGATCCCAAACGCGGTTGACCAGGGTGGCAATGCGCTTGGGACTGCGCAGGTTGGTTTGCAGCTTGAACTCGATGGGCGACGCCAGGCGGTAATGAATGAGATCCTGAAACCATCCCCATTCGAAATCGGTGGGCCGCACGGTCTGCGCTTCGTCTCCGGCCACCAGCAGACAGGGATCGTGGCGGTTCTTCCCGGCCAGCTCGCAGAGGGCCAGGGCCTCGATGGGGGTGAGGTCCTGGGCTTCATCGAGGGCGATGCAATCGAAATCCGCCAGTACCCCGGCGCCTTGCGCGCGAATTCGGTGGACGGCGCGCCAGGCGAGGTCGAGCTCGCGAAAGAAGCGCTCCTCGAGGGGGCGGGCATCGCGCCGGCGCAAGGTTTCGGCGACCTCGACGGCGGCCTCGGCGGCCACGCGGCCGATGGAGCGCTCGCGCAGATCGCGATACTGCCGGGCGGAAATCCGCCGGTCCGGGAAACCGGGGAAACGGCCTACGGGGACGGGCAGGAGCGCGCCGACGAGGTGGGCGTGCATCTCGTCGTAGAGGGCCGCTTTTTCGTTCAGCCACGGCCCGAGGATGGTAGCAGAGAAGGCGGACACCTCTTTGACGAAGGCCTCGCGGGCCACGCGCAGCGGCTCGAAGGGGGTGTCGCTTTCCAGCACCTGGCGCAGGAGCTGCGCGAAGGTGGCGACGTGGAAGCGCTTGTGAGAAGGCACGAACTTGTCGAAGTGGTCGCGCGCCAGGGCCGCCAGCTCGGGCGAGTAGGTGATATAAAGGATAGATTTGCGCCCCGCCTTATCGGCCGCGTGCCACAGGGCGGTGGTCTTGCCCGAACCGGGAAACCCCTTGATGATGCGCGTCTTCTGGCGGGCTTCGGCGAAGCGCGCCTGGGCCTGCGTCCAGGGCGCGGGCACGTAATCTTCCTGGCGCAGCTCCTGGACGCCGATGGGCAGGTAGTGCTCGGCGACGGACTGGGGATGGAGCGGCCGGTGGTCGTCGTGGTGGCGGATGTCGCGCAGGAAGATGGCGCCCTCGGGGGCGGCGTCGAATTCCGGGCTGGCTTGCAGCGGCGCGGCGCCTCTGGGGGCCCACCAGGCATAGAAATGATTGCCATGGTTGCCGCCCAGGGGCGAGCGGCGCCAACCGCGGTTCTCGCCCTGGGTGGCCTTGTAATGCTGGCGGCGGACATCCACCCACAAGCGCTGCAACAGGAGCGCGGCGCGGCGGCCGACGGTGCTGTTGCGGTTCTCCTCCATGCGCTCGAGAAACTCCTGGTGGCAGAAAAGCGGGTTGCCCTCGCGGGGCGGAGCGGAATCTTCGTACAGGGTAGCCTGCTGTTCGATACGGCGTGCCATGGGGGTGTGAGCATTACCAGTCTGGCACAGCGGCAGGGTTGGCGCGCGGCCAGCGCCGTCCGGCAGCAACCGCTATCATATGGAACCTGGCGCGTTTTCGATCAGCCTGGCGGCCAGGGATATCGAGGCTTCGCGGAGGTTCTACGAAAAGTTCGGCTTCCGGATCCTGACGGAAACACGATCCTGGTCGATCAGCACGTGTGAGCAGCCGGGGCCGGCAGTTTCCCTGACGCCTACATGACCGCCAGCGCCGCCCTGCCGTGCTCCAGGGCCGCCGCCCGATGCTTGTTGCGCATGGCAGCCAGCATGGCGCGCACGTGGGGAACTGCGTGGTTCAGCCGTTCGGCGTCCGGGTTGCGCTCCGGTCCCGCCTTGCCCCGCCCGTAGATGGGACGGGCGAGCCGCTCCATTTCCGAACGGCATCCCTCACCCGATTCGATCTGGGCTTCCCATCCGCCCTCATCGGTTCCTTCCAGCCACGCCAGAATGCTCTTCAGTGAATCCTTTAAACCGTCGTACATGATAGAGATTGTAACGTCTTCCGTTGGAGGCTAAAGAGGCCAACCAACCGGGAGAGCGCGAATCTCCGGCCAAGGCGGACCTGGGCGGCCCGCAAATTGGCGGGCCTGGGCGTGGCCGGCCGCGACCTTCTGCCGAGCACCCATCGTCCCGGGTTAGGATTCCGGCGGAGCGAACGGGGGATGGCGGGGCCGGGCCTCGCGTTGCGGGCGGTCGCCGGCAACGCGCTTTTTGTCGCGTCAAGACCGTCAGCCGGTTCTGAGGGCTGTCGAGCCTCGAGGCGTCAGTAGGCCGAGAACGATCGCGACAAGAAAGAGCGCCGACACGTCACCCCAAAGATGTCCGAGGTGTTCGGGATTTTGAAAAGATTGCGCGGCCATGATTCCACCGTGCACTATGCTCGACCAGACGGTGAGCCAGATGAGGCTTCGGTGAGCCAGAGGATCGCGCGATGCGATCAACAGGAACACCCCAAGCGTGGCGTAGATCCCCAGAATCATCCGCAGGTAATCCGATTGGCCGGCGTGCCAAACCCAGCCGGACGGCCAGACAATCGTGAGCGGATAGATCCCGATCAGGAAGATCAAACCGACCACCACAAGCGCAATACGCAGATAGGTCACGCGATCGGTGTTTGACATGTTGTTCTCCTTGGAGCGGGCAGCCGGGCCAGTATACTCGATTGCACGGCTGGGCGGGAGCCGCTTGTCCTTGGTAATCGCCTCTTGAACCCGCCGCGGACGGGCTGCTATACCTCAGACCTGCGCTCCCACGCTTGACACCTCGCTCGCGCCGCCCCCACACTCACAAAAGGGGGGGAATAGCATGCACTCATCGCGACGCACCTTCCTGGGCGGAGTCGGCGCGGCATCGCTGCGCGCGGGACCGGTGAAGCCGGACCTGCTCCTGGTCAACGCCAATATCTGCGAATTGGCCGGCCGGGTAGTGGCCGGCCGGGTATAGGAGGCTTGAGCGCTATGAACGAACACAACCTTCTTTCGGTCGCATTTCCCATCCTCGATGACACGCAGATCGGTCAACTGGCAAGCTGCACCGCCGCCGAGCCGAAGTTGTTTCGGAACGGCGAAACGCTTTTTGCGGTGGGCGAAGTGAACATGAATTTCTTCATCGTGAAGTCGGGCGAAGTGGAGATCGTGGATTACTCGGGCGACGAGCCGAAGACCATCACCGTCCACCGCCCGGGCGAGTTCACGGGCGACATCTCGCATCTGACCGGCCTGCCGGCCATCGTCAGCGCAGTGGCGCGGGGCGATTGCGAGGTGTACGAGATCACGGGAGAGGCGCTGCGGGCCGCGCTGAACCAGTGTCCGGGGGTCAGCGATATCATTCTCCAGGCGTTCATCGCGCGCCGCCAGCTTTTGCGCGAGTCTCCCAACTTCATGGGGCTGCGGGTGATCGGCTCCCGTTACTCGCAGGATACCTTCCGGGTGCGCGATTTCCTGTCCAAGAACCGCATCCTGTTCACGTGGGTGGACGTGGAAACCGATCCCAACGTGGACAAGCTGCTCCGGCAATTCGGGGTGACGGAGTCCGACACGCCCGTGGTGGCCTGCGGGCGAATGCTGCTGTTGCGCAACCCCTCCAACCTGAAGCTCGCCGACGCCATCGGCATACGCCAGCCGCTGGAGGATCTGGTGTACGACCTGGTGGTGGTGGGCGCCGGTCCGGCGGGCCTGGCGGCCGCGGTTTATGGCGCGTCGGAGGGCTTGCAGACCGCGGTGCTCGAAACCACCGCGCCGGGCGGGCAGGCGGGCAGCAGCATGCGCATCGAAAACTACCTGGGGTTCCCTACGGGTTTGACGGGCGGCGAGCTGGCCGGGCGGGCCATCCTCCAGGCCAACAAATTCGGCGCCCATTTGTCCGTGCCCACGCCGGTGAACGGGTTGGCCTTCGAAAACGCCTATACCGTGGTGCACCTGGAGGGAGGCGGGACGGTGACCGCCAAGTGCCTGCTGATCGCCACCGGGGCGGACTACCGCCGCCTGGGCGTAGAGGGGTCCGGCCGCTTCGAAGGGACAGGCGTCTACTACGCCGCCACGCTCGCCGAGGCGCAACTGTGCCGGGGATCGGAGGTCATCGTCGTGGGCGGCGGAAATTCGGCCGGGCAGGCCGCGGTGTTTCTCTCCGGGCACGCGCGCCGCGTGCTGCTGCTGATCCGCGGCGACGACCTGTATAAGAACATGTCCAGCTACCTGGTGCGGCGCATCGAACAGACTCCCAATATCGAGCTGGTATGCAGCACCACTATCCGCCGCATGAACGGGAACTCGCATCTGGGCTCCGCCGACATCGCCAACAGCAAGACCGGCGAGCAGCGGACCGTGGCCACGCCGGGGATCTTCAGCTTCATTGGCGCGGAGCCGCGAACCGGCTGGCTGCCCCCGGAAATCGAAAGGGATGAGAAGGGATTCGTGCGCACCGGCGCGGACCTGGCGCAATCCCGGCACTGGACTTCCCGGCGCCAGCCGTTTCTGCTGGAGACCAGCCGCGCCGGCGTGTTCGCGGCCGGGGACGTGCGGTCGGGTTCGGTGAAGCGCGTCGCCTCGGCCGTGGGGGAGGGCGCCATGGCGGTGCAGTTCGTGCACGAGTGCCTCAAGCACATGTGAGACAGCGGGGCACGGGCCCAGGCCGTGATCCGTACGTAAGCGCAATGGCTTTCCACCGTCGAGGCGCCGTGGCTTTCCACCGGCGGTGACATCTTATCGACGGATTACCGGCGGGCCGGCGATTGCGCCCCACCAGGCCCACCAGGAAAGACTCCGTGCATCAGCGGCCCTGCTTGCGGTATGATTTGAGGCACTTCTAATATTCAATAGGGAGCAGTATGCCGAATTCACTCTTCTCGCCGGAATTTCAATCCATCCTCGACCAGGTTAAGGACACCGGCGGCACGCCCAAGGCGTTTCCGTCTCCCATCGACTGGCGCGATGAATGGATTTACTTCCTCATGGTCGACCGGTTCAACAACCCCGCGGCGGCACCCCGCCACCCGCCGTTCGACGACCCCGGTCTGTTTCAGTTTCAGGGGGGCAATTTCGCCGGCATCCAAAACCAGTTGCCCTATATCAAGAAGCTTGGCGCCGGCGCCATCTGGCTCAGCCCCGTCCTGGAAAACACGCTTTTCGAAGAGGGAACGTACCACGGCTACGGCATTCGCCACTTCCTGCGCGCCGACCCGCGATTCGCGAAGGATCCCCAGCACGCCGACGATGAATTGCGATCTCTGGTGGACGCCGCGCACGGCCTGGGAATGTACGTAATTCTGGATATCGTCTTGAACCACACCGGGAACGTGTTTGCCTATGAGTGCACGCCGGGAGAAAAAACCTGCCAGGACTCCAGCGGGGCCGCAGCCGACTTCCGGCCATCGGCACGAGACATCCGGTGGCGCGACGCCAACGGGAATGCGCGTGCGGATTGGCGCGACATCGCCGCCATCCCCAGCCCGCCCACGAATGCCCTGGTGTGGCCGAGCGAGCTGCACGACAATTCTCTTTACCGGCGGCAAGGCGATCCCGGCTCCGGCGACGACACCGTCGGCGATTTTGCCTCACTGAAGCAGTTCCGAACGGACCTGGTGCCGCTACAACAATTCCTGATCCGGGCCTACCAGTATGTGATTGCCCGGTTCGACATCGATGGATTCCGCATCGACACCCTGCGGTACCTTAAGGGAGGACTCCCCCTGCTGTTCGGAAACTCGGTGCGCGAATTCGCGCTGAGCATCGGAAAGAAGAACTTCTTCACTTTCGGCGAGGTGTTTGTGGGCGATGCCGAAGAGGAGATCGCCCGCTTCATAGGCCGCACCACCACCGACCAGAGCGACATGGTGGGCGTGGACGCCGCGCTCGATTACCCCCTGTTCTTCAAATTGAAGCCGGTGGTCAAAGGCTTTTCGGCGCCTTCCGACCTGGTGGGCATGTACCTGTTGCGGAAGCGCATCGAAGCCGGCGTGCTCAGCTCGCACGGGGATGCCACCCGCTTTTTCGTGACGTTCCTGGATAATCACGACGTCAAGGAGCGGATCCGTTACGTCCAGCCGGGTAACGAGCACCAATTCGACGATCAGGTGACTCTTGGGCTGGGGTGTCTATACAGCCTGCCGGGAATTCCTTGCCTGTATTATGGGACTGAGCAGGGCCTGCACGGCAGCGGCAGCGACCCGGCGGTCCGCGAGGCGTTATGGGGCGGCCCCGGATTTCAGCAGGGAAGCTTCTACTATCAGCAGATCGCCCAACTGGCCGCGGTGCGTGCCGCGGAGCCGGCGCTGCGCTACGGACGCTTCTATTTCCGGCCGATTGCGGGCGATGGGCAGCACTTCGGCATTTCCCCATTCCCCCAGGGCATCCTGGCGTTCTCGAGGATTCTGATGGATCAGGAGGTGGTTGTGGCGGCGAACTGCAGCACGTCCGACAGCCGCAGCTTCGATGTGATTGTCGACCTCACTCTCAATCAGCCGGCCGACCGGTATCACGTGCGATACAGCAACAAATCCGCTTTTCGGGAACCGGACCCGGTGCAACACAAGGCGGCCGGCTCGGTATCGGTCGAGGAGACGGACGGGAGCTCGGGCATTGGCCCGCTGCGCTCGATTCGCGTCACCCTGGCGCCGCTGGAGGTTCAAATTCTGAGCCGGTGAGAAGGCAGCGGCCCGTGGGCGGGCGAGCCCGCGGCCGTTACTTGCCCGCGCCGCCGGCCGTCTTGCCGCCGCGGTAAACCGGGTACGCCGGCTTCTTGTGGACCGGAATGGGGTGCTTCTCCAGCTCCGCCAGCAGCACCTCGACGGTCTTTTCGAGCTGCGGGTCGTGACCCTCGCGCACGGCGTGCGGATCGAGCTCCACTTCGATGTCCGGGGCGATGCCGCGGTTCTCCACCTCCCAGTCGCTGCGCGGCGTCCAGAAGCCGCGGCTCGGTGTCGATACCACGCCGCCGTCCATCAACTGTTCCTGCGGGCCGAAGAAGCCGACCAGCCCGCCCCAGGTGCGCTTGCCGATCAGGGGCCCGATCCCGAGCTCGCGGAAGTGAAACGGCATGGCGTCTCCGCCCGAGCCGGCGTACTCGTTGATGATCAGCGCTTTCGGGCCGGGAATCAGGCTCACGGGCCAGGTGGTATCCTCGCCGTCGCGCGTGGTGCGATAGTTCAGCAGCCGCCGCTGCAGGTACTCGAGGATGTAATCGGTCATGGTGCCGCCGCCATTGAAGCGCTCGTCCACCACGGCGCCCTCTTTGCCGGCCTGTGGGAAGAAATAGCGGTTGAAGAACGTATAGCCGCCCGCGGAGGTATCGGGCAGATAGATGTAGGCCAGGCGGCCCTTGCTGAGCTGGTCCACCTTGCGGCGATTCTCTTCCACCCAGGCGAGGTTGCGGAGCGCCTGCTCGGATGCCACGGGGACCACGGTCACTTCGCGCGCGCCGGCTCCGTTGGGATCGGGGCCCACACGCAGGCGCACGGATTTGTTGGCGGTGCCCTCGAAGAAGCTGTAGACTTCGTCCGTGGCGCGCACCTCGCGCCCGTCGACGGAGAGCAGGTAGTCGCCGGCGGCCACGTTGACGCCCGGCTGGGTGAGGGGCGCGCGAAGCTGCGGGTTCCAGTTTTCGCCGTCATAGACGCGCGTGAAACGATAGCGGCCGTTTTCCACCTGGTAGTCCGCGCCGAGCAGACCCACGGGCACGCGGCGCACCTCGGCGAAATCGCCGCCGCCCACGCGCAGATGCCCGACCGTGAGCCCTCCCAGCGCCTCTTCGAAGAGGTAGTTCAGATCCACGCGCGCGGCGATGCCGTCCAGGTAGGGTTCGTAGCGCTTCTCGGCGGCCTCTAAATCGAAGCCGTGGAAGCCGGGGTCGTAGAAGAAGTCGCGCTCCAGGCGAAACGCTTCGTGGTACATCTGTTTCCATTCGGCCAGCGGGTCGACGCGCACTTCCATCGCTGCCAGGCGCAGGACCTGCGCTCCGGGCCGCGCGCCCGCGGGTGCGGCGGCGGGACCCGCCGGGGCCGGTGTGGTGGGTGCGACGGTCCACTGACGCGCGGGCGGACCGCCACCCGCGGGGGCGGCGCCGGTTCCGGCGTTGGGCGCATTCTGCCGGTACAGCATCTTCTCGCCGTTGTCCGAGACGGTGAAGAAGGTGACGCCTTCGACGAGCCTTTCCGCCTTCCGGGTCTTCAGGTCGAACCGCTGGACGGCGATCGTATTCGGGCCGCCCAGCGATTGCACCAGCCCTCCTTCCACCACGAAGAGCACGCCCTCTTTGCCCGCGATCAGGCGCTCGTAGTTGCGGGGCGGAAGGGGCAGCGCAAGGATGCGCTGGGAGATGCGGTCGAAATCCACGCGGACGGGGGGCGGCTCTTTCGCGGGCTTCTTGGCGGCCTCGGTCTCGGGCCGCGGCGCTTCCGCCTCGAGAGCGGCCTTCTCTTCATCGCTCTCCGGCGCCAGGGGCGAAGGCAGATCCTTGCGCAACACGGTCACGTACACGCTGCTGGTGAACTGCCGGTTGAAGCCGGTCATGGAGGTGTCCATGAGCGGCCCGGCATCGGTGCTGGCCAGCAGGTACAGGTATTTGCCGCCGCGGTCGAAGACCGGCGACAGGGCGTCGCTCATGCCGTCGGTCACGGCATGGCTCGCGCGCGTTTCGAGCGAATAAAGGTAGACCGATCGCATGTGGCTTTTGCCCTGCCGCGTATAGGCCAGCCACTTGCTGTCGGGCGACCAGGCCGCCTGGAAGATCTGCTCCGGGCCGGTGAAGGTGTCCTGGAATACGTGCACCGGCTTGCCGTCGGCGAGGTCCACGTACCACAGGTTGAGGCGCTTGTCGGTGTAGGCGATCTTCTTGCTATCGGGCGACCAGGTGGGGTTGTAGAAAAACGACGCGGGAGTGCCGAGCGCGATCTTTCGTACGTCGCCCTCGCCGTCCTGCTTCACGATATGGAGCGCGTACTCGCCCGATTCATCGGAGAAAAACGCCACGTGCGCGCCATCCGGCGACCATGCGGGATTGCGCTCGTGCACGCCCGGCGTGTTGGTCAGGTTGCGGATGTCGCCCTTTTCCGCCGGGACGGTGAGGATCTCGCCGCGCGCTTCGAAGGCGGCGCGGGCGCCGGTGGGCGAGAGCGTGGCATCGCCGATGCGGTTGGCCACGGTGACGAAGTGCGGCCGCACCTCGGGCATGTCGCCGGCCAGGCGGATATCGACGGGATGCGCGCGCCCGCTCTTCAGGTCGTACAGATGGATGGCGCCGAACTGCTCGTAAACGATCGCGCCCGGCCCGGCGCAGGCGGATTTCAGGTCCAGGCCGTCGTTGTCCACCACCGGGGTGACGGTCTTTTTGCGCGTGTCGTAGGAGAACAGGGTGACCGGGCCGTTGCGATCGGAGAGGAAAAAGATGCGGTCGTCCACCCACATGGGGTTGAAGTCGTTGGAATTGTCGCGCGGCAGTTTTTCGATGCTGGAGTCCGCGAGCTTGGCTATCCAGATGGGCGACGTGCGGCCGCCGCGATAGCGCTTCCACATGGAGAAGGCGCGATTCAGCGGCACGTAGGCGATGCGCGTGCCATCGGGCGAATAGGAACCCTCGCCGCCCATGGGAAGCGGCACCTGGCTGGGAAAGCCTCCGCCGCGCGGCACGGTGAATAGCTGCGTGAAGAACGTGTAGCTGGCGCGATTGGAGGTGAACAGAATGCTCTTGCCGTCGGGTGTCCAGCCCATGGTCTGATCGGGCGCGGGATGCCAGGTGAGGCGCCGCGGCACTCCTCCGGAAGCGGGGACGACGTAGACGTCGGTGTTGCCGTCGTACTCGCCGGTGAAGGCAATCTCGGCGCCGTCGGGCGAGAAGTAGGGGCGCGTCTCCACTCCGGCGCCGGTGGTGAGCCGCTGGGCGACGCCGCCTTCGCGGCCGGCGATCCAGAGATCTCCGGCGTACACGAACGCAATCCGGGCCGCGCTCAACGTGGGCTTTTGCAGGAGCAGTTTGGGCTCGGCGGAGAGCGTCATGCCGGCGAATACCAGGAGGCAGAGGAAGCGATTCATAGGGGGCTCCAATCGGCTTGGAATTGGCACCATTCTACTTCAAAACCGCGGGAATCGATTTCAGCGGGAACCGCTCAACGTGAGGATCGGCCGCTCGGCGGAGGGCTTTACCGCATCATGGGTCCGCGCATCCCGCCCCGCCAGAGCGGGCGGCCGGCTTCGTCGCGGAGGCGGATGGTCTTGTTGCCGGCGGGGAGCGTGACGCTGGCTGCCACCATGTCGCCGTTCATCTTATAAGCCTTGACTGCAATCTCGTCACCGCGCTTGGGGTTGAATCCCTGGGCCATCAGGTAGCGCATCGACCCCAGGAACACCTTCACCGTCCGATCGCCGCTCTTGACGGTCACAAACGGCATCCCTTCTCCAGGCGTGATCTGAACGCGGGCCACCTTCCCGTTCAACTCGATCAGCGGACCGGGACTCACGGCGCCGCAGCATGCCCCCATGCCCCGCTGCGCCATCAGAGCGCCGGGGACCAGCACGCTAGCGATCATCCAGCCAACCACCCACTTCACCGGCGCGCGCCTCCTGCGTTCAATATTGCACCCGGGGTGCCGCGCCGCAAGCCGCTGAGTTTTGTAGCCCATTGCGACCTGGTCCGGTTGCAGGATACGCAGATCCTGCGCGGGTAGCCCGGCAGGGCGCAGAATTTGCGCCCAAGACTGGCGAACCGCCCTTCGGGACATAGATAATCAGCGCCGTTGCAACAGGATCGCCCATGTCACCGGCAATTGCAGAAGGCATCTACGGTAATACGGTATTAAGGGCTGTTAATATCGGTTATGGCGGCTCGCCTGGCGGTGAAAATCTCGGGTTGGAAACGGACGGGCAGATTCTCATTCCGCGCGTTGCTCGCAGTATCCCTCGGCCTCCCGCTGGTTCTGGTGTTCCATGCGGTTCTGGCTTCCCGGGAACTGAACGAGATGCGCTCGATCTACCTCCGCGATCGGGCCGCCAACATTGCCGCGCGGCTGGAAGCAATACCGGCGGACCGGCTCCGGCGGGGCGATTTCGAAGAACTGCTGGAGAGCGAACCGGCATTGCTGGCAATTAAGGTGTTCTCACCTGCGGACAGCGACGCGGCCACGACCGCCGTGGAGGCCATTCGCTCGGGCCGCGAGTTGTACCACACCGAGGCGATGGGGACAGGGAGGGGCGCCGCATTTCGGGCCTATATCCCATTTCACTCCAGCGGCGAGGTCCACGTTGCGCGGATCGACCTCTTGGCATCGGCGCCGGATTTTATCCTGGTTCACGCGCGACACAATACCCTGATCGCCTTCCTCAGCGGAGCGGTCCTGCTGCTGATGTCGTTCTTTGCGATGTGGGGCATGCGGCGGGCTTCCCGCTTCGAACGGCAGCAATCGGAGACCGAGCGATTGGCGCAGCTGGGAACGCTCTCGGCCGTGCTTGCCCATGAGATTCGCAACCCTTTGGGAGCGATCAAGGGATTTGCCCAGTTCGCCCGCGAAGGCGCCGAGCCGGGAAAGGCGAAGCCGCTCGATGCCATCGTCCGGGAGAGCAGACGGCTGGAGAATCTCGTCGATTCACTGCTCCTGTACGGCCGTCCCGTGACGCCGGCAGCCGGGCCGACCGACTGGCAGCCGTTGTCGGACGATTTAGAATCCTATGCGCGGGACCTGATTGGTGCGCGCCCGATCCGCTTCACAATCGAATCGGACATACGCCGCTTGTCCACCGACGCGAATATGTTGAAGCAGACGCTTCTCAATCTGGTCCGGAACTCGGTGGAAGCCATTCCCGCTGGTGGTTCAGGAAACGTCACACTACGCGCAATGGCCGGACGGGGTGGCGTGGCCGCAATCTCGGTGGAGGATGACGGTCCCGGCATCCCGGAAGACATGCGATCGAGGCTATTCTCGCCCTTCACGACGGGCAAATCATCGGGCACAGGCTTGGGCCTGTCGATCTCGAAAAAACTAGTGGAAGCGATGGGCGGCACGCTGCAATTGCTGCCGATCGAGCCACACGGGACAAGAGCGGAATTGCAACTGTATGGAACGAATCCTGATCGTTGACGACGACCCCGGCTTTCGCGACCTGCTGGAAACGATCCTCTCGAAAGAGGGGTATCAGGTCGATTCGGGCGCCTCCGTAGCCGATGGTGTCCGGCTGGGATCGCAGCGCCAATATGGCTTGGCGCTCACGGACCTCAAGCTCCCGGACGGAACCGGCCTGGACGTTCTGCGCTGGTTTACGGAACAGATGCCGGATGCGCCGGTGATCATGCTCACGGCGTTTGGCACCGTCGAATCGGCCGTGGCTGCCATGAAAATGGGCGCCGCGGATTATCTGGGAAAGCCGCTCAACAGTCCCGATGAGCTTCGGCTCACGGTGCGGCGGGCGCTGGATCAACGGCGGGCGAACCGCGAATACGCGGTCCTGCGCGAGGAGCAGATACGGCGGTTCGATTGTCAGGGGATGATCGCGGGCGACCCGAAGATGGTGGCGGCGCTGGAATTGGCCCGCAAGGTTGCGCCCACCAGCGCGACGGTCTTGCTGACCGGTGAGAGCGGGACGGGAAAGGAAGTCCTGGCACGCTGTATTCACCTGAACAGCGCGCGCAGCCAGCGGGTCTTTGTGGCGGTGAACTGCGCGGCGCTGTCGCCGACGCTGATCGAGAGCGAGTTGTTCGGACACGAGAAGGGCGCTTTCACGGGAGCCGTGTCGCAGCACCTGGGCCGTTTCGAGCGGGCGCATGGGGGAACGTTGTTCCTCGATGAAATTGGCGAGCTGGATGGCGGTCTTCAGGCCAAACTGCTGCGAGTCCTCCAGGAGAAGGCTTTTGAGCGTGTCGGCGGCGCGCGGCAGATCACGGTTGACGTCAGGGTGATCGCGGCGACGAATCGCGACCTTAAGAAACGGGTTGCCGAAGGGCAGTTCCGCGACGACCTCTACTATCGTCTGAACCGCTTCCCGATCGAGATCCCGCCGCTACGCGAACGGCTGTCGGATCTCGAACCGCTGGCGGCGTATGTCCTCGCGCGTGCGGCGAAGGAACTCGGTAAGGCGCCGCCCCGGCTGACCAGGGAGGCAGTTCGGGCGCTGCTTTCGTACCGGTGGCCGGGAAACGTGCGGGAATTGGAGAATGCCATGGAGCGCATGGCGATCCTGTGCGAGGAGAGCATCGATGCGGGGGACCTGTCGATGCTGCAGGGCGAAGCGCGCAGGCCGCTGCTCTGGCGCGACATCGAACGCCAGGCGATTGAAGACGCCCTGCGCATGAACCACGGCAACCGGACCCTCGCCGCGCAGCAACTCGGGATCAGCTTGCGGACCTTACAGTACCGCCTCAAGGAGTACCAACTGGATGACGGCGGCGGGGCGGCAGAAGACGTCCCGGAAGCATAAAAGCGGCGCGCGGGAGGCGACAACCGCGGCCCCCGCGCGCCGCCTCTCCTACGGACGAACGCCGGCGCCAAAGCCCCGGCCCATCATCCCCATGCCGCGTCCACCGCCCATCATCCCCATTCCCGGCCCCCAACCGAGGCCCATGCAGAGGCCGGCGCCCTCGTATTTGTCGAATTGATCGCGCTGTGTGGGCGTGAGGATGTTGTAGAGCTGCGCGAACGCCGTGGTGTGAATCGCCTGCATCTTAGCGACCAGCGTTCCGGCCGTCGTGGTCAGTTTGTCGATGTCCTTACCCGTTCTGGCCGCATTACGCAGGTCGGTGTGGGCCTGCAGAAGAGCGGGTTGGAGAGCCTGGGTGGCGGCAAGCGCGGTGTCAAAGATCGTGTTCGCCTGCGCTTTCTGGGATACATCCAAACTCAGGATTGTCGAGATCCGTTCGAGCCACCAGTTGGCCGAGCGTTGGGCGCCGGCCTGTGGATTGGCGCACCAGTGTCCGAAACCCGGACCCTGGGCCATGGCCATGCCGACCGCAATCGCGGCGACCGCAGCCACTCTCATCATTCTGTTATCGAGCATCGTCGTCATCATGGGTCACCTTCTCCATCGTGAATGTGAAACTGCCATTGAGGTACGCAACTCCGATACCACGGCTTGGCATCTGCTGGCCGATTGCAATCCGGGGAGTTACGCGCCGGGGCGCCAAATCCTGGAGCGCCGCCGCTGCAGACCGTGCAGGCGAGGGGTGCCGGGTGCGCAAAGACTGCGCGGGTCGGGTCCGGTTGAAAGGGCCCTGGTGCGCCGCCAGGCTGGCGCGATCGCATCGCTACATAGGAGTCCGTCGACGAAGAGATGTGCCCCTGCGTCTGCCGACCCGGGCCGCCCCGGAAGATTACCGGCAACAAGACAAACCGCGAGCCGATCCGGCAATTACAGACGCGCCTCCTGGAACTCGCAGTTGACGCCGCGGAAGGAGCCACTCTTGGGGGGGTACCGCCCGGCCTTGCAAGAGACTAGAATAGGATTTTAAGAGTTTTTTATCCTATGACCACGGCTACCAAGACTCAGAAGGACAACATCGCGGCGCTCGAAAAGGCGCGCGAGCGGGTGCGCGCCGGCGGCGGAGCGGAGCGCGCGGCGAAACAGCACGCGGACGGCAAGCTGACGGCGCGGGAGCGCGTGGCCATGCTGCTGGATCGCGACACGTTCCAGGAGACGGGGCTGTTTGCGCAGCACCATGCGACGCTGTTCGGCATGGCGGACAAGCCGATGCCGGCCGATGGCGTGGTCACCGGCTCGGGCAAAGTGGGCGGGCGGACGGTGCATGTCGCCAGCCAGGACTTCACGGTTGCGGGCGGTTCGGCGGGCGAAGTGCACGGCATCAAGATCGCCGGCGCCATGCGCCATTCCCTCGACACGGGCACGCCGTTTCTGTTCATCAACGATTCCGGCGGCGCCCGCGTGCAGGAGGGCGTGGGCAGCCTGGCAGGTTATGCCAAGGTGTTCTATCACAACGTCATGCTTTCGGGCGTGGTGCCGCAGATTTCGCTCATCTGCGGGCCCTGCGCGGGGGGCGCCGCCTACTCGCCCGCGCTCACCGATTTCATCATCCAGACCAGCTACGCGTACATGTTCATCACCGGACCGGCAGTGATCAAACAGGTCACCAACGAGGTGATCACGGCCGAACAACTGGGCGGCGCGCGCGCGCAGATGAACAATTCCGGGGTGGTCCACTTCGTCGCGGAAAACGACGTGGAGGCCATCAAAATCTGCAAACGCCTGCTCTCCTTTCTTCCGTCCAACAACCTGGAAGATCCGCCGCGGGTGGATCCCGACAAGCGTCACATGCGCGACGACTCGTTGAACCGCATCGTGCCGGACGACACCAAGATGCCGTACGACGTGCGGGAGATCATCACGCGCATCGTGGACCGCGAAGATTTTCTGGAGGTGCAGAAGGAGTACGCGAAGAACCTGGTGATCGGCTTCGGGCGCATCGTGGGCCGCACGGTGGGCATCATCGCCAACCAGCCGTGCGTGCTGGCGGGCGCGCTGGACATCAACGCCTCCGACAAGGGCGCGCGGTTCATCCGCTTCTGCAACGCGTTCAACATACCGCTGGTGACGCTGGTGGACGTGCCCGGGTTCCTGCCCGGCGTGGATCAGGAACACGGCGGCATCATCCGGCACGGGGCGAAGCTGCTGTTCGCCTACTCGGCGGCCACCGTACCCAAGCTGACGGTGGTGGTACGCAAGGCTTTCGGGGGCGGCTACATCGCCATGTGCGCGAAGGACCTGGGGGCGGACCACGTGTTCGCCTGGCCCACCGCCGAAATCGCCGTCATGGGGGCGGAAGGCGCGGCGGAAATCGTGTTTCGCCGCGAGATTGCCGCGGCCGAAGACCAGGATGCGCGGCGGCGCGAGCTCATCGAAGAGTACCGCGAAACATTCGCGACCCCTTATGTTGCGGCGGGCGCGCGCCTGGTGGACGAAATCATCGAGCCCGCCGAGACGCGCGGCTGTCTGGCGGCGGCGCTGGAGGCGCTGCACACCAAGCGCGTGCTGCGTCCCTCGAAGAAGCACGGGAACATTCCGCTGTGAGGTGACCCGATGGCGCCCGTACTGGAGATCGAAACACTGGAGATCGAAACCGTGATCGAGCAGCGGCCGGAGATCGGCGAGCGGCACCGCGTGCTGATTGCGGCGGCGGTGGCGGCGGTGGTAGGCGGCCCCTTCCGCATTCTGGAAATCAAGCCGGCGGAGCCCGCCGCGACGGGCTGGAAACATTGCGGCCGGATCTCGAAGCCGGTCACGCGCGCGGTGCTTCGCCGGCGCACCCAGGTCCGCACCAGGGCGGCCCGCAAGGAGGACAAGCGGTGAAACTTCGCATCACGATCGAGGACACGAGCTACGACGTGGCGGTGGAGGTTCTCGCGGAACCGGAGGCCGCACCGCACGCGGAGGACCCGCTGGCGGCGGTACCCGAATCGGTGCTGCAGCCGCCGCATCTGCCCGACACCAGGCCGGAGGACAGGATCTGCCGCAGCCCGATTGCGGGCATGGTGGTAGCCATTACAGTTGCGCCGCGCCAGAGGGTCCGGCAGAACGATCCGCTGCTGACCATCGAGGCCATGAAGATGCAGACCTCGATTGGGGCGCCGGTGGCCGGCGTGGTGGAGGAGATCCTGGTGAAGGCCGGGGAGGCCGTGAAGTCGGGCCAGGTGTTGTGCCGGCTGGGCTGAAGGGCGGGCGGTAGGAATCCACATTTCCCCTTGACAAGCAACAGATCTGTCGCTACTATTCCAAGTAAAGCAACAACCTTATTGCTTCTGGCTTGAGAGGTGGCGAATGGCAAGGCGAATACTGGCGGGCGGCGTTCCCGAGCCGGAGGAGCTGTTCGGCCGGGAGCACACCATCCGATTCATCTGGGAGCAGTTGCGGGGCAACAACATTTTGCTGGTGGCGCCGCGGCGCTTCGGGAAGACGGGGGTGATGAACCACCTCTTGAAGCGGACCGAGCCCGGATATGTGGCGGTCTACCTGGATGTGGAGGACGTTCACGATCCGGAGGTCTTCTGTTCCAACCTGATTGCCGGTCTTCTGGAACACAACGGTCTGCGCTCCATCATCGCCGGCACAAAGGCTCTACCCAAGAAAGTCCTGGACATTATCGCCTCGCGAGTCGGCGGCGTGAAGATGGAAGGCTTCGAGATCGAGCTGCGGGACGTGGTGCGGGACGAATGGGCCAGCGTCACGCGGGCGCTGATTCTTGAAATGGAAAAGGCCGACCAGACGGTGCTTTTTATCCTCGACGAGTTCCCGCAACTGATCGAGAACATCGCCAGGAAGCACCAGGACGAGGCGGCGCGCACTTTTCTGCAGTGGTTCCGGTCGCTGCGCATGAAACAGAAAGACGTGCTGCGGCGGTACCGGTTCGTGCTGGGCGGTTCCACGAGCATCGACTTGACCCTGCGGCGGCTGGAGGTGCCCGACAAGCTGAACGATTTCTACCGCGTGCCGATTGAAGCGCTAAGCCAGGAACACGCGGAGGCTCTTTTCGACGCCCTGGCGGAGACCTCCGGGCTGCGCTTCACGGCGGAAGGGCGGGCGGCGTTCTTCGAGCTGGTCGCGCCGCCGGTTCCTTACTTCCTGCAGTTGTTCGTTTCGCAGATCCGGCTGGAGGAGAAGCTGAAGGACCGGGAACTGGGCCCGGAGGAGGTGGCCGCGGTGTATCACCGCCGGGTGCTGGGGCCCACGTGCCGCGCTTATTTCGACTACTACCGCCAGCGGTTGAAGCGCTACGGGGAGAAGGGCGAACGTGCGGCGTGGGCGGTGTTGCAGGAGGTGGCGCACGCTCCCTCGGGCCGGGTGTCGGACAGCATGCTCTACGACGTGTATCGGCGCGCGCGGGGGAAGGGGGCATCCAGTTTCGAGTTCAGCGAGATCATGGCCGACCTGGAAAGCGACTGGTACCTGCTGCTGGACCTGAAGACCAACGAGTACGGTTTCCTGCTGCAGGTGATGCGCGATTGGTGGAAGCGGTTCAGCCGAACGGTGGGCGGGAAGTCGAAATAGGAGCCGACGATGGCATTCGCGCACTTGTCTTACGATCCCTGGGAGTTGCAGCGGGAGGAACGCGAAAAAAGGTTCGTGGGGCGCGAGGCGCTGCTGGAGCAGGTGCTGGGCGCGGTCGCCGAGCAGCAAGGGCACGGGACGCTGCAGCATTACCTGCTGCTGGGACCGCGCGGAATCGGGAAGACCACCTTGCTGCTGACGCTACGCGACCGGGTGCGGGACCAACTCTCGGCGCAGTGGTGGTGCGTGCAGCTTCGCGAGGAGGAGTACTTTGTCCGGACGCTTCGGGACCTGCTGGAACTGACGCTGCGCGGTCTGGCGGAAGAGGAATCGCTACCCGACGCGGCGGAGTTGGCGGACTGGGTGCATGGAGAGCCGAACGCGGAGCGGAGCCTGGCGCTGGCCGTGGAGGGATTGCGGGCCTTGGCAGCGAAGCATGGCAAGCGGGTGCTGCTGCTGGTGGACAATTTCGACCGGGTGTTTCCAGCGACGGCGGCGGGCCGGGGTAAGAAGCGGCCGCCGGAGAGCGAATTCCGGGCCTTTCGGAAGCTGCTCAGCCGGGAGGGCTTTTTGATGGTCGTCGGCGCGTCGGTGCGGCTGTTCGAGGAGATTGCGGCGTACGACCGTGCCTTCTTCAATTTCTTCGTGCCGGTGGAAGTTCCCGACCTTTCCGAGGACGAGATCTGCGAGTTACTGCGACGCTGCGCGGAGGCGGAGGGCAACACCAGGTTCCTGGCGCAGTTCGACGCGATGCGGGAGAAGGTGCGGGCGATCACCTACATGACAGGAGGGAATCCGCGGCTGGTAGTGATGCTATACGACGTGCTGCGGCAGCATGAGATGGCGCCGGTGGTGCAAGCGCTGCGGGAGACGGTGGGCGGACTAACGCCGCTGCTGAAGCACGTGCTGGACGACATGCCGCGGCAGCAGAGCAAGACGCTGGATGCGCTGGCGCGGCTGCGGGTGCCTGCATCGCCGAACGAGATTGCGAAGCTGGCGCGGCTGCCGCTGAACGTGGTCACGACGCAGCTTGGCCGTTTGAAGGAGGGCCGGTTTGTAGCTGTGGCGGGAGAGGGCAAAGGGCGGCCGGCCACGTACCGGATTGCGGACCCAATGTTTCACACGTGGTACCAGATGCGGTATCTGCGTCCGGCGGGGCGACGGGTGGAGTTGTTTGTGGAGTTCATACGTGCCTGGTTTTCGGTGGAGGAGCGGCGGAAGTTTCTGGATGAGAGATGGCGGGAGTTGAGGACGGGACGGCGGGTGGGCATGGAGGCGGCGCTCACGATCCAGCACTATGCGTCCGCTCTCGAGGATAAGCGGGAGCGGTGGGGGCACGTGGAGCGGCTGGCCGATGTGCTCGCGGAAGGAGGAAAGGAGCGCGAGGCGGCGATGTTGCTGGCGGAGTCCGCGGAGCCGGACGCGTTCACGGAAATAAACTTTGACTCGGCAGGGTATCGGTTACTGGGGTTTCGGAGAGTGGCGAAGCGGGATCTCAAGGGAGCGGTCGCAGCGTTCCAGGAGGCACTGCGGCAGGAGCCGGGAAACGCGGCGGCTAGGATAGGTCTGGGGCTGTCCTTTGCGGAGGCCGGGAAACATACTTTGGCGGTACAGGAGTTAGGGCGGGTTCTTGAGATGAAGGGTCTCCCAGTGGAACAGGTTGCCACGGCGCTCGTAGGAAGGGCTGCCGAGAAAGAAGAACTCGGCGACCTCCAGGGCGCAATTGCCGATTCTACGGCAGTGGTGGAGTTGGCTGGTGCTCCAGTCGAAGGCGTTGCCATGGCGCTCTACAACCGAGGGCACGCGAAGGGGCAAGGCGGGGACAGACAGGGAGCGATTGCCGACTACACCTCAATGTTGGGGTTGGCCGGCGCTCCCGTAGAAGTAGTTGCCAGGGCGCTCTACAACCGAGGGCACACGAAGGGGCAAGGCGGGGACAGACAGGGAGCGATTGCCGACTACACGGCAGTGGCGGAACTGGGCGAGGCTCCGGTGGAACAAATAGGTATGGCATTGATAAACCGGGGCTTCACGAAAGAGCAACTCGGGGACCCAAACGGCGCAATTGCCGACTACACGGCAGTGGTGGAGTTGACTGGCGTTTCGGTGGAACGAGTTGCGATGGCGCTCGTCAACCGGGGCGGCATGAAGGTACAACTCAAGGATCTCCAGGGCGCAATTGCCGATTCTACGGCAGCGGTGGAGTTGGCCGGCGCTCCTGCGAAAGGCGTTGCCAGGGCGCTCTTGTGCCGAGGCATCGCGAAAGGGCAACTGGGGGATAGACAGGGAGCGATTGTCGACTATACGGCAGTGGTTGAGTTGCCCCGCGCTCCGATCGAACAAGTTGCCAATGCGCTCAACAATCGCGGCACGGTTCTGAGCGACCTCGGGAGGACGGAAGAAGCGATTGCGTCCTTTGAACGATGCCTGGAATTGAAGGCGAGTGAGGAGTCAGTACACGCATCCTTCACCGGGCTGGTAGGAGTTCTCCTCGCCAACGGAAGGGATGCCGAAGCAGCGGATTGGATGGTGCGACTGGACGAGTTCGAATCGACGGACGTGCCGATAGAGGCTCGGCTGGAAGCCAGAATCCAGGCGGTCAAGGCGGCGGGGAGCCAGTATGGGCCCGACGCCGCCGAGATGCTGCTGGATGCGGCATTGCGCGGAGGACCGGAGGATATTCGGGCGCGGCTGGAATTCCTCGGGCCGGCTATTCAGTATGCGAAGTCGGGAGATGAGCAGGCCCTGTACCGGCTGCCGGAGCGGGAACGCGACATGGCAAAACAGATCGCCGGTTCGCTCTCTACTCCTGCCGTAGCGCCCGCACCGGATCTACCCGGCTCGCCCGCCGCGCGGGCAGGAAACTCGCGAACAGGGCGGCGGCTACCAGCACGGAAATCGTGATGGCGAAGGTCGATGGCGCCGTGGGCTGCATTCCCTCCACCAGCCGCTCCAATACCCGTGCGGCTGCCAGCGCGGCGGCGATGCCAGCGCCCACACCGAACAGGATCATGCCCAGGCTTTGCCGCAGCACCAGCCACATGACACTGCCCGAGCTGGCCCCCAGCGCCATGCGGACGCCGATTTCCGGCACGCGGCGGCCGGTCAGGTAGGCCAGCACACCGTAGATGCCGATGGAGGCCAGCAGCAGGGCGAGGGCGGCGAAGATGCCGAACAGGAGCAGCAGGAAGCGCTGGCGGGCGAGGGTGGCGCGGGCGAGTTGCTCCATGGTGCGCACCTGGTAGAGTACCTGGTCGCCGGTATCGCCGCGCAGCGCGTGGCGCAATGGCTCGACCAGCGAGAGCGGCCGGACGCTGGTGCGCACAGCCACCGAGGTGAGCTCGGACCAGCGGCGCAGCCATCCGTCGGGCACCTGCGCGAAGGGATAGTAGAACTGATCGCGCACCTGCGCCTGGTCGTCCCCGGCCAGTCCCCAATGGCGAACGTGGCCCACCACGCCGACGACCTCGAGGGGGCCGTCGCCGATATCGGGGATCCAGAGGCGCTGGCCCACCGCGTCGCGTCCGCCGAATGCGTGCTGCGCAAAAACATCGTCGATAACGATCACGGGCGCGCTATCGAGGCGATCGCGGTCGTCGAAGAAGCGGCCGCGGCGTAAACGGATGCCCATGGTTTTCAGGTAATCCGGCGACACGCTGGTGGCCAGCGCCATGGGGCGCTTGTTTTCCGGCGGCAAAGCCGGCGTGGCCCACCAGGTGACCTGGTTGTTGCCCTCGCGCATGGGCACGGTATCGACGGTGGCGATGGATTGTACGCCCGGCACGCGGCGCGCGCGATCGAGAGCGTCCTGCCACGCGGCGCGGATGCGCGCCGGATGAGGAAGCGTGGCGGGGGATAGCGCCATGCGGGCGATCAGCAGGTTGTGGGTATTGACGCCGGGATCGAGAAACGCGGCGTGCAGCAGCGCGCGGCCGAGCATTCCCGCGGAGACCAGGAGCACGACGGCGAGCGCGATCTCGGCAGCCACGAAACTGCCGTGGAGGCGTTGCGCGCTCCCCGAAACGGTGCGCGCTCCCGAGCGCAGGACGCGTTCGAGCGCGCGCACGGGAACGCGCAGAGCCGGCGCGAGGCCAAAAAGAAGACCGCTGGCCAGGGAAACGGCGAGGGCAAACAGCAAGACACGCCAATCGAGGCGGACCTCTTCGGCGCGCGGCAGAGCGCCCGGCCAGAACACCAGGAACGGGCGCAGGCCGAGGGTTGCCAGCAGGACGCCGAGCGCGCCTCCGGAAAGGGCCAGCACCGCGCTTTCGGTGAGACACTGCCGCACCAGGCGGCCGCGGCCGGCGCCGAGGGCCACGCGCATGGCCAGTTCGCGCTCACGGGAAACGGCGTGCGCTAGCAGCAGGCTGGCCACATTGGCACAGGCGATCAGCAGCACGAGGCTGACGGCGCCCAGGAGCAGCCAGAGCGTGGATCGCACCTCGGTGACATCGGGCCGGAGTGGCTCGACGCGAAACGTGCGGCCGCCGTTGGTATCCGGGTAGCGCTCGGCGAGACCGCGGCCGGTGAGGGTCAGCTCGTGCTGCGCCTGGAGTAGCGTCATGCCCGGCCGGAGACGCGCCACGGTGCCTACCGGATGCGCGTGGCGATTGTGCAGGTAGGGGGCCGCGTCCTGCCCGAGCGGCGTATAGGCGTCCGGCTCCTCATCCAGCCGAAAACCCGCGGGTGAGATGCCGACCACCGTGTAGCGCTTGCCATCCAGGACCAGGGAAGTGCCCAGTACCGCGGGATTGCCGGCGAAATGGCGTTGCCAGAAGGTGTAGCCCAACATGGCGACCGGCGCGCCGCCGGCGCGGTCTTCCTCGGGCAGGAAAGCGCGGCCCTGCGCGATTTCCACGCCCAGAACGGAGAACAGGTTGGCGGAAATCTCCCATAGATCGACGTACTCGGGTTCCCCCGGCTCGCTCACGGTTCCGCCGTTGAAGAGCCGTCCCGCCATGACCAGAGAACGGCTTTCGCGTTGCATATCGCGGAAGTCGTAGTTGGCGAGATTCTGTTCGCCGAACACGGCGCCGTTCCAGGTTTCGCTATGCCCGTGCAGCCGCACCAGGCGGCCGGGATCGGGAAAGGGCAGCGGCTTGAGCAGCACGCCGTTGGTCACGGTGAACATGACGGTGGTGGCGCCGATGCCCAGCGCCATGGTCACCAGCGCCACGGCGGCGAAGCCGGGCTTCTGGCGAAGCGTGCGCAGGGCATAGCGGAAGTCCTGCCACAGGTCCTCCAGCCAGCGCGTGCCGCGGGCATCGCGGCAGCTCTCCTTCACCTGCTCCGGACCGCCCAGGGCCAGCCGGGCCTGGCGCCGCGCCTCCGCTGGCATGTGGCCCTGCGCGATCAGATCGCTGGCGTATTGGTCGAGATGGAAGCGCAGCTCCTTGTCGAGCTCGTGTTCCATTTGCCCGCGGCGCCGCAGGCGCTGCCACCAGGTCATTCCGCACCCCCTTCGGACATTCTGAGGATGAGGCCCACGGCTTCCGCCAGGCGCTGCCAGCCGGCGGCTTCCGTTTCGAGCTGCGCCCGCCCCTTGCGCGTCAGGTGATAGAACTTGGCCTCGCGCCCGGTCTCGGTCTCTCTCCAGTCCGCAGCCAGCAGGCCGCGGTTCTCGAGCCGGTGCAGGGCTGGGTAGAGAGATCCTTGGGGAACCTGCACCACATCGCGCGAGACCTGCTGCAGCCGCTGCGCGATGGCGTAGCCATGCACCGGGCCGAGCGCGGCGACCTTGAGAATCAACAAATCCAGGGTGCCTTGCGGGAGGTCGGACTTCTCGGGCATCGTTATACCTCGATCTTCTACAGGTCTAACACAGGATGTGTAGAAGCGCAAGGTATGCGGTGGCGCGTCTTCGTATTTCCCCTCACACTCGCCCGGCGGTAGGCTGTAGAAGGGCCGTGGCTCCGCCAGTGAAGCGCATGGAATCCTCTTCGGACGGCAATCGCAACGCGGATCGGCTGCAATGGAGCAGCCGCTTTACCCTGGTGGCCGGCTTCGGCGGCCTGCTGGCGATCGTGGCGCTGGCCGGGGTGGACGCGCTGCGGGTGCTGCAACAGATCCGGCGCGACGACGACCAGATTCGCCGCCAGTTCCTGGCGCGGAATCACGTGCTCAACGACATTCGGTCGCAACTCTACCTTTCGGGAACGTACGTGCGGGACTACCTGCTGGAGCCCGACGCGGCGCGGGCCACGACGTATCGGGCCAACTTGCAGGAGGTGCGCGGCGAAATGGAGTCGGCTCTGGCGTCGTATGCCCGGCAGGTGGAACCGGAAGCGGCCCGGCACTATGGAGCTTTGAAGGCGGAGTTGTCGCAATACTGGCAAACTCTCGACCCGATCCTGAACTGGGATGCGGCCGAGCGGCGCGCACGTGGGTATATCTTCCTCCGCGACGCGGTGTTTCCGCGGCGCAGGGCGATGCTGGAGATTGCGGGGCGCATTGCGGACATCAACGAACAGCAACTGAACGCCGGCAACGAGCGCGTGGTGGCGTTGTTGCACAGATTTCAGAACCGGCTGGCGGCGACTGTTTTGGCGACACTGGCGCTCGGGCTGGGCATGGCGGCGTTCAGCGCCCGCAAGATCCTGCGATTGGAAACCCATGCGCAGGCGCGGTACCGGGAGGTCGCGGACGCGCGCCGGCAGTTGACCAACCTCTCCGGCAAGCTGGTGCAGGCGCAGGAGACGGAGCGGCGGGCGCTCTCCCGGGAGTTGCACGACGAAGTCGGCCAGGCGCTCTCCGCGGTGCTGGTGGAGCTGCGGAACCTGGCCACTGGTCTGGCGGCGCGGTCCGAAGAGCAATCGCGGAGCCAGGTGGAGCTGATCAAGGGCCTGGTGGAGAACACGGTGCGCGTGGTGCGGAACATGGCGCTGCTCCTGAGGCCCTCCATGCTGGACGACCTGGGCCTGATTCCGGCGCTGCGCTGGCAGGCGCGGGAAGTTTCCAAGCGCACCTCCATGGATGTCAGCGTGGCCACGGATATCGATTCGGTGGACTTGCCGGACGATTACAAGACCTGCATCTACCGGGTGGTCCAGGAGGCGTTGCACAACTGTTCGCGGCATTCCGACGCGACCACGGTTCGCATCCGGGTGCAGCAGAAGCCGGGCCGGGTGGCGCTGGCCATCCAGGATGACGGGCGGGGCTTCGACGTCCGGCAGTCGAAGGGGCTCGGCCTGCTGGGGATCGAGGAGCGCGTGGCCCGCCTGGGAGGCGCCTGCGAAGTGCATTCGGCGGCGGGGAGCGGAACCATATTGTCGATCGAACTGCCGTTCCCGGGCGGGAGCGCGAGCGGTACGGAGGAAAGTGAAGCCGATTCGCATTCTGTTAGCGGATGACCACAACGTCATGCGCCGGGGCCTCCGCCTGTTGCTGGAGAGCCAGTCCGGTTTTAGCGTAGTGGCGGAAGCCTCCGACGGCCGGCAGGCGGTGGACCAGGCGATGGCCACCAAGCCGGACGTGGTGGTTCTGGATATCACCATGCCGCGCCTCAGCGGCACGGAGGCGGCACAGAGAATCACGGAAAGCCTCCCCGACACGGCGGTGGTGATTCTGAGCATGCACGCCGACGAGGGATACGTGCTGCGGGCGCTGAAGGCCGGGGCCAGGGGATACCTGGTGAAAGACTCGGCGGAGGACGATCTTATCGAGGCGATTAAAGCCGTCAGCGAAGGAAAAGCATACTTCAGCCCGGAAGTTAGTAAGATGCTGGTGGAGGATTACGTCAGGGAGATACGAACGCGGCAAGTCGAGGATAGCTATGAGTTACTAACTGCCCGCGAGCGGGAGATCCTGCATTTGCTGGCGGAGGGGAAGTCCAACAAAGACATCGCCACGCTGCTGAATCTGAGCTTGTTCACGGTGGAAACGCACCGGCGGAACTTACAAGAGAAGCTTAACCTGCACAGCCTGGCAGAGCTGATCCTGTATGCGGTGCGAAAAGGGCTGATCTCGTAAATACCAACGCTCCCTCACGGTGATGAGCGAGCGGTTGGTAGCCAGCCTATCGAGCCAGTTTTCGCCGGATGGCGAGGCAGGCGAAGCCAGCCACGAAGAGCATTCCGGTGGCAGGTTCAGGGGTCTGATTTCCGGCTGCTCCGAACTCCAGGTTGTCGATGATCGGCGACCAAGGCTGGCCGGCTTGAGTCAGTTGAACCATTCCGATGCCGGCAGCATCCGACCACCCGGCAAACACGAGAGCGCCATCCGCAGATAGACCGATTCCCGGTAGAGTGCCGATCAGGGTTGTGTCGTCACTTGCATAAACGGATAACGCCGCGGTGGCGCCAAAGGTGCTGAAGGCCCGCAGGTCGACCCCAAACGCGGTGACCCCCGACGTGAAGTCGATCGTTAGAGGTTGTCCCGCGGGCGCACCGGAAAGGAGTTCCTTCGAGGTTGAACCGAAATACCCGGGACCGTCCCATTGACCGCCGCCGCTGCCGAAGGTGAAGTTTACACCGCCCACTACGAGCCCCGGCCCCTGCTCGTTGCAGACGGCCGATGCGTTCAGCACAGCGCAACTCATTCCGGTGGAGGATTCGCTGCCTACGCTGAATGCCTCGAAATTCTCGGTGACTCCAGGACCGCCGAGCAACGACACGAGGGTCGTCCGGTCGACGATTGACCCCGCCTGGGCCACCGGAAACGATATCGCACACACGGACAGAACGAAGAACAGTTTTCTCAAGATGATTGCCTCCGGTTAAGAGGATTTGCGTATCGATTTACAAACCCTCAGTAGTAAGTCTGACTGATCCCGTCGCCTGGCACAAGCGATTTTCGAGAATTCAGGACCTGGATAGTACCGTACTGTAGGGTGTCTCTAAAGTTAATAGCTCCGCTGACGAGGCGCCGCGGGTCCGCGCCGCCGCCTTACGCCGTCTCCGCTCCGGCTGATTTTTCCAAACCGCGCTCGGCGATCTCGTGCTGGCGGATGCGGTACTTCTGCACTTTGCCGCTGAGCGTCATGGGGAAGGCATCGACGAAACGGATGTGCTGCGGGACCTTGTAATGCGCCAGGCGGGCGCGGCAGAAGGCGCGGATCTCTTCCTCGTCCGCGGTCTCGCCGGGCTTCAGGCGGATCCAGGCGAGCACGGTTTCCCCCAGCCGCTCGTCGGGCAAGCCGACTATCTGCACGTCGGAGATTTTGGGATGGCTGTACAGGAACTCTTCGATCTCCCGCGGGTAGATGTTTTCGCCGCCGCGGATGATCATGTCGCGGGCGCGCCCGGTGATGCGGAAGTAGCCGTCGGGACGCATCACCGCCAGGTCGCCGGTGTGCAGCCAGCCTTCCGCGTCGATGGCGGCGGCGGTGGCCGCGGGCTCTTCGTCGTAGCCCTTCATCACCATGTAGCCGCGCGCCAGCAGCTCGCCCTGCTCGCCGGCGGGCAGCGTGGCGCCGGTGGACGGGGAGGCGATGCGCACCTCGGTTTCAGGCAGCGGGCCGCCCACGGTGGTGCAGCGGGTTTCCACGCTATCGTCCGTGCGCGACATGGTAATCACCGGGGCGCTCTCGGTCTGCCCGTAGGCCACTACGATTTCCGGGCAATGCATATCGCGGACGACGCGCTTCATCACCTCGATGGGGCAGGGCGCGCCGGCCATGACTCCGGTGCGCAGCGAGCGCAGATCGAAGCGCGCGAACTCCGCGTGCTGCAACTCGGCGATGAACATGGCGGGCACGCCGTAGACCGCGGTGCACCGTTCCCGCTCGATGGCCTCGAGGGTTGCGCCCGCGTCGAAAATGGCCGAAGGCAGAACCACCGCCGCCCCGGTGACGGCCGCCGCCATGGTGCCGATCACCGAGCCGAAGCAGTGGAACAGCGGCACCGGGAGCGCGATGCGGTCCTCTTCGCCGAGCCGCAGGTACTGGGCGATGAAGCGCCCGTTGTTGACCAGGTTGAGGTGGGTCAGGAGCACGCCCTTGGGCTGCCCGGTGGTGCCGGAGGTGTACTGGATGTTGGCCGGCGCGGCGGGATCGGGGGAGGCGGGCGGCTCGCCAGGCTCGCGCAGGAAGTTCGTCCACGCGGGAGAATCCAGGTAGATGACGTGCTCCAGGGCCAGCGGCTGGCCGGCGCGCGATTCCTCGAGAATGGCGCGATAGTTGGAGCGGCGGTCCTGCTCGCGCAGGAACAGCGTCTTGATGCGCGATTGGCGCAGCACAAACGCCAGCTCGTGCGAGCGATAGGCCGGATTCACGTTGACCAGCACGGCCCCGGCCAGCGCGCAGCCGAACTGGAGCAGGACCCACTCCAGGCAGTTGGTGGCCCATACGCCGGCGCGGTCACCCGGAGCCAGGCCGAGCGCGCGCAGCCCGGCCGCCGCGCGCTGCGCCTCATGCGCGTATTGCGCCCAGGTGAGGCGGATGCCCGGCTCGCGCGCCACCACCGCCAGCCGGCCGGGGAAACGCGAGGCCGTATCCAGGAACGCCTCGCTGATGGATTTGCTCAGGACCGTGCCCCGCGGCCCCCGTGCGTAGCTTTCCATGCCTATAAGCTATCAGCTCGCAGCGGCCCGCTAGCAGCGCCCTACGCCATGCGGAAAAGCGTTAAGCTACTGGTCTGATGACGAACACGGCCCGCCACCGCCTGCGCATCTACGCCGCCTGTTTTCTCGCGTGGACCGTGTTCGGCCTCTTCTTTTTCAGCCAGAGCATCACGCAAAAGCTGGTTTCGCACGATCCCACGCCCTGGTGGCATTTTCTGTTGTCGTGGCTTACCGGCGTGTACATCTGGGCGGCACTGACTCCGGCGGTTCTCTGGCTCGGGCGCCGGCTGCCCATCGAGCGACGGAACTGGCCCGCCCGCGTGGCGTTCCATCTCGCGGCCAGCGTGTTGGTCTCCCTCCTGCAACTCATCGTGGAGAGCGCGGTTCTTCCGCGGCTGGGCGTCTTCCCGGCCGTCATGAAGACATTCGGAGCCACGCTGGTGGTCTTGCTGCTCCTCGGCTTTCACAGCGGCATCACCACGTATTGGATGCTGCTGGGCATCCAGTACGGGTTCGCGTATTACCGCCGGTACCGGGAGCGCGAGCGGCAGGCCCTGCAACTGGAGTTGCATGCCTCCGAGCTGAAGACCGAGCTGGCGCGGGCGCAGTTGAGCGCTTTGAAGATGCAGCTTCAGCCGCATTTTCTGTTCAACACCCTGAATGCCATCATGGTGCTGGTGCGCCACGAGCGGGCGCGCGAGGCCGAGGAGATGCTGTCCCGGCTGAGCGATCTGTTGCGCTGGGTGCTGGAGGATGTGGAGGCCCAGGAAGTGCCCCTCCGCCGCGAACTGGAGTACTTGCAGCTTTATCTTTCCATCGAACAGGTGCGCTTTCAGGACCGGCTGCGCGTCGAGATCGCGGCGGACCCGGCGCTGCTGGATGCCGCGGTCCCGCACATGGGGCTGCAGCCGATTGTCGAGAACGCCATCCGCCATGGCATCGGGCGCAGCTCGGCGGCGGGCGAGATTCGCATCGGCGCCACGCGCGTGGGCCAGACGGTGGAGATCACAGTGGAGGACGACGGTCCGGGGCTGCCCCCGGCAAACTCGTCCGCGGTGCGCGGCATCGGGCTGGCGAACACGCGGGCGCGGCTCCATCAACTCTACGGCGAAGCGGCCCGCCTGGCGGTGGAGAACCGCGCGGCGGGCGGGGCGATCGCCACCATGGTGCTGCCCTATCGCCTGGCGCCCGATCTGGCGGAACCGGAAGCGATCGAAGTACATGCCCTTGACCACCCTGATCGTGGACGATGAGCCGCTGGCGCGCGAGGGCCTGCGCATGCTGCTCTCCCAGGATGCGGAGGTGGCGGCGATTCACGAAGCGCGCGACGGCCGGGAAGCGGTGGCGGCGATCCTGGACGTCCGCCCGGATCTGGTCTTCCTGGACGTGCAAATGCCGGAGATGGACGGCTTCTCGGTGGTCCGGGAAGTCGGCGCGGAGCGCATGCCCGCGGTGGTGTTTGTGACGGCGCACGACCAGTACGCCATACAGGCATTCGAAATCAACGCCATCGACTACCTGCTGAAGCCGGTCACCGAGGAGCGTTTTCGCCAGGCGCTCGGCCGTGCCAAAGTCCGCCTCGAAGTCCGCGCGGGAGACGAGGCCAGCGGGCGGATCCTCTCGCTGCTCGAAGCCATGGCGGCGCCGCGGCGGTACATGAAACGCCTGGCGGTGCGCGCGGCGGGCAAGACGGTCTTCGTCGACGTCGAGGACGTGGATTGGATCGAGGCCGCCGAGAATTACGTCCAGCTCCACGCCGGGAAGGCCGGCCACCTGCTCCACGTGCCCATGAACACGCTCGAGAAGTCGCTCGATCCCGAGATCTTCCTGCGCATCCATCGTTCGGTCATGGTGAATGTGCGGCGCATCAAAGAGCTTCAGCCGGCGGCACACGGAGAGTACGTGGTCACGCTGGCCTCTGGCGTCCGGCTGCAATCCAGCCGCACGTACAACGAGAAGCTGAAAGCCCTGGCGGCCAATCCGTTCTGAAGCCGCCGGTTCGCCACGCCGTTCGGCCACTTGGTCAAATGTCGCTTTCGGAAGGCGGCGTGCGGCCCCACACTGGTGCCATGGAGGACCGATGATAGCGGTAAACGACAACGCAGCCGGCGAAGCATCCCCGGCTGTCTTCGAGCAGAACACCGATTGCCTGGCGCAGCTTTCGGGTGTGACCAAGCGGTTCGGCAGCATCGTGGCGCTGGACGGGCTGGATCTGGAAGTCCGGCGCGGCGAACTTCTCGCCTTGCTGGGTCCGAACGGAGCCGGCAAGACCACCGCCATTTCGCTGCTGCTGGGATTGCAGCAGCCCGACCGCGGCCGGGCGCGGCTGTTTGGGCAATCGCCCAACCTGGTGGAGCCGCGGCGCCGCACCGGCATGATGATGCAGGAAGCGGCCCTGGCGGCGGAGTTGCGCGTCGGCGAACAGATCGACCTGGTCTCCAGCTACTACCCCGATCCGCGGCCCCTGGCGGCCGTCATGGAGATGACCCGCATCACGGCGCTCGCCAAGCGTCCGTATGGCAAGCTTTCCGCCGGGCAGAAACGCCAGGTGCAGTTCGCCCTCGCGGTGTGCGGCCGTCCGGAGCTGCTTTTTCTCGACGAGCCCACCGTGGGGCTGGACGTCCAGTCCCGGGAGATGGTGTGGGCGACACTCCGCGAGCTCGTCGGAGGAGGGGCTTCCATCGTGCTGACCACCCACTACCTGGAGGAAGCCGAGGCGCTGGCCGACCGCGTGGTGGTTCTCGCCAAGGGCCGCACGCTAGCCAGCGGCACGGTCAGCGAGATGCGGTCGCTGGTGGTGCGCAAGCGCATCGTCTGCTCGACGACGCTGAACGCCGGCGAGGTGGCGGCCTGGCCCGACGTGCTCAGCGCAACCCGCGACCATCAGGGATTGCACATTACCACCACCAATGCGGAGAACGTAGTCCGGCGCCTGCTGGCCGCCGACGAGGATTTGCAGGACCTGGAAGTCCAGCGCGCCGGGCTGGCCGAAGCTTTCACCGAACTCACGCAGGAGGTTTCGTAATGAACGCCATGACTCTCGAAGCCGCCGGCCGGCCGGCCCGCGGCACCGCCATGCCCAGCGGTCGCGTGCTGCGGGCTTATCTCACCGAGGCCCGCTATGAGACCCTGCGCATGCTCCGCGCGCCGGCGTTTTCCGCGGTGTTCCTGTCCATTCCGGCCGTGCTGTTCCTGCTCTTCGGGGCGTTTCTTTTCGGCGACGCGATCCGCGCCGACCCGAAGAGCGCGCTGTTCCTGTTCATGGGGTTTTCCACCTTTGGCATCATGGGGCCGGGGATGTTCGGCTTCGGCATCACCATCGCGATGGAGCGCGAGCAGGGACTTCTGCGGCTCAAGCGCGCCTTGCCGGTCCCGCCGGGGAGCGTGCTGCTCGCGAAAATGCTCATGGCCCTGCTGTTCGCCGCGATCATCATGATCAGCATGATCGCCGCCGCCCCGCTCGGCCATATGCGCTTGAGCGCCGGCCAAGCCCTGAGCGTCGCGCTGGTGGAGATTCTGGGCGCGGCGCCGTTCTGCGCCATCGGGTTGTTCATCGGCACGTGGGCCACCGGCAAGGGCGCGCCGGGCTTCGTGAACCTGTTTTACCTGCCCATGATTTATCTTTCGGGCCTGTTCTTCCCGCTGCCCAAATCCGTGCAGTGGATCGCGCTGGTCTCGCCCGCGTACCACCTGAACCAACTGGGGCGCACCGCCGTCTGGGCGCCCAGCCAGGGATCGCCCGTGGTCCACGTAGCCGTCCTTGCCGGGGTGACTGTGCTCTTCACCCTGCTTGCGGTCCGCCGTTTGGCGCGCGTGGGGTAGAGACTTGCGACGCCGCGCGGCGGACGTCTTCGAGCACGATTTCCATGTCGCGGAGGGTGGTGCGGTAGTTGAGCACGCAGCCGCGCAGGGCGAAATGGCCGTGGACGCGCGCGTTCGAAAGATAGCTGCTGCCGCCGCGCTGTAGGGCCACCAGGATGCGCTCGTTGAGGGCGTCGAGGTCACCCTGGAAGCCGGGCGGGGCGTAGCGGAAACAGAAGATGGAAAGCTCTACCGCGGCGAGCATTTCAAAATCGCCGCTGGCGCGGACCAGTTGCTCGAGGTACTTCGCGCAGGCGATGTTGCGCTCGATGGCCGCGCCCAGTTGGCGTGCGCCGGCGTACTTGACGATCAGCCAGAGATTGAGCGCGCGGAAGGGGCGCGAGAGCTCGGGGCCGTAATCCCAGAAGGCGAAGGCCTCGTCGCGTTCCAGGCCGATGGTGCGCGTGTACTCGGCGCCGTGGCTGAAGGCGGCGCGCGCGGCGGCGGGGTCGCGGTAGAGGACGCAGCCGCAACCGATGGGCAGGTAGAGCCATTTGTGGGGGTCGAGGGCGACCGAATCGGCTTCCGCGATGCGGGCGAAGAGGTGGCGGGCGGAGGGGGCCAGGGCGGCGAAGCCTCCGTAGGCGGCGTCGACGTGCAGCCAGAGGTTGTGGCGGCGGCAGAAATCGGCCAGGCCGCCGATGGGGTCGAAGGCGCCGGTGGCGGTGGTGCCGGCGTTGGCGACCACGCAGAAGGGGAGGTGGCCGGCGGCGAGGTCCTGCTGCACCAGGCGGTCGAGATCGGCGAGCGAGATCCGCAGGCCGTCTCCGGTCTTCACGGACCGCACGTTGGCTTCGCCCAGGCCCAGCATGCCGGCGGCTTTGGCCACGGAGAAGTGGCCCTCTTCGGAGACATACAGGCACAGGCGCGTACCGGCGGCGGCGACGCCGTCGCGCACCACGTTGGCGGGGGCTTTGGCGCTGCGCGCGGCGGCCAGTGCGGCGAAGTTGGCCATCGATCCGCCGCTGGTCAGCAGCCCGGCAGCGGAGTCTGGGTAGTCCAACATTTCCTTCAGCCAGTTGATGGTGAGGTGTTCGAGCTCGGTACCGGAGGGCGCCGAACGCCAGCAGGTGACGTTGACGTTGAGCGCCGCCTCGAGCATGGCGCCCACCGCCGTGATGGGCGTTCCGGGGGAGGACACGTAGCCGAAAAAGCGCGGATGGCCGTTGTGGCGGCTGAAGTGGGAAATGACGCCGCGCAGGGTATCCAGGAGCGTTTGGAAATCGGCGCCGTCCTGCGGCAGAGGCTCGTCGAGCGCTTCGCGAATGGCTTGGGAGGTAGTGGGGACGACGACGGGGCGCTCGGCCAGGGATTCGAAGTAGGACGCCAGGAACTCGCCGGCGGCGGAGGCGATGGCACGGATCTCGGCGGGGGGGATGGAGAGCTTTCCGGACATGTGAAGGATCAGGGTAGCAGGCTCGCTGCGCTCGCGGGGCCGGGGGCCGGGGGCCGGGGGAGGGAGCGGCCCTTCGGGCCGAGCTTTTTTTGGGGGGCACGATCTTATACACGATTTCGGGCTGCGGGGAGTTTAACTGGTAGGAAGGATGAAAGCCCTGGCATTCCTTGCTACGGTTGGACCGATGGACGGCGCGGGAGACGGCTTGAGCACGGTCGCGGCGGCGCAGGCGGGCGACCTGGCGGCGTTCGAGCTGCTGATGCAGCAGTACGAGCGCATGGTGCTGGTCACCGCCCTGCGCCTGCTGGGGAAGCTGGAGGACGCGCAGGACGCTTCGCAGGAAGTGTTCCTGCGGCTGTACCGGAACTTGCGGAAGGTGGAGTCGGGCAGCAACTGCGCGGGGTGGCTGTACCGCGTGACGGTCAACGTGTGCCACGATCAGCGGCGGAGGCGGCCGGCGCCGGTGGCGATGGAGGAGATTGCCGAACCGGCGGACGCCGGGCCCGATCCGCAGCAGAGCGCCACGGAAGCGGAGCGGCGGCGGGTGCTGGAGCTGAGCTTGCGGGTGCTCTCGGAGAAAGAGCGGGCGGCGCTGGTGCTGCGGGACCTGGAGGGGCTTTCGACGGAGGAAGTGGCGCGGGCGCTGGGATCGAGCGAAGCGACGGTGCGTTCGCAGGTGTCCAAGGCGCGCGTCAAGGTGCGGGAGTTCGTGGAGCGCTACTTCCGGAGGAGCGTATGAATTGCAGCGACTGGGAAGAACGGATTGCGATGTATGTAGGGGGCGAGCTGGCGGCGTCCGAAGCGGCGGAGGTGGGGCGGCACGTAGCGGACTGCGCCGGGTGCCAGGTGTTCGCGTCCGGTTTGCAGCAGAGCCTGGCGTTGTTGCGGGCAGCGCACCAGGAGCCGCTGGCGCCGGCGCATTTCGCGGCGGTGCGGGCGCGGGTGCTGGCGGAACTGGCGGGGGAGCGGCGGGCATGGTGGCGGCGGGCCTGGGTGTATGGCCTCGCCGGTGCGGCGGCGGTGGCCCTGCTGGTGGCGCTGGCGGGGCGGCCGGGCCGCGCGCCGCAGCCGGTGAGGCGGCCGGAAATCGCGGTGACGAGGCCGCCCGCCGAGCCGCCGAAAGTGGCGGTTGCCGAGGCGGCGCCCGAGCCGAAGCCGGTTCCTCGCGTGCGGCACGGGCGCCGGGCAGGCCCCGGACCCGCGCCGCAGCCCGTGCAACTGGCGCTGGCGAGGCCGCCCGAGACCATGACGGTGAAGCTGGTCACCGACGACCCCAATATTGTCATTTACTGGATTACGGAAACGAGAGGAGAGCAAAAATGAAGCGATACTGGTGCGCGTTGCTATTGATGGCGCTGCCGCTGGCGGCGCAGGAAGAGAAGAAGCCGGAGGCGAAGATCGTTCCGGACGTAAAGGTCAGCACCTCGATCTCCAAGCTGTTCGTGCTGAAGTATGCCGATCCGGACCGCATCGCCAACCTGCTGCGCGTGTTCAACGCGGTGGTGACGCCGAACACGGAGATGCACGCGCTGGCGGTGCGCGGCGACAAGGAATCCATGAACGCCATTGAAGACGCCATCACGCGGCTGGACGTGCCCGCGGCGGCGCCGAAGAACATCGACCTGATGGTCTATTACGTGATCGGCGCCGATGGCGAGAATAACCTGGGGGGGCCGCTGCCCAAGGATTTGGATAGCGCGGTGGCGGCATTGAAGACCACTTTCCCGTTCAAGGAGTACCGGCTGCTGGATGTGATGACGATCCGGACTCGCGTGGGACAGAGGGTGGACACCAACAGCAACGCCGGAGCGCTCACTTTGGAAGGGCTGGCGGCGCCGATTACGAACTCCTTCCATATGGACTCCTCGAGCCTCAGTCCCGACGGCACCACGGTGCGTCTGGACCGGATGCGCTCCATGACGCGGTTCCCGTACCGGAGCGGAAACTCGGTCAGTTATTCGGATCTGGGCATCAACCAGGACATGGATATTAAGGAAGGGCAGAAAGCCGTGGTGGGACGAGTGGGGATCGCCAAGGACCAGGCGCTGTTCCTGGTGCTGTCGGCGAAGGTAGTGCAGTAAGTGCGCGGGGCGGCGTCGACGCCCACGACCGCCGCCCCGCCCGCGCAGGCCCATGCGAACGCTCTCGGGCATGGCCGGACCTTCGTCCACGTCGTTCTCAACGTCGTCACGGGGCGGGTGGGATCATTCGGCTGACCCTTGCCTGCGGGGAAGACGTACCACTCCGGCTTGCACTCACCGAACCGCCGGATGTACCACGCGGCGTGCGCCTCGAGGGCGACCATCACCGTATCGTTCAGCGGGATCACCCGGCCCGTGCCTGCGTCGGTCTTTGACTTGCCCACGGTGAGCTGCTTCTTATGGACGAGGTCGAGTTGCCGCCACCGGAGTTCGCGCAGTTCCTTGTCGCGCAATCCTCAGTTCAGATCCACGACGAGGGCGGGGACATGTTCTTGCTCCGCTGCTTCGAATCGTCGATGGCCCTCGGGCGGGCCTTCTCCGCTACCTGCAAGCAGGAAAGTCCGGGTCTGCAAAAACGTCCCGATGCCTACCCTGGCGGCGTGGGCCTGAGTGCGCCGCTTTACCGCCTGGCCCCGCGGTTACTCGAACAGACGGCCGAGCTGCTGGCCGGATGCCGCGGCGATGCCGGTTGCCCTTCGTGCGTCGGCCCGGTAGGGGAAGTGGGCGAGCACGGCAAGGAAGTGGCGGCGAGGATACGGGCGGAGCTGACGGCGTGAGCCTGACTAAAGCTCTGAAAAAATGGCTTCCTCAGCTCGGCTGCAACGCCGCGAGTGCTCGCGTCGGAGAGCACCCGGACGAACTACGAGGCCCATCACCCGCCCCTGGCGTATTTCCTGTCGCCTGGCGTTGACTGATCCGGGGAGCAAGCCTTCGGCCGGTCTCAACCGCGGCGGGGACGGATCTCAAAGTTCACGCCCTCCTGCGCTTGAAGATGAGCGAGGACGCCAAAAAGGTTCTTGGCCGAGGGGTTGCCATTTGGTCCAAACATCCGCATGAGGCTGTTGGCGGGGATGGATGTCGCCTCTTCCAATTGCCGAAAGCCGACGGTGGCGTTGATATAGTTGCGCAGGATCGCGCGGCCCGTCTTCTCGTCGCCGGAGAGCATCAGTTCGATTGCCTCACGAAGCAACGCCTTGCGGAATTTCGGTTCCCGTTGGGCGCGTTCGCGGATCGTTTCGCGAAAGTCTTTGGTCAGTGCCATGGTGTTCTTCCTGGGTCTTTCTGTTCCGGAATTCGCCTTTGCCTGCCGGATGTCTTTTTGTTGGCGCTTCTTCGTGCCACCCGCGAGCAGAATAATGAGCCGGTCGCCGTCCCGCCCGAAGTAAATGCGGTAGCCGGGGCCAAAATCAGTCTTGGTTTCGAGAACGCCGCTACCAACCGCTCTGACGTTGGACAGGTTACCATCCGCAAATCCGCTCAAGCGCCGTCGCTACTTTCGCCGCAGCATGAACGTTGAGTGCGCGCAGCCACTTCGTGAAGGGGCTTCGTCCAGCGATATCGATGTATTCCCGAACGTCGAGCACGGTTCAATAATAACATATACGTTAGGATCGACTGTCGATTCGGGGATAGGTTAGGTAACAATCCGTCGACCGGCGTTCTCTGAAGTATCGGTTCCGCGTCGCTGCGATGCCGGCTGCCCATCGTGCGTCGGCCCGGTGGGCGAGGTGGGCGAACGCGGCAAGGAAGTGGCGGCGAGGATCCTGGCGGAGCTGACGGCGCAGGGCTGCCTCACCCAATGACAAGATCGAGGCCGGCGGCTTCGGCGAAGGCGCGAAAATCCCGGTCTCGCGTAAGAAGAGGTATCCCGCGATCGATACAGCTTTGCGCGATCAGCGCATCGCCGAGGCGCGCCTTACGCCGCTTGGCCAACACCTTCGCTCGTAACTGGCCTGCCCGCTGCCAATAGCCGGGCTCGACCTCGATGAGCGGCAGTTCCGAGAGAGTTAGTGAAACCTCGTAAGGAAGCTTCGGGTCGCTCAACACCTCTGTGAGCACAACCGGCACCATCAGCACTTGCCGATCTTCGAGAGCCCGGTCGAGCAGGTCCGCGTCCTCACCGCCATCTCCCTGCAGGAACCCGATCCAGGTGCTGGTATCCACCGCGATCATCGATCAGCCTTCAACTCGGCTGGCGTGCGCGTGAATCGAACTTTGCCCCGCAGTTGGCGCAGCCGCGCGTAGGCATGCGACGCCGCCACCAGCTCCAGACCGGTACGAACGGTCCGGGTGATGCCGCTGCCGCTGGCCCGTTGTGCCCTTGCGAGAAGCTCCGGCGGCACCTCGACGGTGATCTTGCGCGCGGTTTCCATTTCCGCCTCAATATACCATATCCGATACCAGCATTAGACATGGCCCCGGCGCCCGGAGGCTTTGGCCCGGCTGACTCAGTACGCGGCGCATAGTGGAAATTTCGAAGGATCGCTGACTACGGCAGAAAGTCCGGGTCCAGTAGCACGTCCAGGGTGTACGGGCAGGTGCCGGGGAAGTCCGATTCCGGACGATTCGTTTCCGTCATCCTTCTCTGAGAGAGCTTTCCTTTCAGGCAGGTTGCCGGATTCCTGCGCAGAGCATGGGTGTAGCGCTTGACACTGCGGCAGGTAAGACGTTATCTTACCGGTATGAAGACGACCGTCTCCTCCAAGGGCCAGATCGTTCTGCCGGCAGAGCTCCGGCAACTGGACCGCGTCGAACCAGGGCAGGAGTTCGACGTCGAGCGTGTCGATCGTGGGGACTATCGCCTCGTCCGGCGTACGGCTCCGCCGAACGAGGGTGCCGTTGACTGGCTACTGGACTGTCCGCAAAAGGGCTTCTTCGTCCCGATCGACTCTGAGTCGACGGATGCGCTATGAAGTACCTGGTCGATGCTAACGTTCTGAGCGAGCCGACGAAACCGACGCCCGATCCACGGGTCGTGGCGTGGCTTCGCGCACATGAGCCAGATATTGCCGTCGATCCCGTGATTCTCGGCGAACTCCGATTCGGGATTCTCCTCCTTCCCAAGGGAAGGAAGCGGGCTGCCCTGGAACGCTGGTTCGACGCGGGGGCACGGCGTCTCCACTGTCTTCCCTGGGACGCGGACACGGGGCTGAAATGGGCGGAACTGCTGGCGCGTCTTCGCACAACCGGCAAAGCCATGCCGATCAAGGATAGCCTCATCGCGGCGACTGCGGCCGTCCACGGTCTGGCGGTCGCCACGCGAAATCGAGCTGATTTCGTGAACGCCGGCGTGCGTCTCGTCAATCCATTCGTTGCTTGAGGTCTCGCGAAGGTTCGGCCCAGGCCCAGCGAGGACTCGAACCCGAAAACAAAGCACTTCACGGCTGGGCCTCGGCTACGCTCTGTGTTGTCAACGAACGATAGACTGGCTCCCCACACTGGACACGTTTCGAACTTTCGCGGCGTAGATCCCCCCCTCTGTTCGAACCAGCAGAACGGCTTCAATGCTTCGTTGACTTGAGGATAGTGGGCGTGAGGCGACGGGCATCCAGGCTGGGTGCCCATGCCGGACGAATCTCGAACTGTCATCTCGGCCCATTTCCGTGTAGCCGACATGGATTAGAGCCCTCTCGACTCGGACGCGGACTGTGGCAATACCACGAATAGGGTATGCTTGCGTCCGCCAAAACTGGTTACTTGAAAAATCCTCGATCTCGTGATTCCGCTGACTCGTAAATCGAGCATATTTTGAGAAGCCTGACAGAAGGCTCAAATCACCATCAAAAGGAGCAGACACCATGACCCCAGCCACTGTTAAACAACGAGGCAGCGAGCAGGCTTCTGACAAGACCGCCATTCACCCATTCCATGTGAATGTTCCGGAAACCGAACTGAACGAATTGCGCAGGCGCATCAACGCGACAAAGTGGCCTGAACGAGAAACGGTTACAGATGCATCCCAAGGAGTACAGCTCGCGACGATTCAGGCGCTGGCGCGCTATTGGGCGACAGATTATGACTGGCGCAAGATCGAGGCAAAGATGAACGCCCTGCCGCAGTCCATCACCGAGATCGACGGGCTGGACATTCACTTCATTCACGTCCGTTCAAGACACGACAATGCGTTGCCCCTGATCGTTACGCACGGATGGCCCGGCTCGATCACCGAACAGATGAAGATCATCGATCCGCTGACCAATCCCACCGCACACGGCGGAAATGCATCCGATGCGTTCCATGTCGTGATTCCGTCGATGCCGGGCTACGGGTTTTCCGGCAAGCCGTCCACCACTGGCTGGGACCCCGGCCACATCGCAGGTGCCTGGACCGTGCTGATGAAGCGCCTCGGATACACGAAATTCGTGGCGCAGGGTGGCGATTGGGGTGCGATCATCACCGAGCTAATGGGGGTGCAGGCGCCACCGGAATTGCTGGGCATTCACACCAACATGGCTAACGTGATTCCACTCGACATCGACAAGCTGGCCTTTTCCGGCGCGCCGGCGCCGGCGAATCTCTCGGCCGACGAGAAACTCGCTTACGAGCGGCTGAGCATCGTCTATGCGAAGGGCATCGGCTACGGCTTCCAGATGGGGTTGAGACCGCAGACGCTGTACGGAATAGCGGATTCACCGGTCGGCCTGGCGGCCTATTTTCTCGACCACGACGCGCGCAGCTACGAGCTGATCGCACGTGTCTTTGCCGGAGGGAGCGAAGGCCTCACACGAGACGACGTCCTCGACAACATCACGCTCACCTGGTTGACGAATACGGCGCTCTCAGGGGCCCGTCTCTATTGGGAGAACAAGGGGGCGTCGTTCTTCGCCGTCAAAGGCGTCGTGGTCCCGACGGCCGTGAGCGTCTTCCCTGACGAGCTCTATCCTGCTCCACGGAGTTGGGCGGAGCGGGCGTATCCCAAACTGATCCATTACAACAAGGTCGACAAGGGCGGGCACTTTGCGGCCTGGGAACAGCCACAACTCTTCACAGAAGAGGTTCGTGCGGGCTTCAGATCGCTGCGCAACTAGTGGAGCGGAGGAATTCGTTCCGGTGGCCATCACGGCATGTGCGGGGGAGATCTATCGAGCCTCGGTGACAGGGTCCGGCGCTCTATCGCGACCGTCTGCTTCCACGAGGTCAACAAGGGCGGTCACGTCGCGGCGTGGGAGCGGCCGGAACTCTTTGCTGAGGAGATTCGAGCTTCTTTCCGATTGCTGATGGCACAGCGTACGCGCAGAAATTCCCGGGCAAGGATTCGCGTCGAATTCTCAGGGGCGTCGATCATAGCGTGCCGCAAGAAGCGCCGCAAGCTTTTGGGCAGGCTGTGATCGACGTCGACCCTTACTGAGTCGTCTGCATCGGATGAGCTCGATGGGATTGGCGTCAGCCTGAACGAGCTTGGGCGGGCGCTTCCGGGTTCCGACGAACCGGATCAGCGCCATCGTCGATGGAAAGAGGGTCATCACCGTGGACACCGCGATGCGCATGGCGCGGTATTTCGGCACCTCGGCGCTGGATTGGTGGAATCTTCAGGCCGCCTGTGACCTCGCTCGAGGTCGCCGGGCAGGAGATTCAGCCACGCATTGAAAAGGAAGTACTGCCACGGACCGCCGCTTCGTTCTTGGGACCGGCCGTCTCGCTAACTTAACTACGGCAGAAAGTCCGGGTCCAGCAAAACGTCCAGCGTATACGGGCAGGTGCCTGGGAAATCCGATTCCGGATGATTCGTTTCCGTCATGGCATCCACCACCGCGCGCTCGTAGGCTTCGGCCAGGTCCTCCGCGAGACCGGATTGGAGGCTTGGATTCCGCGACAAGAGCCGGGCGAGATCCTTCCGCTGCACGCGGATGGTCAGTTCCCAACTGCGAGACCTGCGGCCAGCCTGCACCTTCCACTTCAGGAGGTGCGCGATGAGAATGCCCAGGCGCGACAGCAACTCCCGGCGCTCGCGTTGTCCCATGTCCTCGATTTCCTCGGCAATGTGCTCGAGGTCGGCTTCGCCCGCCCGGCCGGCGCGCAGCAGTTCCGCGTTCCGCCGGGTCCATTCGTAGAAATCGCGGTCGTACAGTTCGGCGGACTCCATAAGGCGATTATAAAGCCTACCGCGCCTTCAGCTGTTCGGGCAGCACGGCGTAGCCGTCGGGCGGCGGGTAGAGCGACATCAGCAACTCCAGGCGGCGGCGCAGGTAGCGGCTGGGCATCTGCCGGGGACCGGTCTCGACGTCGATGTCGCAGCAGGTGCCGTGCAGGTACAGGGTGAGCGTGTCCTCGAAGGCCTGGCGCGCGTACTCGCGGAACAGCTTGGTCTCCTTGCGCACGTTGGTCTGGCGGCGCTGTAACGCCTGCTTCAGGTGCCAGCTCTTCTCGTCGACTTCGCCGTGGACCTCGGCGCTCAACTCCTCGCGGATGGTGCGAAAGAAGCGCTCCTGCACCTCGCCGGTCCAGCGCTCCGCCAGCAGGGCGGCCAGGGCGTTGTAGAACTGGTAGTGGTAGTCGGCTACTTCGATGTCCTTGATGCCCAGCGCCAGCACGGTCATATCGCCCAGCGAGCGGCGCGAACAGGGGATCTGGCGGGGCTCGGGCGGGCGCTCGAAGGTCACCGTGTCGCCCTCTTTGCCGTTGCTCTTTTCCAGATACGGCGCCAGAATGATGCCCATGAGCGGGAGGGTAGCGACGATGGCCGGTGAGATGGCGGCAATAGGGTCGTTCAGGTACTGGCGCAGATCGTCCTCCGCCACCGGCAGGGTGGAGAAGTAGGAGAACTTGTTGGTGAGCGGAATCATCTCGCTGCGAAAGCGCGCGGCCAGATCGTCCACGGTCAGTTTGAGTCGTTCTGCGTCTGAGGACATCCCGGTGGTTCGATTGTAACAGGGCGGCAAGCTAAACTCTTAATGGGATGGTCCGGAAGATCCTGATTTCCGCAGGCGAAGCGTCGGGCGACCTGTACGCCGCGCTGCTGGTGGAGGAACTGCGGCGCGCCTGGCCCGATGCGGACTTGTTCGGCTGCACCGGGCCGCGGCTGCGGGCGGCCGGCGTGCACACGGTAGTGGACGCGGCTGCGCTGGCCGTGGTGGGCCTGGCGGAGGTGGTAACGCATATTCCGCGCATTTACGGCGAATACCGCAAGCTGCTGGCCGCGGCGCGCGCCGGGAAGCCGGATCTGGCGATCCTCACGGATTCGCCCGATTTCCACCTGCGCGTGGCCCGGAAGCTGCACCAACAGGGCGTTCCCGTGGTTTACCTGGTGGCGCCGCAGGTGTGGGCCTGGCGAAAAGGGCGATTGCGGACCATCCGGCGCACCGTGCGGCGGCTGCTGTGCATCTTTCCCTTTGAAGAGGAGTTCTTTACGCGCGCGGGAGTGGCGGCGACGTACATCGGGCACCCCCTGGCCGGGCTGGTGCGGCCGTCTCTCAGCCGGGACGATTTTTTTCGGAAACACAGGCTGGCCGCGGGCCGTCCATTGATAGCAGTGCTACCCGGAAGCCGCCGCGGCGAAGCGGCACGTCATCTGCCGGCGTTGCTGGACGCCGCCGAGCGGTTATACCGGGAGCAGGCAGTGCATCTGATTCTGCCGGCCTCGGCTACGGCCGGGGCCGCCTTTTTCCGGGAACGCCTGGGTGGTTCGCCGGTTCAAGTGATCGAAGGAGAGAGCTGGGACGCCATGGCGCACGCCGATGTCGCGCTCGCCGCGAGCGGGACGGTAACGGTGGAGGCAGCGCTTCTGGGCACACCGATGGTGACATTTTACAAGGTGACGCCGCCGAGCTGGCTGGCCGGCAAGCTGCTGGTGCGCGTCCCGTTTTATTCCATGGTGAACCTGATCGCTGGCCGCGCCGTGGTGCCGGAGCTGATGCAGGGACAGATGACCGGCGAGGCGTTAGCTCGCGAAGCGCGCCGGCTGCTGGCCGATGAAGGCGCGCGCACGCGCATGAAGGCCGGCCTGGGGGAAGTGCGAGAAAAGTTGTCGCGCGGGCCGGCGGGGGCAGGACAGTCCGCGCCGGGCTACGCCGCCGCCATCGTTCAAGAAATCCTGGAAGGACAAGTTGCACATGTTTCGTGACCTCCGCACCCATGCAGCCGCGCCGGCAATGGCCGGCCTGCTGCTGTTCGCCGCGACGCTTGCCGCGCCGGCTCAGGAGCGCCGCTCCACCTCCCGCATCGACGTCGAACAGTACACCATCGACGCCGATATTTCGCCCAACACGCAGTCGGTCTCGGCCAAGGCAACCGTGCGGTTCGTCCCGGTGGATGACAACGTCACTTCGGCTTCATTCGAGCTGAACAACGCGCTCAACGTGTCGCGCGTGGTGGACGACAAGGGGAAACAGATTTCCGCGTCGCGCAACCAGCAGGATTTCACGGTGCGCCTGAGCTTCGATCAGCCGCTGCCCAAAGGGCAGCCGGTCACCATCACCTTCTATTACGACGGCAAGCTGACGGGGCAGGAAGACTCGCCCGTGTACGGCATCAAGTTCGCCGCCATCCATCCCGATTTTTCGTATCTGATGTACCCGGCGCGCTGGTTTCCGGTGAGCGGGTACACGACCGACCGTTTCGCCGCCGACATGCACGTCACCGTGCCGATGGGATACGCGGTGCTGGGCAGCGGCCTGGATTCGCGGCAGACAGCGGGCGACAAGAACACCTACCAGTGGCGGTTCGACCGGCCGTCGTTTCCCGGCAGCATCGCGGTGGTGAAGGGCGACCCCGCGAAGGTGCAGTCGGAAGGCGTCACCACGGCGGTGTATTTCCGCGGACCTGAGGCGGACATGGCCCAGCCGTACGGGCAGGAGACCGGCAAGGTGATGTCGTTTTTCACGGGCACGTTCGGCCTGCCGCCCTATGCCAATCTGACGGTAGTGGAGACCGAGGCGGGCGCGCCCAACGGCTATGCCGCACCCGGCCTGATTTTCCTCGCGCCCAAGGGCATCGGACGGCAGCCCAACGGCAAACTGCTGGCCAACGAAGTTTCGCGCCAGTGGTGGGAGGAACTGGTTTCGCCCACCACCCGCAATCACCTGTGGCTCACCAACGGGCTGGCGGCCTACTCCGAGCTGCTGTGGAGCGAACATGCCAACGGCCCGGCCGCCATGGAGACCCAGCTCCGCGACGTGATGGTGGAATCGCTCACCGTGGATACGGTGCCGATCATCCAGTCCGCGCGCCTGGAAGACTACTCACCGGAACTGTGGGCGCTGACCGGCAGCAAGGGCGCGGCGGTGATGAACATGCTGCGCTACGTGCTGGGCGATGCCAAGTTCTTCGAGACCCTGAAAGCTTACGCGCAGCAGGACGCCTGGAAATCGGTGAACACCGACGATTTCCGCAAGGTGGCGGAGACGGTCGCGGGCAAGGATATCGGCTACTTCTTCATCCAGTGGATCGAATCGTCGGGCGCGCCCGAGTTCAAGCTGGAGTACACCGTTTTCCGCACCACCAAGGGGTTCCGCGTGCAGGGGAAGATCTCGCAGGATCTGGACACGTTCCGCATGCCGGTGGACCTCAAGATTGAAACCGAAGGCAACCCGGAAGAGGCCAAAGTGGAAGTGGTGGGAACGTCGTCGGAATTCTCGATCGACACCTTCGGCAAGCCCAAGAACGTGGTGATCGACCCCAACAACCGGGTGCTGCGCTATGCTCCGCAGGTGCGCGTGGCGGTGGCCATCCGGCGCGGCGAGCAGTTCGCCGAGCTGAGCGAATTCGGCGACGCGCTGAAGGAGTACCAGAAGGCGCTCGAGACCAACCGCCAGAGCTCGCTGGCGCACTACCGCATCGCCGAAGTGGAGTTTCTGCAAAACAACTTCCAAGGAGCGGCCAACGATTTCCGCGAAGCGCTGAACGGCGACCTGGAACCCAAGTGGACGGAAGTGTGGGCCCACATCAACCTGGGGAAAATCTTCGACGTGAGCGGGCAGCGCGAGCGCGCGGTGAACGAGTACAATCTGGCCATTCGCACCAAGGACAACACGCAGGGCGCGCAGGAAGAGGCCGGCAAATTCCTCAAGACGCCCTACGAACGGCAGAAGCGGGTGGAGCAGTAAACCGCGGGGAACCGGCAGGCGGCACCGCCTGGCCCACCCTGTGTTTGGCGGCGCAAGGGTTGCCGCCTGCGGTTTATCGTCCCTCTGGAAAAATCGCGTTCAAGCCGAGGCGCAGCCGCGAATCATCCGTGGTCAATGCCTCCAGCGCTTCGATCATGGCGTTGCCGTCATAGCGGTATGCCTTGCGGCGCCACGGGTCTAGAATCCACACGTTCGGACAACCCATGCGCCAGTAGTCCTCGATCTTCCTCTGCATCCGGCTCATGCGATCTTCCGGCGAAAGAATCTCGATCACCACGAAAGGCGCAGAGGTAAAGACCTGCTCCTCCGGCTCCGCAAGATAAACGCACACATCGGGAACCCGGAAGCGCGTGGGCGACACCTGTATGCGAACTTCGGGGAACACCGCGAACCCGTCCGGCAAAAGCTTGATCAGTCTCGCCTGAAGCTTGCTGTGATCTTTCTCGCCCACGTTGCGGTTTTCCAGCTCGCCGTCCACAAAATCCATCTCCGGCTCATAGACCGAAGACAGGTACTCTCCAACCGGCACCAACGTGGTCGCGCTCACGCTTCCATTATGCACCGGCAATCACTTGCCCACCACCAGCAGCACAAACGAGCCCGGCTTGACAGCGCGCCGCGGGCGCTTCGACGGATCGGCCGCGGGGGTCTCGACAAATTCGGCGGCCGAAAGGAATATCTTTTTGGTCTTGGGGTCAAACGCCATGGTCTTGGCGCTGGGCTGGGTCTTCACCGCTCCCGCGTCTTCGTATTCGTCGGCGGATTTTTCGTGATAGATGCTCAGTGTGCCATCGCCGCACGAAAAGAAGGCCAGCCTGGCATCCGGATCAAAGGCCGCATAGTCCACACCGGCGCCGATCGGGAAGCTGCCGATAACCTTCCCCGTCGCCGCGTCCATCACCACCATCTTCGGCTCGTTGCGGCACCCGATGAACAGGCGGTTGGTCTTGGCGTCGTAAGCGAGGCCGGTCGGGGTCTTGGCCACGCCGATCGGAAAGCGCTTCTTGACCTCGAGCGACTTGGGATCGAAAACCACCACCTCATTCGTGTTCTCGCTGTTGACGTAGATCAGGCCATCGGCGCCGATCACCGCCTCCTCGCCGTCGCCTTCCGCCTTCACCGTGCCCGCCACCTCGCCGGTCTTGGCGTCGATGGCCGTAATGTCGTGCGAACCGTGATTGTTGGTGAAGACGCGTTTGGTGGCGGGGTCGTAGTAGATGCCGTCGGGACCCTTCCCCACATCGATCTTCCGGATAAGCGCGAAGGTCGCGGGGTCGAACATGGTGACCTTGTCCTCGCGGCCGTTGCTGGTGAATCCGTGCTTGAATTCCGCGGCGATGGCCGCGCCGTGCACGCCCGGCGTGTCGGGGATCGTGCCCACTGCCTTCCCGCTGTCGGCATCGACCACGTCCACCTGCGTCCCGTGCGAAAGATAGACCCGCCGCGCCGCGCTGTCGATGGCCACGTAATCGAACCCGCCGTCGCCCGCCACCGGATACCGCGCCACTACTTTATAACCCGTCGCACCTTGCAGCCAAAGCGCGGCCGAAATCAGCAACCCGTTTTTCAGGTATCGCATCTTCGCTCTCCTTTTCGCGATGCGCGATTATGACACATGCCACATGAACGGAAGATGAACGCACGACGTTCCGGGAGCGTGTGGCGTCCCAGGGGCGGCCGGCTAACTCTGTTGCTTTCCGTTGCGCTCGCGGATCAGCGCGCCGATCGCGGTCACCAGTTTCTCGATGCGTTCGTCCAGTTGGCGGTTGCGCTCGTCCGCCTTGCGGCCGTTTTCGCGGATCTCCGCCATCGCCCGCTCGTGCGCGATCAGCCACTCGGCGTGATCCTTGAGCGCGGCGGCCTGCCGGGACTGAATACCAGCCATCACGATGGCCGTCTCCTGCAGCTCTTTGATTGCGGCTTGCATGTCCATTTTGGCTTGCTCCGCGGCTCTTTAATCATAGCGCAACACGTTGATTACGAGGTTTTCGTACAATGAGAGAACCGCGGGGACGTAGCTCAGATGGATAGAGCGGTCGCCTCCTAAGCGACAGGTCGGCGGTTCGAATCCGCCCGTCCCTACCATGCCATAAAGGGCAGGCCAGGAGGCCCACCCCACTCAGCGGTAGAATGGTTGTACCTCCCCAGGAATCGAAGCGTGCCGATGCCGTTTGTCCACCTGCACTGTCATACGGATTATTCCCTGCTCGATGGCGCCTGCGATATCGATCAGTTGATGAAGATCACCGTCGAGCAGAAGATGCCCGCGGTGGCCATGACCGATCACGGGAACCTGTTCGGGGCCGTGAAATTCTATAACGCGGCGAAGGCGGCGGGAGTGCATCCGGTAATCGGGTGCGAGGTCTACGTGTCGCAGCAGGGGCACAAGACGCGCTCCGAGACCGACCGCTACAACCACCTGGTGCTGCTGTGCGAGGACCAGGAGGGGTACAAGAACCTGATCAAGCTGGTTTCGACGGCGTACCTGGACGGGTTCTATTACAAGCCGCGCATCGACCTGGACCTGCTGGCGGCGCACTCCAAGGGGCTGATCGGGATGTCGGCGTGCCTGCGGGGGCACATCGCCGAGACGCTGCTGGCCAACCGCTACGACGAGGCGCGCCGGCTGGCGCACCAGTATGCCGATATTTTCGGGCGGAAGAATTTTTTCCTGGAAGTGCAGGACCATCACCTGGAGCAGGACAAGCGGCTGACGCCGGAAATGAACCGGCTCTCGCAGGAGACGGGATTGCCGCTGGTGGCGACCAACGATTCGCACTACCTGCGCAAGGAGGACGCGCGGGCGCACGAGATCCTGCTGTGCGTGCAGACGGGGAAGAACATGAGCGACCCGACGCGCATGCGGTGGGCGAACCCGGACTTCTACGTGAAATCGCGCGCCGAGATGATGGAGCTGTTCGGGGAGCTGGAGGACGCGCTCGACCGGACGTGGGAGATCGCCGAGCGGTGCCAGGTGAAGCTCGAGAAGGTGAAGGAGCCGTTTCCGAAATTCGACGTTCCGGAAGGCCACTCGACGGACACCTATTTCGAATACGTGGCGCGGCAGGGATTCGAGAAGCGGCGCGCGCGCCTGGAGGCGATGCGCGCGAAGGGGATGCTGAAGCGCGACCTGGCGGAATACGCGGAGCGGCTGGACCGCGAGATCCAGATGATCCAGAAGATGAAGTTCTCGGGATACTTTTTGATCGTCTGGGACTTCATCCGGTACGCCAAGCAACTGGGAATTCCGGTGGGGCCGGGGCGCGGGTCGGCGGCGGGGAGCCTGGTGGGCTACGCCATGGCGATTACCGACATCGATCCGCTGCAGTACGGGCTGCTGTTCGAGCGGTTCCTCAACCCGGAGCGGGTGACCCTGCCCGATATCGACGTGGACTTCTGCATGCACCGGCGGGGCGAGGTGATTCAATATGTCACCGAGAAATACGGGCGGGAGCAGGTGGCGCAGATCATCACCTTCAACACGCTGGGGGCGCGGGCGGCGATCAAGGACGTGGGGCGGGTGCTGGAGATGCCGTACGCGGACGTGGAGCGGATCACCAAGATGGTGCCCAACGTATTGAACATCTCGCTCGACGAGGCCATGAAGCAGGAGCCGGGGTTCGGCGAAGCGGCCAAGAAGGACGCGCGCGTGGACGAGGTGCTGAAAGTGGCGCTGCGGCTGGAGGGGCTGGCGCGCAACTGCTCGGTGCACGCGGCGGGCGTGGTGATTTCGCCGCAACCGCTGAAGGAGCTGGTGCCGCTCTACAAGACGAACCGCGATGAAATCGTGACGCAGTTCGACATGAACGGCCTCGACAAGCTGCAGCTTCTGAAGATGGACTTTCTCGGCCTCACGACGCTGACGCTGATACAAGACGCGCTGCGGCTGATCGAGAAGCGGCATGGGGTCACGCTGGTGCCCGAGGACCTGCCGCTGGACGACAAGGCGACCTACGAGATCTTTTCCAAGGCCTACACCAGCGGGGTGTTCCAGTTCGAATCGAGCGGCATGCGGGACATTCTGCGACGCTACCAGCCGAACCGTCTGGAGGACCTGACGGCGCTGAACGCGCTGTACCGGCCGGGGCCGATCCAGGGCGGGATGGTGGACGATTTCATCGAGCGCAAGTGGGGGCGGCGCGCGGTGCAGTACGACCTGCCGGAGCTGAAGGAACTGCTGGAAGAGACCTACGGGGTGATCGTGTATCAGGAGCAGGTGATGCAGATCTCCAACCGCGTGGCGGGGTATTCGCTGGGCGAGGCGGACCTGCTGCGGCGGGCCATGGGGAAGAAGAAGCCGGAGGAGATGGCCAAACAGCGCGCGCGCTTCACCGAGGGGGCGGTGGCGAAGGGGTTCCCGCAGAAGAAGGTGGAGAAGATCTTCGACCTGATGGAGCAGTTCGCGGGGTACGGGTTCAACAAATCGCACTCGGCGGCGTACGCGTACCTGGCGTTCGTGACGGGGTATTTGAAGGCGCACTACCCGGTGGATTTCATGGCCGCGCTGCTAACGTCGGAGACCGGGAACACGGCGAAAGTGGTGAAGTACATCAACGAGTGCCGCGAGATGGGGATCACGATATTGCCGCCGGACGTGAACGCGAGCGAATGGAGCTTCACGCCGGACGGGCAGGCGATCCGCTTCGGGCTGGGGGCGGTGAAGAACCTGGGGCCGTCGGCGGTGGAGGCGATCGCGAAAGCCCGGGCCGAGGGCGGACGGTATCGCTCGCTGTACGATTTCTGCGAGCGTGTGGACCTGGGGGCGATGAACCGGCGGATGATCGAGAGCCTGAACCGCGCGGGGGCGATGGATTCGCTGGAGGGGACGCGGGCGCAGAAGTTCGCGGCGGTGGAGGGCGCCATGGAGGCGGGGCAGCGGGTGTGGCGCGACCGCGCCTGCGGTCAGGCGGGATTGTTCGGGGAAGTGGCGGCCGAGCAACCGCACGAGAGGCCGTTGGCGAATGTGCCGGATTGGACCGATAAAGAAAAGCTGGCGGGCGAAAAAGAGATGTTGGGGTTCTGGGTGACGGGGCATCCGCTGGACCGCTACGCGGACAAGGTTGCGGAATTGGCGACGCACGACAGCGGCAGCCTGGAGGGGGTGGGACGGGGCGTGGACGTGGCGCTGTGCGGGGTGCTGACGGGGATCACGCGCAAACGCAACAAGGAAGGAAAGCCGTGGGTGGCCATGACCATCGAGGACCGCAGCGGGAGCGTGGAGGCGATGGTATTCGCGGCGAGCTACGAGCGGCTGGCGGCGCAGGTGGTGGAGGACCAGGCGGTGCTGGTGCGCGGCCTGGCGCTGCCCGAGGAGAGCGGGCCGCCGAAGATTTCGGTGCAGGACATCGTGGCGCTGGACAACGCACGGGTGGACCTGCCGACGGTGATTTCGATCCGCGTGTGGATCGGCCGGAACGGGATCGCGGACAAGGCGGGAGCGCTCGAGGAGTTGTTCAAGCGGAAGCCGGGGGAGACGGCGGTGCGGCTGCGTCTGGAGGCGCCGCGGGATTTCGCGGTGCTGCTGGACGTGGGGGCGAAGGTGCGGCCGGACCGGGAATTTCGCGCGGCGGTGGAGGCGATCTGCGGGGCGGAGAGCGTGGAGCGGGTGGCGGGGTAGGGGGGGCGCCATGGCGTTCCGGACACGAAGTGAACTCCCTCATGTCGTCGCAGGCAGACGCTGCTCGACTGCCGAGACCGCCGCTTCGGCCCTCTGCAATCCGTCTTGCGCCTCGGTCCAGTCTGGCTCGTACGGCATTCCTGGGTAGCGGAATCGCCAGGCGTACTGCGTAAGGCCTTCAGCTTGGGAGACGGCCGGTTGCAACGAGTCGTCAATGGCGAGGCACCCGGAGCTCACGTCACCGAGATCGTGCGTTTTTCGAAAGGTCCTTTGGTGAAAGGTCAGGAACGCCTTGAGCGCCTTCTCCACCGCTTGCTGGCAATGAAACAATGCCTCCGCGTTTGCGTCTCCGGCGATCAGCAGCCCTGCCGCTCGCAAGTCGCGGCGCGCACGGTCCAGCCGGGCGCCTGTTTCCTCATGCCGCAACTGGCCGGGCGTCATAGAGCAGCTTGCCTTCGCGGACGACGGTCGCCGGCAGCGAGGCGCGGACGTGCGTCGCGCGCGCGTCGAAATCACTGCGACGCCAAGGCACAATGTCCTTCGGGTAACCCATGCCGCGGAGCACGCTGTAAATACCGCCGTCTCGAAGCAACCCGACCGGGGCGTCGTCCGGAACCACAACGCAAAAATCCAAATCGCTGTCGGGACCTGCGTCTCCGCGAGCTTGGGAGCCAAAAAGGTAGATACGCTCCGGAAGGTAGTACTCCACGAGCCGACCGATAATTGCCGCGATGGCTTCGTCCCGCGTCATCGTACTCCCATTATGGGGCACCAGCCTGCGAGTGGAGAATCGGCCGGACCGGGAATTTCGCGCAGCGAAGCGTGACGAACTATCCATTCCACGACGAGCGTTCCCGGCGCAGGTACTCATCGACATCGACGCCTTGCCAGACCGCTTTGCCGAGGCCCTGAAGCTCGAGCAGGCTTCGGCGCGGCTGGCGGCGAAGTTCGCCGCTCAGGCGTCCGACGAGTTCGGCGATGAGCCGCAACTGGCCGGCAGGGGCGAGGGCTTCGACCGATCTCTTCGCCTGGTCGTAAGGTGGGTTCGGCAAGTCGCTCATCCCCATGACCACACAATAGCGCGCCTGGTGGCCGGGACGCCATCGCCAGGCGGCGCTGCACGGATTTGCGGGGCGTGGAGCGGTGGCGGGGTAGGCATTCAGTCTGGGAACTCGACGCTGAGGATCTCCGCTACCTGCTGGCGCAGGGCTGGTGCGTGGTCTACCGCAGTTTGCCAGACAAGCGGCCAATAAATGCCGAAATATTCGTGAACCAGAATATTGCGAAGCCCCACGATGTCGGGCCACGGTACCGAGTTGTAGCGCGCCGTGATTTCGGGGCTCAGCCTCGCGACCGCTTCGCCGATGATGGTCAACTTCTGGGCGACGGCATAGCAAAGCGTCTCGTCGGCCAGGAAATCGGACTCCGTCCGCCCTGCGATCACATGCGCGATCCAGTCTAAGGCTTCCAGGATGTCGTGCAAGCGCTGCCGATCACGCCGCATAGATCAGCCGGGCCTCGGCCAACACGCCGGCCCGGATGAGTGGCTTCAGTGCAGGCTTGACGGCCAGATCGACCGGGCGGCCGAGCAGGGCGGTGAGCTCGCGCATCATTGCCGAAAGGCCCAGTAGACCGGGGCGGGCGCCGGGCAGGAAATCGACGAGGAGGTCGACGTCGCTGTCCGGGCGCAATTCACCGCGCGCGGCGGAACCGAACAGAGACAACTCCCGGACCTGATGGCGCCGGCAAATGGCGGCGATTTCGGCGTCGGGCAACTCGATGCCAACAGCGAGGGTCATAGGCTCAACTCTCTCTAACCATTATCGCTTTAAGACGGCATACAATCGCAGGAACCGATCACGACTGTGGCCAAGAAGCAGAAGGCGGCGAGTACGCCCGTGGACGACGGAGTGACAAACGTCAGCGAATACCGGAGATGGTGCTTCCATGTGTGCCGGAACCCACAGTTGCTCGACAAAGAGATGGCGTACCTGAACGCAAGGTGACGTCCCGGCGTCAGGAGTGGTGTGAGTACTAAGTTCTCGGTGATCATTCCGGCGCGCAATGAGGAGCGGGTTATCGGGCGGTGCCTGGAGTCCATAAGGCTCGCGGCGGAGGCATATCGGGGCGAGGTGGAGACGATCGTCGTTCTCAACCGTTGTTCCGACCGAACCGAAGAGATCGCGCGCGGGTTCGGCGCCGTGACGATTCGGGAAGATGCCCGGAGCCTGGCGAGGATTCGCAATGCCGGCGCGCGTTGCGCAGCGGGGAGCATGCTGGTGACGATCGACGCGGACAGCACGATGACGCCGCGGACACTGGCGGCGATCGACCGGGCACTCTCCACGGGGAGGACGGTGGGAGGCGGCACGCTCGTTTTCCCGGAGAGGCTTTCGGCCGGGATCGTGGCGACTTTTCTCGTGATGCTCCCCGTGGTTTTGTTGAACCCGGTCACGGGCGGGCTGTTCTGGTGTCGCCGCGAAGATTTTGCGGCGATCGGGGGCTTCAACGAAGACCTGGTAAGCGGCGAGGACTACGACTTTGCGTTGCGATTGAAGACATACGGCAAGAGCGTGGGGCGGCCATTCTCGACGCTGCGCGGCGGGCACATCGTTACCTCATGCCGGAAGTTCGACGAGTTCGGCGATTGGCACCTGGTGAGGAATCCGCTGCTGCTTTGGCGGCTGGCGACCGGCGGGGACGGACGCGCGGCGGACGCTTACTATTACGATGTCGAACGCTGAGTGTCGTTAAGTTAAGGGGCGGCGAGTTTGCGCTGGAGGAAATCGGCGGCGGCGCGATAGGCGCGGAGCCAGGACTGGTGGCGCAGGAAGCCGTGGATTTCGTCGGGGATGATGAGCTGTTCGAAGGCGACGCCCTGGCGGCGGAGGGCGGCGGCGAGGGTGACGGTTTCGGTGAAGTTGACGTTGCGGTCGTCGTCGCCGTGGATGAGGAGGACGGGGGAGCGCCAGGTTCGGATCGAGGCCATGGGCGAGGATTCGAAGGCCACGCGGGCGGCTTCCTGGCGGGCGGCTTCGGCGGCGGGATCGGCGCTGGCAGTGGTGCCGGCATTGGCGTTGGCGGCGTTGCGGATGGTCCAGTCGTGGACGCCGTGGAAATCGACGCCGGCGGCGAACAGGCTGGAGGCGCGGGCCAGGCCGAGGGCGGTGAGGTAGCCGCCGTAGGAGCCGCCCCAGAGGCCGATGCGGGCGGGGTCCACATCGGGGCGGGCCTTGAGGTAGAGGCCGGCGCCTTCCACGTCGTTGAACTCGCTGGCGCCGGATGCGCCGTAGTTGGCGGGCTCGCGGAAGTGCAGGCTGTAGCCGATGCCGCTGCGGTAATTGATGGACAGGACCACGTAGCCCTGGCTGGCGAGGTACTGGTTCATGCCGTAGGCGTTGTTGTAGTAGCCCATGTAGTGCCAGCCGAGCAGCATCTGGCGGCGCGATCCGCCGTGCATGAAGACGAGCGCGGGATGGCGCCGGCCGGGGCCATCGGGCGGCAGGAACAACTGGGCGTGGATGGCCATGCCGTCGGAAGCGGTGTAGACGACCTGCTGCGGGACCACGAGGGAATCGGCGGGAAAGTCGGCGGGGATGGAATCGGGCGCGAGATCGCGGACGGCGCCGGGCGCAGTCTGAATGGCGGCGCGGGCGGGCAGTTTGGCGCCGGCGCGCAGGTAGGCGACCGCGTTGGCGGCAAGGACGGGCGACCATTCCAGGCCATCGCCGGAGGTGACAGCGCGCGGGGGGCCCGCCGCGGTGGAGACGCGCCAGATGTGGCGGCGGTCGATATCGTCCTGGTTGGATGAAAAGACGATCTCGCGGGCGTCATCGGAAAAGGAGACATGCTCCACTTCGAAGGCGCCGGGGGTGAGCTCGATGGCTGTGCCGCCCTCGACGGCGACGGAGTAGAGGTGCTGCCAGGCGGTGCGCTCCCAGGGGAAGACAAGGCGGTCGCCGCACCAGACGAGTTGGCGCTCGGAGACCATGGGGTGAAAGACGCTGCCGGAGCCGATGCCGGCATTCCAGATCTGGCGCCCCACTCCGTCGGCCACGCTGGCGACGCGGATGGACCAGGGGTCGCCGGTGAGACGGGGGCCGCGGCCGCCGCCGGCGCTGGCGGGGAGGCGGATGAAAGCGATCTGGCGGCCGTCGGGCGACCAGGCGGGGTAGCGGTCGTGATCGACGCTGGGGTCGAGGTAGGTGAGCGATTGGGCGGCGAAGTCGTAGACGGCGATGAAGCTGTGATTGCCGCGGTCGCTGACGAAGGCGAGTTTGGCGCCGTCGGGCGACCAGGTGATTTCCGAGGAGGTAACGCCGGAGCGGGCGCGGTAGAGGGCGGCGGGTTTGTCGGAGCCGGTGAGGGGCGCGAGCCAGATCTGGCCGGCGCGCAGGTAAGCAATGCGATCGCCCTTGGGTGAGACGGCGGGGGAGTGGCCGTCGGCGAGTTTGCGCGGGGCCTCGCCGGGGGCGGCGGTCCAGATGGCCTGCTCGACGCCGGCGGGGTTGACGGCAGGGTTGGGGTCGGGGCGGCCGAGGAATTCGAGATCGCCGCCGCGCGTGTAGACGAGGGCGCGGGCATCGGGGGTCCATTGAAGCTGCCCGATCTCCTGGCCGTCGTCGGCGGAGTAGGAGGTGAGGCGGACGCCTTTGAAATCGGGGGCGGCGGCGGTCCACACGTTGCGCGCGCCGCGTTCATCGAGGAGCCAGGCGAGCTTGGCGCCGCCGGGAGCGGCGATGAGCTCGGAGGGGAAAGGAGCGGAGAGGACCTGCTCGAGGGTGAAGGTGTTTGCGGCCGCGGCGGCAGCGAGGAGAAGGATGGCAAGCGCTGTGCGTCTCATGGAGATCCAGTCTAACAGGGGCTTGGGGCCGGCTTCACGAGTTGGCCTTGTCCGACCAACCCGCGAAATCGAAGCGCACCCGTCCCTCCGCATCGGCGCAGTACACATGCTTGTGCTTCTCGCGGTAATTGGCGCGCACCAGCGAGTATCCCTTGGGATCGTGCACGATCTTAGCGCCCCTGATGGCGTTCAGGTCCTCGACCCTGCCCCAATTCTTGCCGCCCATCTTCTCCGGCGGAATCAGCACCTTCTCCTGTGAGGGAGCATGAGGGGCCACCGAGACATACTCGTCCCACCCGACCACCATGGGGCGCATGCCGACGCGGTGCAGGGCGGCGACGAGGCGCACGGCGTAGCCGGCATCCTCGATCTTCATGCCGGTGGCGGCCTCGAGATCGTCGAGTTTGGGCGGTTCCGGCAGCGACGTCAGCTTGGCTTTGAATGGCTTGCTCGCGGCGAAGCATTGGATCAAGGCGACCTTCGCGAGCTTCCCGTGGTCGGCCTTGGGGATGACCGCCTGCAGAACCTCCGCCACCACCTGGGGGGTGACCGACAGCACATCATCGAGCACGGCATCACCGATACCGTGCACGACGATGTAGGCGCCGGCTTCGAAGCGCTGTTTGAACTGGCCGGTTGGCGCCTGTACGCCATCGATGCGGCCGGGCTTCAGGCCGGGGTTCAGGAGGATGGGGCCGGCGGCGGCCTCGACTTCGATCTTGTCGCCGCCGGCAGCCCAAATCTTGGCCGCGGCGCCGGTCCGCCCAGCGTACTTTCGGTAGAGGCCTTCACAGACCTCCAAGGTTTCCGGATCGGTCCTGTTGAAGCCGACGATATACAGATGGCCGACGCGCATCGCCACCTCCTCCGTACCGGGATTCCGCGCTGGCGGGCTGGACCATTCTATCACCGGCGGACCGACTTGCCCGGAAAGTGGTTCGCGCGGCAAGCGGGTATAGACTGACACGAGATGGCGATCTGGTTGAGCGAAGCCGAGGTGCGCGCGGTGCTGCCGCTGGGGGATCTGATCGGGACCATGGAGGAGGCGCTGCGTGCGTTCTCGGCGGGGCGCGTGCGGCAGCCGGTGCGGACGGTGATCGAAGCGGGAGCGGAAGGCGGCTTCTTCGGGAGCATGCCGGCGTACGCGGAGACGAGCGCGGTGATGGGCGCCAAGCTGGTGACCGTGTTTCACGGGAATGCCGAGAGGGGGATGCCGACGCATCAGGCGACGGTCGTGCTGCTGGATGCGGAAAACGGGGCGCTGCTGGCGGTAATGGACGGGCGGTACATCACCGAGGTGCGGACGGCGGCGGTATCGGCGGTGGCGGTGCGCGCGCTGGCGGCGGACGGCGCGAAGACGCTGGGCATGGTGGGGAGCGGTGTGCAGGCGGGGAGCCACTTGCAGGCGCTGCGGCTGGTGCGGAGCTTCGCCGATGTGCGGTGCTGGAGTCCAACGGAGGCGCGTCTGGCGAGATTCGTGGAGGCGCATCCGGAGGTGCGGGCGGCCGAGAGCGCGGAAGCGGCGGTGCGCGGGGCCGATGTGGTGTTGGTGGCGACGGCGTCGGCCACCCCGGTGGTGCGGAACCAATGGGTGAAGGACGGCGCGTGCGTGGTGGCGGTGGGCGCGTGCCGGCCGTATCAACGGGAGCTGGATCCGGAGCTGGTGGCGCGTGCGCGGCTGGTGGTGGATTCGCGCGCGGCGGCGCTGAAGGAATCGGGCGACGTGGTGATGGCCATGGCGGAAGGATACTTCGGCGCGGAGCACATCGCGGCGGAGTTGGGGGAATTGGGCGCGCGCGGGCGCGGCGCGGAGGACGAGGTGGTGGTGTTCAAATCGCTGGGGCTGGCGGTGGAAGATATAGCGGCGGCCAGCCTGGCGTATGCGCGCGCCAAGGCCATGGGGCGCGGAGTCGAGCTTGCGTAAGACTTACGACTGCGTGGTGGTGGGCGCGGGATGCTGGGGAGCGTGGACGGCGCTGCGCTTGCGGGAGCGCGGGCGGCGGGTGGCGCTGGTGGAGGCGTGGGGCGCGGGGCACGCGCGGTCGAGTTCGGGCGGGGCATCGCGCATCATCCGCATGGGGTACGGCGCGGACGAGATTTACACGCGGTGGGCGATGCGGTCGCTAGCCGATTGGCAGCGGCTCTTCGAGCAAGCGGGGCAGCCCGAGTTGTTCCAGCGGACGGGCGTGCTGTGGACGGCGCGTGCGGGACATGCGCATATTGCCGGGACGCGGGCGGTGTTCGACAGGGCTGGGGTGAGCTACCAGGCGCTGGCGGCAGAGGAAGTGAGGCAGCGGTACCCACAGATTCGCTTCGCTGGAGAGGTGACGGGGATCGTGGAGCCGGAGAGCGGCGCGCTTTTGGCGAGCCGCGCGGTACGGGCAGTGGCGGCAGAAGCGGCGCAGCTGGGAGTGGAGGCGGTGACGGGGCGCGTTCTGCCGCCGGAGCGCGGGGAGCGGCTGGAGTGGGTCGAAACGGAGAACGGCGACAAGGTGGCAGGGGGCGCGTTCGTGTTCGCGTGCGGTCCGTGGCTGCCCAAGCTGTTTCCGCGACTGTTGGGGGACGGCATCGAGGTGACGCGGCAGGAGGTTTTCTATTTCGCGGCGCCCGCGGGGGACCTGCGATTCGCACAGCCGGCCATGCCGGTCTGGATCGACTTCAGCGACGAGCGCGGCGGCTACGCACTGCCGCCATTGGCAGGCAAGGGGTTCAAGCTGGCGCTGGACCGGCACGGACCGCGGTTCGATCCCGACGCGGGAGGGCGCGAGGCCAGTGCCGGGGAGCTAGCGGCGGCGCGGGCGTTCCTGCGTGAGCGGTTTCCGGAGATGGCGGAGGCTCCGCTGTTGGAGGCGGAGGTCTGCCAGTATGGGAACACGGCGAACGGCGATTTCGTCATCGGCCGGCATCCGGAGATGGAGAACGTGTGGATTGCGGGCGGCGGGTCGGGGCACGGGTTCAAGCATTGACCGGCGGTGGGGGATTACGTGGCGCGCCTGATGGCGGGGGAGGCGGGGGAGCCGCGGTTTTCGCTCGCCGTGCGGGGGCCCGGCAGGACGGTGTTCTAAAATATGGGGATGCCGATTACGCTGGCGGAAGTGGAAGAGGCGCGCCGCAACATCGCGCCGGTGGCGCTGCGGACGCCGCTGGTGCGGCTGCAGGCGGAAGCGGCCGCGGAAGTGTACCTGAAGCTGGAGAGTCTGCAGCCCATCGGATCGTTCAAGATTCGCGGGGCGACCAACGTGATGGCGCGGACGCCGCGCGAGAAACTGGAGCGCGGAGTGCTCACGGCCTCGGCCGGGAACATGGCGCAGGGGGTGGCGTTCTGCGCGCGGCGGCTGGGGGTTCCGGCGACCATCATCGCGCCCGACACGGCGCCGGCGACGAAGATTCGCGCGGTGGAGCGGATGGGCGGGCGGGTGATCCAAGTGCCGTTTGCGGAATGGTGGCGGACCTTCGAGACGCGCGCTTACCCGGGCGTGGACGCCACGTTCATACACGCGTTCGACGACCGCGACGTGATGGCGGGCAACGGCACCATCGCGCTGGAGCTGCTGGAGGATCTGCGGGACGTGGACGCGGTGGTGATTCCGTGGGGCGGGGGCGGATTGTCGTGCGGGATCGCGGCGGTAATGCGCGAACTGGCGCCGCGCGTGGGGATTTACGCAGCGGAGGTGGAGACGGCGGCGCCGCTCGCGGCATCGCTGGCGGCGGGCGAACCGCGCACGGTGGAGTACCGGCCGTCGTTCGTGGACGGGATCGGCAGCAAGACGGTTTTTGCGAACATGTTCGAGCATGCGCGGAAGCTGTTGGACGGGTCGCTGGTGGTGACACTCGAAGAAGCGGGGCAAGCGATGAAACTGGCGGCGGAGCGGAACCGGGTGATCGTGGAAGGGGCGGCGGCGTGCGCCGTGGCGGCGGCTGTGTCGGGACGCGCCGGCGGCGGCAAAGTGGTGGCGATCGTGTCGGGGGGAAACATCGATTTGGAGAAGTTCGGGGAGTTGGTGAGGTGAGGGGGAAGCCTATCGGCAAGCCTCCTTCGCAACAATCGCCGTTTATGGTACACCTAAACAGCTTGGTAGTTAGAGGATGCAAAATCAACACTTTAACGGATAACTGTGGCGTGGGATACTGTGGGGGCAAATCTCTTGTACAATCGGCGCCTTCGGAACCAGACCCAGGCAAACCATACGGCCCCGGCGGCCATTACGGCCACCGTCACCCAGAACAACTCGTATTGAACGCGCTGAAGGGGGTGAAAGTCAGGGTAGTCAGGGTTGTGGTCGTACAGGCTGAGCCGATAGCGATGCAGCGCAATGCTGCCGAAAATCCCTGCGGCAACTAAAGCGAGCCAAATGTAGAGCGCCTTCGCCGATTTCACTGTGCTGCCAGACATCATAGCCGATTTCGGAGTGCGCAGTATCAAACTAACATTCAAGAACCGCTTGTGTCGCGGAGGCCCTTTTGCTCCAGTAGGTACGCATCATATACGTGGGCGTGCCGCGTCCTCCGGTCAGTCGAGTCGTGGACAGCCTGCGACCTTCCCGGGTCACTCTTGCGAAGCGGACCAGGGTCACTTCTCGCAAGCACCGAAGAGCTTGGCTGGCTGCACGTCGTCTTTCTGGTGGTGTGATGGCGTGGCGGCTGCGCTCATGTCGGCGCGCACGTCCGTACTGGCTCGCGGTCCTGATTGCGTCCAACAATCAACTATTAGCCCGCATTTCTCGTGCGCCGTGAAAAGGCGCTGGTCCACAGCGGGGAAAATCCCGCCCGGGAACTGGTTCGCTCCACCCGGTAGCAATCGGAGCAGTAGTGGAGGCAACGAAGCTGCTGAAGCCTCTGGTGTAGAGGGTCGCGTAGGCGACTCGGCAAGTTTGCAGGCCGTAACAATCGTGAACGCTGTGCAGGCCCCGAAACGGGTGATGCAGGA
>JAIQEX010000154.1 GCA_020073615.1 Terriglobia bacterium
CTGGTGCGCACGACGACACGCGGGCCAGGGCGCCGCGCGACGGTGATGATTGCGCCGGAGTTGACCACCTCACAGCGCCGAGCTGTTACAGCATTCGAATTAAACCGCTGGATGCCAACACTTCTTTCATGTATGATAACCCGTCCCGTTCATACATGATTGAGGCCCTTAGACCGGGATTCACCTGCCTTCGCTGCGAAGGTAGGGCTAGGAATGCCCGGCGGTCCAATGGAGTGCGGCATGCCGACTTCGAACGAAGTGGCCTACGGCCACGGCCACTGCGGGCGTGATATCCTCTGGTGCAGTGGCAGCCGAACCCAGGACGGAATTCTCTCCGCCGAGAGCTACTGGAACACTCCTGCAACATATTCATTGCAAAGGGAGATCAGTTCACGCAACGAATCGGCCACTTCCTTCAAGTCCCCCCTATCGAAACTGCCTCGGCCCAAGCATCCCAGCGTTTCCCGCGCATTCCCTTCCGAGGCAGTCCCGATAGGGCGCTAACGACTTCTCGGTGCCGATCCCGCTATATGGGCTTTAGGCAATTGTTTTTATATAGTTCCCGCACATCAGCGACTTTAGCTGTACCCTGCTCTGGAGCGTCAGCCCGCCTCCTTGAGAGGCTCTGCGTCCAAGGTTTCGCTCAGCCGCTATTCCTGCGGCATCCAGGCAGCCGGAATAAGGAACTCGTCTTGGCCTACCCTCCAATTCCCCACAACATGCACATGAGGAAGTCCGCGCCACGTGATCGAACCTGCATGCTCCGTGACAATAATTTGGAAGTCAGCGGAGACAGCATCGAGGAACGCGGAAAGCGCGCTGAAAATGCGATGCACGCCTTCGATATCTGGCGACCGGTCAGACTTGCCATTCGTTTCTGGAGTCTCTTCCATCGAAGGCCATGCCTCCGGGAAATACACTTGGCTCGGCTGGTCGATGACCAGAAAATCGGGCACCGGATTCTCGCGCATGCCAATGAAGTGCTCATGCAACGCAAGGATTCCTGCAATGTGGTAGCCAACCCAATTCTGGCCGCTGCCAACCTCCCAGAGGAAATCGGTTCGGCCGGACAACGGGCTGAACTGCAGCGTTAGTTCGCGGACATTAAGCCGCACATTCTCGGTCCGGTGCTCTAAACGCAGGAGACGAGCGTATTCGGCTATTTTTGCGGAAACTCTATCAAGGGCGGCGCTGAGCCTGTCCCGCTGGGTGCGCGGATCGAGGTCCCGCCTCAATTGTGCGGTCTTTGCTTCTAAGATTCGCACCTGGCTCCGAAGCTCGTCCACGTTGCGACTGGCCGATACATTCTCCAAAGCCTGCTCCACGCGACCGACGAACAGGTAGATCTGCCGTACCCGCTGACGTTGCGCGGCCAGGACCGTCGACTCCGCCTCGAGGTACTTGCGCTTCTGCCGCGCCTTCGACAGCGCGGCCTCTTTTTCGCGCAACTCGACCCGTAATGCCGCAAGTTCCTGGTCTAGCTTGGCCGGCGCTTCGTGAATAGACGCTGTGAGTGCCGTCATCTCGTGTGCCAGCGTTTGCAGATCGGCAAGTCGGGCGTTCCCATCGGTGTGTATGGCGGCACAAACGGGGCAGACGTGTGTGTCTTGCAGCTTCTCCTCGAACCAGCCGACACCCTGCAGCCGATCCTCCTGGCTGACTAGGTCGACGCCGTACTGGTCGAGCGCCGTCGACAACTGCTCAACCTTGTCAAGGCGACGGCGGATCGATCCCGTTTCCTGTGCGAGTCGGTCCTCATCACCGACGACGCGGTTTAATTCGGCCGAGGCGGCCTCGTTGGTACCCTCCTGGACATCTGGAATATCCATAGCCTTTACGAGCGCTGGGACCCTGCGGAGTTCCAAGATGTACTTGTCTAGTGACCACCCGGCCACATGCGGCTCCGAACCGGCGAGTAAACCGAGCCCGCGGGCTTGTAGGTAATAGCTCTCAATCTCAGTCTCCCAGGCACGAGCAGCATTCAGGCGCGCGTCAAGTTCGCGGCGCATGCGCTCAAACTCACGTTCGAGGTCCTTGAGCTCTCGCTGCGTGGCGAGTGTGCTCGCAGTGACGGCCCCGAGCACGAGTGGGAAAATGATCTTCAGTTTCTCACGGTTTTCTGTAGTGTCCGCCTTGTAAAAGAACGTGTAGGGATTCGCGACAATATGCTGCGGTTGGAGTTGAACGACGACATATCGCGGAAACTCGGGCGGCCGGCGAAGCCGACGTCTTCACCCCCAGCAAAATCCAGCGAGGGAAGGTTCGATATCTGGTTGAAGCGGTACTTCAGGTCTTCAACACGCGCATTCTTTTCGGAAATGATGGGCGGAACGCCCAATTTAAGGCCCTCGCTCCAATACATTTCATTGGTCGCCTGCTGGTCGCCGGGATTACGGCGAGCAACGATCATCTCCGTGTTGGCAAGCCTTAGATGGAGCCCGAACCATCCAGTGACGTCACGGATCAATCCTACCGGGATAGAGCATTTGTCGCTGCCGAGACAATAGTCGATGATCCAGGTAATTGTGGATTTCCCACTACCGTTCTCTCCGCTGATGATGTTGATCCTACCTGGCTCGAACGGTATGATGCGCGGGGCGTGGCTTGTGTCTTTCGGCCAAAGGATGACTTTGAGGATGGCTAGTCTCATTAGAATCGGACCCTCAGATGGATTGCGAGCTGCGCCACGCTCATCTCTGCAAAGCCCTGGCCTACGCGCTTCGCCGCGTTCAAGATTATCTTGACCTCTTCGGTCACATGCGTCACCGGCGGCGTTTTCCTGCCGGGAATGACCTGCCGCATGCGGTCGCTGTCCAGGCGAAGCAGGTTGGTCTGAAAGCCGATGGACAAGGCATGGAAGGTACGGTCCGCCATTGCCTGCATTCTGGCCTGCAGGCCGACCGTCACCTCCCGGTCTTCCGCAAGCAACTTATAAAGCGCACCCGGCTGAGTCTTGGACGCGAGCGCGGCGGCAGTGCGCTGGTGAAACGTGAGCGGGAGCACCAGAAAAATGAGGGGTAGCGGCACACCTTCCGCGCGGCCTTTCGCATTGTACGTCTCATTTACCGCATGCCAGAACGCCTCGGCGGCAAGTCCAGTGTTTTGGACGACGCGCTGTTCAAAAAGTACGTCGATCATTGCTTGCCCAATATCTCCCGCATCAGATCTTCATAGCGAGGGTGCCAGCCAACGGTCAGCAAATCGGCCAACCGGTGGTAAGTTCCTGAAGTGAGGTACACCTGCTCCGTGTCGCTTCCGGCGAGCTTCTCCCTATGGTCCAAGGTCGTGTCCGAGAAGATTTCAAAGCCGACGTCCTGTTCGGAGGCACCGCCCTTCATACGCAAAACTCGCGAGCGAATCTTGCTCCACCGCGACACGAGTACATTTTCGAACGCCCTCCAGTCATCGTCGGTGACGTTGCCTTCCTTGGACAGGCGCGCCTTTTCGATGTTGCAGCGTATAAACTCCCGGATTGCAGTGTCGACGATCGTGTCGTCGTCGGAGATGAAATGCAGCTGCCGCACGAAGGGCCGGCCCTTTTCGCTCCCGACCTTGTCGTCGGTAATGGGGATCAAGAGTTCGGCCCGTTCCCGCTTCACTTGGCGTTTTCGGCGGTCCAGAATCGCATGAAATTGGTTGACGAAATGGTCGCGTTGCACCCAGGCGGGCTGTTCCTGGAGCCATGCTGACATGACGGCTTTGTGCAGCCAGCCCAGGAGCTCGTCGGCAATCGATTCTGAATGTTCCAAGCACCAGTTCGGCATCTGCAGGTGTCCGATTGTGCTTTTCCGCAGTTCAGGAGCACTGTTGCCGTCCGAGGCATCAGATAGATCAATTCGTTGGATCACTGCTTGCAGCGTGTCGCCTGATTCGGGCCTGAGAACCCGCTGCACGATCTTTGAAATGTGCTTTGGGGGATTTGCGCCTGCAATTTGCAACTCCGCGATGCAGGCGCCGATTTCTTTCTTTGATTTCGCGCGGGCGATGCGCCGTGCAATGCAATTCGGCACCGGCTTGTTCGTGACCATCAGAAAAGACGTGGAGTCGATTGACCGCTCGCCTGAATCGATGGCCTCAATCCATATCCCCAAGGTGTTCCAAAGGCCTTTTGATCGATCGCTGAACGGCTGGGCGGACTCGCGAATTGAATGCTTATCTTCCTCAAGAACCGATGTTGCGTCGGAGTTGCGCACCTCGACATCGTCGGCGGCTTCGATGCCGATAGAGGCGCCGGCGTCTTTCTGCGCAAGCCAGTTTAATGCGCGCTCAAACTGATACGCAAAGCCGGCAGCGGGGCCTGCTGCGGAATGGCGGTTAAGAGCCATGAGATCAGAAAGCAATTATAGCTCCCTCCTGCAAAATGGCGTTTCTCTTTGTTTCTCTTGAACATCCCCGAGATGGTTGACCCCAGGGTTGCGGTGCGAAAAGTCAGGTCCAAGGTCCGGCATCGCCCTTCTCAACATCCGGCGCATAACTATAGGACAGACGCGCAACGCAGTGACGGATTTGCCGCATCCTCGGGTGATAGATACCGCCAAACGCGTTTGCGACCTCGGACGTTCCACCGTACCGTGTCGGCACGACGGAAGGTCGCGCGCTTAAGCGGCGGGTGGCTTGCGGCGCAGGTGTTCGCGCGCCAGGCTCTCCTGGCCGGGGGCATCCAAGAGCCGGTCCAATCCTTGCGAGGCTCGCTCGCCTTTGCCCCTGGCCCTGACCTGCTCCCTGCGCGCCCTGCTATTCGGCATCGGAGCCACCGATGCGGCCACCTACGCCGGGGTAGCCGTGGTGCTGGCGCTGGTGGCGCTGGCCGCCAGCTACATTCCCGCGCGCCGCGCCGCGCGCATCGATCCCATGTCGTGCCTGCGCAGCGCATAGGGGAGCGGCTCCGGCACGGGTCAGTCACGCCTTACCGCCGGACACATTCAGCGGAAGAACGGCTCTGCCCAGCGCGGAATGGACTCAGCAGTATGCTTTACCTGTTGCTCCTCCCACCAACCCAACAATAGCGGGGTGTAGTCCCACGGCGTGTTGTCGTAGAGCCATAGTTCGTCCACGATCCTCCTCGCCTCAAGAGCGGTTCGAATCGAGCCCGGATACCGCGCCACAAACTTTGTCCAGCGATACGGCGTGGCCGCCGCGGCCCATCCGCGTCTTGACCCGGGCCGCGTTCATCACGGGGTCGCTGGTGCAAACGAAGAAAAGGTGGAGCCGGTATCCAAGATCCTTCGCCTTACCAAGGAATTTGACCCAGTACTCTGTCCGGCTGAACACGGTTTCGAACGCGAAGGTGAGCCGCTCCGCAAGCAAGTTCTCTCTGTGTTCCTCTGCAAGCCTGGCAGCGGCCAAATCCCTCTTGCTCGCGGCGGCCTCGGTGAGAGTCCGGCCAATTTCGTCTGCGTTGACCCAACGGGGAAACTGCCGCCTGAGGACCTGCTCGTAGAACGACGTTTTGCCGGAGCCGTTCGGACCTGCAACGATTCCCAGCGTCGGCCTCGGTAGTTTTGCTGAGGCGAGGTTCATCTCAGCGGGAGGGCAGCGGGCGAAGTCCTTGCAATACACCGGGCTTGCCCTCGCCGGTCAACTCTTGCAACCGCTGGAGCTCCCCATTCCGGACTCCAACGATATACCGCTTTCCGTCGGCGCTGGATTCGATCACTCTATTGAGCGCCGGTTCGTAGTCGTACTCCGATTCGGAGACCGGAGCCGCCAGCCTCGTCACCTGAATCGTGCCGTCGCTCGAGCCCGTGACGAGCCTCCCATCGGGCATTACTGCCACGGCTCTGACCCAGCGCGGATGACCTTCAAGCGTCCGGAGTTCGCGCCCGGAATCCAGATCCCATAACCTGAGTGTTTCGTCATAGGAAGTCGAGACGGCGCGGCGCCCGTCCGGCGTTACAGCCACGGCAAGGACCTGGCGTGTGTGGCCTTCTAACGTGTGGATCTCGCGCCCGGAATCCAGATCCCACAGCTTGAGTGTGTGGTCAGACGAAGCCGAGACGGCGCGGCGCCCGTCCGGAGTTACAGCCACGGCATTCACCTGGCGTGTGTGGCCTTCTAACGTGTGGATCTCGCGCCCGGAATCCAGATCCCATAGCTTGAGGGTTCTGTCAAACGAAGCCGAGACCGCGTGACGCCCGTCCGGCGTCACCGCCACTGCTGTGACCTCGCGTGTGTGACCTTCCAGCGTGCGGAGTTCGCGCCCGGAATCCAGATCCCACAGCTCGAGTGTCTTGCAATAGGAAGCCGAAACCGCGCGGCGCCCGTCTGGAGTTACCGCCATAGCAAGGACCTCGTCGCTGTGACCCGCCAGTGTTTGCGGTACGCGCCCCCAGGCGAATGGCCGAGACCTGCTCCCCTGATCCCTCAGCCAATCCTTCCACGCGCCGGCTTCTTCTTCGGTCATCTGTTCCAACGGTTTGTGGGGAGGCGCTATCACAGATTCGTCCCTGTATCCATCTTAGTCCAATGGAGCCCGTGCCCCGTAACCCTAAAGTCATGACGATTGAAGCGGTTGCGCCGGGCCGGCCAGATTACTCCCCTCGCGCCCTGCTGTTCGCATCGCCGCCACCGACGCGACTATGCTAGCGTCTTAGCTGGAATGCGACTTTCATTTGCGGTGAGAATCGGCGTCCTGATCGCCGCCATAAGCCTGTTCGCACAAGGGCAAGAAACCCCAGGCAAGGACGCGTCCCCGCCGGCGTACTGCGCGATTCTCTCTTCCCATTCCAGACAGTTCATGACTCACCCTCCACACCCCGGCCCAGAAACCTTCGCAGCTTCAGCCGGGCATTCGAGATCTGAGAGCGGATGGTGCCTTCGTCGACCCCAGGATGCGGGCCACTTCGCGCATGGTCATGCCCTCCATCTCGCGCAGCACCAGCGCGGCACGCTCCTTCTCCAACAACTCTGCCAGACCGGCGCGCAACTGCTCCTCCATTTCCTGGCCGGAGCAGAGGACTTCCGGACCGGCGGAGGGTTCCGGAGTGGCCGCTGCCCGGCCGTCCATCGGGAGCAGCCGCGTCCGCCGCCGCGCCCGTCCCATATCCCGGCAGGCGTTCACCGTGACCGAATAGAGCCACGGGCCCGCCGAGCGCCCCGAATCGATCTCGCCCAACTTGCGGTACAGCCTGATAAACGCCTCTTGCGTGGCATCCTGGGCGTCGGCGACGTTCCCGGCCAGGCGCAGCGCCAGGGCGAAAATTCGCCGCTCGTGCAGCCGGACAATCTCCTCGAAGGCATCGAGGTCGCCTCTCTTGGCCAGGGACAGCAATTCGGCTTCGGAAATCTCCCGCTCCGGTGGTTGGTCCATCCCGGCAATCGCTTCCGCCACGCTTAGCACTGTCACAACCTTATGCGCCTCGGGGGCGGCAAACGTTGAGGACCGTGCACTTTCCTGCAATCTTTCGGGTACCCCAGGCGCAGGTGGGTCTATTTTTCGATAGACTAAGGAGTATGAGATCTGTTGCGGTCATCGGCGCCGGGAAGACGGCGTTCGGAGCCTTTCCGGATCGGGACCTGCGCTCGCTCGCGGTCGAGGCCGGCGAGAAATGTCTGGCCAACGGCCACGTGGCGCCCGCGCAGATCGAGTCCTTCTATCTGGGCAATTTCGCGGGCCCGGCCTTCGTGGGACAGAACCACCTAGCGCCTTACGTTTCGACCGCGTTGGGCATCCACGGCGTGCCGGCCACGCGCATCGAGGCGGCCTGCGCCTCCAGCGGGTCGGCGTTTTTTCACGCGTGGGCAGAAGTCGCCGCCGGCATCTACGACGTGGTGATGGTGGTCGGCGTCGAGAAGATGACCTCGCAGCCCACCGCGCGCGTGAGCCAGATCCTGGCCGAAGCCGGCGATTGCTCGGGCGAAATGAAGGCCGGCTCCACCTTCGCCTCGCTCTTCGCCATGATCGCGCGCCGCCACATGCACGATTTCGGCACGAAGAAGGAGCACCTGTCCGCGGTCGCCGTCAAGAACCACGCCAACGGCGCGCTCAATCCCGACGCGCAGATGCGCAAGGTCATCACTCTCGAGCAGGCGATGAACGGCCGGCCGGTGGCCGATCCGCTAAACCTGTACGATTGCTCGCTGGTCAGCGACGGCGCCGCCGCCGTGATTCTGGCGCCGCTCGAGCGCGCCGCGGAATTCACCGATAAGCCGGTGCGCGTGCTGGGCGTCGCGCAGGCCTCGGACTATGTGGCGCTCGATCAGAAGGAGAGCATCACCACCTTCCCCGCCGTGCGCCGCGCGGCCGAGAAGGCCTACCGGATGGCCGGCGTCACGGCCGCCGATATCGAGTTCGCCGAACTGCACGACTGCTTCACCATCGCGGAAATCATCGCCACTGAGGACCTGGGGTTCGTCGAGCGCGGCTGCGGTGGGCCCTATGTTTTCGCGGGGCACACCACGCGCACCGGAGAGCGGCCCATCAATACCAGTGGCGGCTTGAAGGCCAAGGGCCACCCCGTGGGTGCCACCGGCGTGGCCCAGATCTGCGACCTGGTGCTGCAGATCCGGTGCCAAGCCGGCGAACGGCAGATCCCGCGCCATTCCCTGGGCCTGGCCCAAAACCTGGGTGGCTCCGGGGCCACCTGCGTAGTCAGCATCCTGGGGGCGGCATGAGGACCGGCACTGTTTACACCGAAACCGTTATCTATTCAGCCCCCGAGGCGTTCGTCAACGATGTGCCGTACCAGACGGCCATCGTGAGCCTCGATGGCGGCGGCCGTGTCACCGGCCGCGTGCTGGGCGATCGCGTGGCCATCGACGACCGGGTCGTCGAGGCCGAACAACGCGACGGTGTCCCGTTTTTCCGGAAAGCGTAACCATCATGAAACTCGCCGAACGTATGAGTCGCATCGGAGTCGAATCGGCTTTCGATGTCCTGGTAAGGGCTCGCGCGCTGGAAGCGCAGGGCCGCAGCGTGGTTCACCTGGAAATTGGCGAACCCGATTTCCCCACTCCCGCCCACATCGTCGAAGCGGCCAAGAAGGCGCTGGACGAAGGGTGGACGCATTACGGGCCCACGCAGGGCTATCCCGACCTGCGCGAGGCCATCGCCCGCCACGTGGCGCGCTCGCGCGGCATCCAGGTCGGGCCGGAACACGTCTCGGTAGTGCCCGGCGGCAAGCCGATCATTTTCTTCCCCATGCTCGCGCTGCTCGAACCGGGCGATGAGGTGATCTATCCCAATCCCGGCTTTCCTATTTACGAATCGATGATCCGGTTCCTGGGGGCCACGCCGGTCCCCATGCCGCTCGAAGAAAAACGCGGCTTCTCATTCGACCTGAACCTGTTCCGCGACCGCCTTTCGGAAAAAACGAAAATGGTGGTGTTGAACTCGCCGCAGAACCCCACCGGCGGCATGATTCCCGCCGACGACATCAAACAGCTCGCCGGCATGCTGCGCGAGCGCGATGTGATGGTGCTGAGCGACGAGATCTACTCGCAGACCGTCTATAGCGACGAGCCGCCGGTATCCATCTCCAGTTTCCCCGGCATGCTGGAGAAGACCATCATCCTCGACGGCTTCTCGAAGACCTACGCCATGACCGGCTGGCGCATGGGTTACGGCGTGATGCCCACGTGGCTGGTGGAGGCGGTGACCAAGCTGATGGTGAATTCCAACTCCTGCACCGCCAGTTTCACGCAGCGCGCCGGCCTGGCCGCGCTCACCGGACCGCAGGATTGCGTCACCGCCATGGTGGCCGAATTCCGCCGCCGCCGGGACGCCATTTGCAAAGGCCTGAACGAAATCCCCGGCTTCCGCTGTGCGGTTCCGGGCGGCGCCTTCTACGCCTTCGCCAACGTGACCGAGACCGGCATGGACTCCAAGGATCTGGCCGATTACCTGTTGTACGAAGCCGGCGTGTCATGCCTGGATGGCGGCTGCTTCGGCGAGTACGGCAAAGGCTACGTCCGTTTCAGCTACGCCAATTCGCTCGAGAACCTGATGGAAGCCATCCGGCGCATCAAGAAGGTCTCGGTGAAGTGGGAAGCTGCGGTCGCGGCGCACCGCTAAGAATATCGAGCCGCCTGCCCCACCACCTGCGCGTTCCTCCAGATGTGGGCAGGTTGTGAAACCTGCGGCCGATTGTCAATCGGCCAGCCGGCTGTCCTGAGAGTCTGCGGTGGTGGCCGGCTCGCGCACCCGCGCACTACGAGCTTCCGATCAGCACCCCGGTCGCGAAAACCAGCGCCCCGCCCAGGCCCACCTGCAACACCGCCGAAACCGTCGGGATCTCCATGTAGCGATGACATGGAGGTGTCTACCAGGATCATCGCGAGCGCCGGGAGCGCCGGGGCTTGTCTTCCCGCATGGCCGCGAGGTCTCCCTGCCAGAGGCCTTTCCCGAAGAACCGCGGAATATCCTGAATCTTCTTGAGCCGGATGACCTCGGCAAGCGCGGTGTTGACGGCCGCGGAGTATCTCCTGGCGCCGGTGCGCTTCGTGTGTATATGGTAGCGTAACGAATCTGCGCACCGCGCACTACGAACTGCCGATCAGCACCCCCGTCGCGAACACCAGCGCTCCGCCCAGCCCCACCTGCAACGCCGCCGATAACGTCGGGGTCTCCATGTAGCGATGGCGGATCCACGAGATTACGGCCAATTCCAGCACCACGACCACCATCGCCGCCGTCAGGGCGATCTGAAAATCGGCGATGAGGAAAGGCAGCGTGTGGCCGACACCGCCCACCGCCGTCATGAGGCCGGTGATGAATCCGCGTACCCACGGGCGGCCTCGCCCGGTGAGGCTTCCGTCGTCGGAAAGCGCCTCGGCAAAACCCATGCTGATGCCCGCGCCCAGCGATGCCGCCATGCCGACCAGAAACGCGTCCAGGGGCTTGTGCGTGGCATATGCCGCGGCAAAGACCGGCGCCAGCGTGGATACCGAGCCGTCCATCAGGCCCGCCAGGCCGGGCTGGACCACCTGCAAGACGAACAGGCGCCGGTTGGTCGCATCCTCCTCTTCCCGGACGCCGGCGCGCAGCTTGTCGCGGCCCAATTCCTCGGCGCGATCCTTGTGCGAGCGCTCCTCCTGGGCCAGGTCGTCGAGCAACTGCCGCATGCCGGCGTCCTGCGCCCGCGCGGCGGCCTTTTCGTAAAAGCGGCGCGTCTCGAGCTCCATCTGGCAGGCCTGATTGCGTACCGTATCGAGCGGCAGCGGCCGGATCAGCCACACCGGCTTGCGATCCACGAAGCCCTTCACGTCCTGCCGGCGAATGAGGGGAATGTGCTCGCCGAACTTCTCGCGAAACAGCTCGATCAAACGGCGCCGGTGGCCCGACTCCTCCTGGCGCATCCCTTCGAACATTTCCGCGGTGCCCGGAAAGCTCTGCCGCAAGCCATCGGCGAAATCGCTGTAGATCCGCTCGTCTTCTTCTTCGAGCGAGATGGCCAGGGCCAGAATCTCCCGCTCCGAAAGACTGTCGAAATTTCGCATAGCCTTAATGTAACCGCCGCGGTGCGGGCCATGCTAGCATGAAACACCATGGCCCTGGTGGACCTGACCAAACAGCTCGCGCAACAGGCGATCTTGTCGGCGACCAAGGAACCGCCGCCCCCGCCCCCTGCCGGTGTGGGCGCCGTCATACTGGCACAGATCGGCGCCATGCAGAAGGCCCTCAAGGACGACGAGGAGCTGATCGTGCTGTTTCAGAACGCCGGCGAGAGGCTCCGGGTGATGGAGATCTTCCTGGCCGCGCCGCAGGTGGCGGTGCTGAGCGGCATGGACGCCAACCGCGTCCTCACTCGCGTGATCTCCCCGGTCGAGACGCTCGAACTCGTCACCAAGACGGTCAAGGTCCAACCGGGGGCCAAGCCCGCTCGCGTCAACCTGGTCACGCAGAAACCGAAAGATTCCAACGCCAGATGACGCGCGTCTCGCGCTCGTAGCCGAGCGTCGAGACTGAAGCTGTGGCGAGTGCGAACAAGCGGCCGCAATCGGGCCCGAGGCCCAGCCACCGCGCCGTGAGAATCCGCAGAATGTGGCCGTGGGCAAACAGCGCCACATCGCCCTCGGCGGCGAGCGCCCGCGCCAGCACGGCTTCGGCGCGCGCGGCCACCTGGCCAACGGTCTCCCCGCCCGGCACACCATCGGTCCACAGAAACCAGCCGGGGCGCTCTTTATGGATCTCGGCCGTGGTGCGGCCTTCGTAATCGCCGTAGTTCCACTCGCGCAGGTTGGCATCGGCCGCGGCATCGCCATAGCCGGCCAGGCGGCACGTTTCGCGCGCGCGTTGCAACGGACTGGTCAGCACCAAGGTGAAAGGCCGTCCAGCAAGATAGCGCCCCAGGGCGGCCGCGTTCTCCCGCCCCGCCGCGGTGAGCGGAATGTCGGACCACCCGGTGTGCGCCCCGGAGCGGCTCCATTCGGTCTCGCCGTGACGAAACAGCCAAAGTTCCCGCATCGCTAGGGCAGGCCTCCGGGCCTGCCCATATAGTAAATGCTAAACTGAAAACAATTCCGGAGGGAACCGCTGTGAAATTCTTTCTCGATACCGCCAACCTGGACGAGCTCAAGAAGGGCGCGCGCTGGGGCATGGTCGATGGCGTGACCACCAATCCCTCGCTGATCGCCAAGGAAGGGCGCCCCATCGAAGAACAGGTGCGGCTCATCTGCGATATCGTCGACGGCGATATCAGCGCCGAAGTGGTCTCCACCGAAATCTCCGCGATGGTCCAGGAAGGCAAGGGACTCGCCCGCATCCACAAGAACGTCGTGGTGAAGTGCCCGCTCACGCGGGACGGCATCGAGGCCACCGCCGCCCTGAGCAAGGAAGGCATCCGCGTCAACGTGACGTTGTGCTTCTCGCCGGGGCAGGCGCTGCTGGCCGCCAAGGCCGGCGCCTATATCGTCAGCCCCTTCGTGGGGCGCGTGGACGATATCGGCTGGGTGGGCATGGACCTGGTGCGCAGCATCATCCAGATCTACAAGAACTACGGTTTCAAGACGCAGGTGCTGGCCGCTTCCATGCGTTCCCCCACCCATGTGCTTGAATCCGCGCTGGCGGGCGCGCACATCGCCACCATGCCCTTCAAGGTGCTGGACATGCTCTTCAACCACCCGCTCACGGACAAGGGGCTGGAGCAGTTCCTCAAGGACTGGGCCAAGGTCTTTCAGGAAACGCCCGCCGGCCGGTAAGAAAACATCAGAATGCCGGGTTTTCTGGCTTGGTTCTACACGACGGCGGAAGAAGTTACGCTTGCTCTCGCCAGCGTGCTCACCGTGCTGGTAGCGCTCATTGGGGTTCGCGCGTGGAAGGCTTCGCGCATTAAGCCGGAGGAGCGCGAGCGGCGGCGCCGCGCGGCGCTGGTGGCCCGCGGCAAGATGGGCGATGCCACACTGGTGGAAATGCGCGAGGACCTTCTCTTCTACACCTACGCCGTCCGCGGCGTGGAGTACACCGCGTCGCAGGACGTTTCCGGGCTCAAGCAGTATATACCGGCCGATCTCTCGGTGCTCGCGCCGGTCGGCGTCCGCTACGACGCCAAGAATCCGGCCAACTCCATTGTGCTCGCCGAAGGTTGGAGCGGGCTGCGCGGCGCCCTTTGACCTTCGAGCTGCTGGAACATCCCGCCGATATCGGCTTTCGCGCGCGCGGCGCGACGCTCGCGGAGCTGTTCGGAAACTGCGCGCACGCGCTCGTGTCCATCATTCTGGACCCATCCGGGATTGAGCTCGTCCGCCCGGTGCCGCTTCAAGCGGTGGGCGGCGATTACGAATCGCTGCTGGTCAACTGGCTGAACGAAGTGCTCTACGCCGTCGACGGCCTCCGCATGGCGCTCGGCGCGTTTGAGATTTCACGGCTGGAGGAAACGCGCATCGAGTGTCTGGCGCGGGGCGAACCGCGAGATCCCGCGCGGCATCCTGGCAAGCTGGTGGTGAAGGCCGTGACCTACCACCAGCTCAAGGTAGCCCACGCTGCCGGCGGCTGGCTGGCCGAAGTGTACCTTGATATCTGATGGCCGAGATCCGTCCGCAAGCAATCGACGCGTTTCGCTACCGCATCCCGCGCGATGAAGCGCTGGGCATGCGCACGGACGTGGTGGTGTAGTTCGCCGCGGCTCTGTGCTTGTAGCTTGGCAAGCGATTCGGGAGCGGTATGAGTTAGGGTGATGATTCTGCACCAGCCTCAACGGACGCAGCAGCGCACGCGCCTTGAACAGTCTGGGGCGATGCCCAAGCCGGTGCGGGGCGCCGCTCCGGAGGGGCGTGCCTGAAAGCTCCCATCGGATGCTTGCCCCGCGCCCGGCCAAGCTCCGTTCGCAACGCGACATTAACCGAACCTTCGCAGTTCGACAGATCTGACGCCGGAATGTCTTTTGTTTTCAACAAAAATACTCCAAAGGTCTCCACTACATTTTGAGTTGGGGAAAGGGAGCTGACGAAGCAGAAGTGGTGATGCGCGGCGGCGGTTGTTGCGGCAATACGAGGTTCAGGTGATGAAGCAAAATGGCCTGCTCGGGATCCGGTTCGGTGTAGCGTGGCATGATCAGGCGGCGGC